>NZ_JBDGMM010000027.1:0-23645 GCF_057655165.1 Leifsonia sp. Soil_N53
CGGTTACACCGGCCCGACGTCGGTGGAGTGGGAGGACGCCGGCATGGACCGCCTCCAGGGCGCCCCGGAAGCCATCGCCTTCGTCCGCGAACTCAACGCCATCAACCCGCCCGCCGCCGCCTTCGACGCCGCCTTCTCCACCAAGGCGGACTGACCCCCGCGGGGTGCGCCGGCTAGCCCTCGTCGAGCCGGCGCACCTCCACGGTCATGTCCCAGTCAGCCGTGTCCGCGCCGCCGGTGTCCCCGCCGCGGTGCACCGCCAGGAACCGCTTCGCCCAGGCCGTCGCCTCGTCGGAGGACGCCGCCTGCAGCAGGCAGTAGCCGCCGACGACCTCCTTCGCCTCGGTGTACGGGCCGTCGCGCACGGTCAGGGCGCCGCCGGAGAGGCGCACGCGCACGCCCTCCTCCGGTGGCCGCAGCCCCGCCGTGTCGATGAGCGCGCCGGCGTCGGCCAGTTCGTCGATCAGGCCCGCGAGGGCCGCGCCGAGCTCGGCGTCCGGCTCCGGTTGCCGATGGCCCGCCGGGTTCTGGATGAGCAGCAGGAATCGCATCGCCCCTCCCTTCCGTCCGAGGAGACTACGACACCCGGTAGCGGGCGTACACCGCCCCGCTCGGGAAGGTCCGCGACTCCGCGAGGTCGAGCGCGAGCCGCGCCCGCGGCGGGATCAGCGGAGTGCCGCCGCCCAGGGTGAGCGGGTGGATCAGCAGCCGCAGCTCGTCGATCAGGCCGGCCTCCAGGAACCCGTGCACGAGCTTCGGGCTCGCATAGATGGCGATCGTGCCGCCGTCACCCCGTTTCAGTTCGGCCACCGCGCCCGGGAGGTCGTCCCGGACGAGGGTGCTGTTGTTCCAGTCGGCCGACGCCAGCGTGCGCGAGAACACGACCTTGGGCACGGCGTTCACCCACCGTGCGTGAGTGCGCTCGGTGGGGGAGGCCTCCGCGTTCTCCAGCATCGGCCCCCAGAACCCCTGCATCCCCAGATACGTCGTGCGCCCGTACACCGCCGTGTCGACGTCGGCGCGGACGTGCTCGTTGGAGAAGCGGTCCACCTCGTCGTCGTAGGCGCGGGCGGTCCATTCGAAGCCCAGGCCCTCGCCGGAGTCGGCGTAGCCGTCCAGCGAGATGTTCTCGATCGCGACCACAGTGCGCATGGGAGTCTCCTTCCGTCAGGTGCGGGCCATCCGGCCCGTCACTGAGGACATCGCTCCGTCAGCTCCGGATTCGACTAATCCGTTCGCGGCCGGTCAGGGCCGGCCGCGGCCGGTCAGCCGACCAGTGCCCAGGCGCTCTTCTTGGCCGTACTCGGCGCCTCCCCGGCGGTGTACCACTTGGCCTGCCACACCTGGCCCTGGTACGTCACCTTCTCGCCGCCGTTGTAGACGGTCGCCGCGCTCCAGCCGGGGATGCCGCCGGGCGTCGCCGGTGCGACGATCTCGCTCCAGGGGCCGCCGACGCCGCCGGGTGCGGTGCCGCGTGTATACCAGAGCGCCTTGAACGTGCGGCCCTGGTAGACGACGATGTCGCCCGTGGTGAACGGCCGGGTGACCGTCCAGAGCGTGGAGCCGTCCGCCGCGATCGCGAGCTGGGACCAGGCGCCGTTCTTCGCGGAGCCCGGCGTCTCGCCCGAGGTGTACCAGAGCGCCTGGAAGACCGAGCCGTTGTAGCTCACCGTGTCGCCGTTGAAGTAGACCTTGGTCTTGCTCCAGGCGTCCGGCTTGGGCACGCCCTGACCGCCGAGGTGGAGGTCGCAGTCGACCCGGCCGCTGTAGAGCGCGTGGCCCTCGGTCGCGCTGCCCGGACCGGCGCCGTAGACGCCGTCGTCGGACCAGACGGCCTCCTTGGTGCCGTTCACGCACGTCGTGCTCGACGCGACGGCGAAGCCCTCGAGGTTGTTCACGGGGAGGGCCGCCGGCTTGGCGTAGGCGACGTCGGGGACGATCGCGCCCGTCGTGCCGACCTTCAGCAGCGTGGAGGTCACGCCGCAGGTGTTGTCGCACAGCGCCCAGATCCGCTGCGCGTCGGCGTCGAACGCCACATCCATGACGTGGCCCATCCCGGTGTCGACCACGGCCACCCGGTGGAAGCTGTGGTCGGCGTTCAGCGCGTAGGCGTAGAGCTTGCCGTCGTTCTCGAGCGCCGCGAAATACAGGCCGGTGCCGTGCTGCGGGTAGTCGATCGGCCGGTAGGCCTTGCCCGTCGACTGGTCGACGAAGCCGTTGCCGGTCAGGTACGCGTCAGGGACGAAGGTGACGCCCTCGAAGCCGAGGTTCGCCTCCGTCTTGTTGCCGGCGTGCAGCTCGGGGAACTCGGCCGTCAGGTTCCACTGGTCGGTCGCGACGAGCTGCGTGCCGGGCTGGGTCGGGTCGAAGCGCAGGATCGAGTTGAGCGGGTTGGTGTTGGCCGCGTTGTTGCGCTCGGTGGTCACGTACAGCGCGCCGTCGGGGCCGACGGTCAGGCCCTCGGAGTCGGGCTGGTTGGTCGCCACGTCGGTGCTGCCGGGGAAGAAGATCTCCTTGCCGTTCGCCCAGCCGTTCGTGGTGTCGGAGACCCAGAGGCCGTCCTGCTTCACCATGCGGAACACCCAGCTCTTGTTCTTGACGCTGTAGAGCACGTTCGCGTTGCTCGGGTCGAAGACCAGGCCGCTCACATCGCGTCCCTCGGGGCCCGTGGAGGTCGTCCACGCGCACTGCTTGTCGGACACGCTGACGTCGGCGCTGCCGGGCCATGCGGCGGGGGTGAGCGTGCCGGCGGGCAGGGCGCCGGTGCCCGACGGGGCCTCCGGCTGGCAGTTCAGGGTGGGGCCGCCGCCGGTGCCGCCGCCGTCCGCGGGGTTGGTGAGGATGGTCTTGCAGGCGTCGGCGTTGGAGGCGCCGAAGCTCTTGTCCTTCACTGAGACGAACGCGCCGCTGCCGTCGGGGCAGCGCGCGAACGCACCGGCGCCGAAGTCGTTGCCCTCGTCGGTGCCCGCCTCGCCCGCGGTGTACGCCACCGAGTCCACGAGGGTCCCCGCCGTGCCGTCCAGGCCGTCCGGGAGGTAGAGCTTCACTCCGTCTCCGCCGCTGCCGAGGCCCTTGGTCGAGGCGAAGTACACGTAGCCGTGGGCCGGGACGACGCTCGTCGCCGTGCCGTCGGCGAGCTTCGGCGAGAGGGCGGTCGCCGCCGTGGCCGCACCGCTGTCGATCTGCAGCCAGCCCGCGACGCTGACGTCCGTCGCACCGCTGTTGAACAGCTCGACCGCGTCGCCGACCGGGGTGGCGGTGTTGTCGGAGGAGACCTCGTTGATGTGCACGTTGGCCCAGTCCGGCGTGGAGGCCGCCGGCGCGAAGCGGCTCTTCCCCGGCGAGCCGATGTCGCCGGCGGTCGACGCCCACGAGGACTCCGCGTCGCCGGCCGTGGAGAGCTGCCACTGCGAGGCGTCGTTCGCGCCGAGCGCGGCCTCCGTCTTCGGGATACCGGACACGCCCAGCGTACGCGGCCCCTTGACGGTGCCGGTGCCCTGGTCGTTGTAGGTGAGCCGGTCGACGAGGTTCGCGACGGCGTCGGGGCCGTCGAAGATGTTGATCTCGTCCGCGCGGCCGAGGTTCGTGGTGTTGCCGGCGAGGATCTTCACGTCGGCGCCCAGCTTCCACTCGCTGCGGAAGGTCGCGTCGGCGGACTCGGTCACGATCGCGGACTGCCCGGCTGCGAGGGTGCCGAGGCTGTCGAGCGGCACAGTCCCCGGCGTCCGGCTGTCGTCGTCGAACGACCAGCCGGCGAGGCTGACCGGGGTCGAGCCGAGGTTGGTGAGCTCGATGTACTCGCCGGAGGACCGCACCGGGTTGTACATCCACTCGGTGATCCGGACGTCGGGCGCGTCGGCAGCCGAGGCCGCTGTCGGGAGTGCGATCGCGAGGGCGGCGCCGGCGGTGGCGACCGCCGCGAGCACCGCGACGGAGCGGGACATGTGAAGTCTCATAGGAACGGAAAGTAGTGAGTGCGCTGGTACGCGGGCCGAACTCACGATGAACAGCGTGCAAACGCGTGGAGGAGTAGTCTCCGGCCAGACGAGTCAGGAGGACCACGATGACGTTCCGAGACCTGCACTACGGCGACCAGCCGCTCCTGCTGCCGAACGCCTGGGACGCCGGTTCGGCGCTCGCCTTCGCGGCCGCGGGCTTCCCGGCCGTCGGCACCACGAGCTTCGGCGTGAACGCGTCGGCCGGCCGGCCCGACGCCGGGAGCGCCAGCCGGGACGCCACGGCGGCCCTGGTCCGCCGGATCGCGGCCCTCGACGTCCACGTCACCGCCGACATCGAGGACGGCTACAGCGACGACCCGGCGGAGGTCGCCGCCTTCGTCGCGGGGCTGGCGGGGGACGGCGTCGCCGGCGTGAACCTGGAGGACTCCGCCGCCGGCCGCCTGGTCGATCCGGCCGTCCCCGCGTCGAAGATCGTCGCGGTCAAACGGGAGGCCGCCGACGTGTTCGTGAACGCCCGCGTCGACTCCTACTGGTTCCACGAGGACGACACCGTGGCGGCCGTCGCCGATCGCGCCCGCGCCTACGCCGACGCCGGGGCCGACGGGATCTTCGTGCCCGGCGTCACCGATCCGGCCACCATCGAGCAGCTCGCCGCGGCCATCCCGCTCCCGCTCAACATCCTGGTCGTGCCGGGCCTCACCCTGGACGACCTCCAGGTGCTCGGTGTGCGCAGGGTCAGCACCGGCTCGCTGCCGTACCGGGCGGCGATCGACGCGGCGGTGGAGGTCGCCGCGGCCGTGCGCGACGGCCGCGACGTGCCGGTGGCGACCTCGTACGCCGAGTGGCAGCAGCAGCTGATCGCGTTCGAGCGCCGGGCGGACCGAAATTCTTCCGGCCGCGCGTAACCTTTGCGGGCCTCCCGACGATTAAGACGACGAGGGCCACGGCCTTCCGTCCGTTCACCGGTAGCCAAGAAAGCCCCCGATGTCCCTCACGACTCCCGTTCCCCCCTCCGCTGTCTTCGTCGCCCCCGCGAAGACGGCAGCCGGGACGGGTGCCATCGCGGCGAACCGGGCGACTCGCGTCGTCCCCGCCGCCTGTCGTTCCCGCACCACCGCCCTGACCGGCATCCGCCTCGCGGAAGTCCCGGTCGGGCCGGAAGGACCCGCAGCGCCGTCCCCCCGGAGCGCGCGGATCTCCACCGGTCCGGCCGGGGCGCCGGCTCTCCGGCGGACGGCGTAGACGATGGACCACCGTCTGCCGTGGGCTCGGGCTCGTGCGGCGGGCGGTGGGGATGGCGGGGCCTCGATGTCGGTCGGACTCCTCCCGGCGGAGTGGCTGGTCCCACTAGAGTGGCCGCGTGAGGCCCGGCCCGTGAAGGAGCACGCCCGCCGCGGCGCCAGCGGTCCCGCCCTGGCGTTCGCCGACGCGTACCGCACGCACGCGGCGTCGCTGCTGGCCTACCTCCGCTCGCAGGGCGTCGAGGACCCTGAGGCCGTGACGCAGGACGTCTTCGTCGCCCTGTATCCGCGGCTGGACTCGCTCTCCGGCGGCGGGGACGGCCTGCGGGCCCTGCTGTTCACGATCGCGCACGCTCGGGTCGTCGACCACCACCGGCGTCGCTCCCGCGTCCCGACGCCCGTGGCCTACGACCCGCGCACCGACACCCGGAGCACGCCCTCCGCGGAGGACCACGTGCACGGCGCCGTCGGCGTCGTCGAGCTGCTGGGCAGGCTGGCGCCCGAGCACCGCGAGGTCATCGCCTTGCGGATCCTGGCGGATCTGACCATCGACGAGGTCGCCCGGATCATGGACAGGAGCCCCGGTGCGGTCAAGCAGTTACAGCGGCGCGCGCTGATCGCGTTGCGCCGGGAGGTCGCGCCCGAGACCACGCCCGACGAGACTGCGCCGGCCCGGGAACGGGAGGAGGTGCGATGACGACCAGGAACTCCGGGGACGACCCGGTCCTGCGCCTGCTCGGCGACGCCGGCCTCGACGGCGACGCCGCGCTCGCCGCCCTCCTGGACGAGCTCACCGTGACCACCCCGGCCGAGCCGCCCGCGCCCTCGCGCGACGTGGTGCGTCTGATGTCCGGCCGCCGTCGCGTCCGCTCGTCGTGGTTCGCCCGGCGCGGGATGCGCACGACAACCGTGCTGCTCCTGGCCGCGGCGCTGGCCGGCGGCGCCTCCGCCGCGGCGGCCGGCCAGACCCTGCACGCGGTCGTGGGCGACGCGTTCTCGAGCCTGGCCCGCTTCGTCGGGCACCCGAGGCCTCCCGTGCCCCCAGCGCCGGCCGGACCCACGGCCGAGCCGGACGCGACGACGAACATGCGGACGACGCACGCACCGACACCTCAGAAGGCGGAGGGCGGTCAGCGCGGACACGGCGCGGCCACGGGACAGGACTCCGCCCACGCCGGAGACGGCGACCCCGCGGAGGCCGCCCAGCCCGGGAGCTCGAGCGGCGACGACCGTGCAGCGGCGCCGGGACCCCCGACGACCGGTCCGCAGCCCGGCAGCGGGGCGAACGGGGACGACGCGTCCGGCCGCCCCGGACCCGGCGACCCCGGAACGCCGACCGCGCCGAAGCCGGCGCCCGCGCACATCAAGCCCGGCCCCGCTCCGGAACCCGCTCCTGCGCCGGACGACCCGCAGGGGTCGCAGAGCGGTTCCGCAGACGACCCGTCGGACCCCGGCGAGGATTCCGGCCGGTGATCATGCCCCTCTCGCGCGCGGCGCACGCCGGGCTAGGGTGTGCGGTGACGAGCGAGGAGGGCGGATGCGTGTGGCGACCTGGCTGAAGCGCCACGACCCCGATTACGCGGCGCTGCGCCGCGCCGGCCGCGCGGCGATCGTCATGCCGCTGCTGTTCGCGTTCAGCAGCCTCGTCCTGCGCGACGGGCAGGTCGCCACGTTCGCGGCGTTCGGCTCGTTCGCGATGCTGCTGCTGGTCGACTTCAGCGGGCCGCTCGTCGACCGCGTGCAGGCGCAGCTCGCGCTCGCCGTGGCCGGCGCCGTGCTGGTCTGTCTCGGCACGCTGGCGTCGCGTCCGGTCTGGCTCTCCGCCGTCGCGATGGCGGCGGTGGCGTTCGCCGTGCTGTTCGCGGGCTCGGTGAGCTCGGTCATGGCCTCGGCGAGCACCTCCCTGCTGCTGGCGTTCATCCTGCCGGTCACGCTGCCCGGCTCGGTGGACTCCCTCGGTCCGCGCCTGCTCGGCTGGGGGATCGCGGCCGTCGTCGGCGTCGTCGCGATAGTGACCCTCTGGCCCGCTCCCGCTCGTGAGCCGCTGCGGGCGCCCGCGGTGGACGCCTGCCGGGCGCTCGCGGCACGGCTGCGCGCCGAGGCCGCGGCCATGCTCCGCGCCGGCAACCCGGACCTGGCGGCGGAGCGCGATCGTGCCGTCACCGCGGCCGACGCGGCGGTGGACGCGCTGCACACCGCCTTCCTCCGCACGCCGTACCGGCCGACTGGGCTGAGCACGTCGGCGCGCACCATCGTCCGGCTGGTCGACGAGCTGAACTGGCTGAACTCGGTCATCGCGCAGTTCGACCACGTCAGGATCCCGGCCGCCACCCCCGGACCGGTGCACGTGGCGGCCTTCGAGGTGAAGAGCACCGCGGCAGCGGTGCTGGAGGAGGGTGCCGCCCTGCTGGCGCGCCACGGCGGTGACCCGGCTGCGCTGGAGGCCGCGCTCGCCCTCCTCGCGGAGGCGAGGACCGGCGTGGAGTCCGCGACGATGGCGCTCCCGGTCGGGCCCGATCCCGACGGCGGCCGCCGGGTCGCGGACGACATCGTGACGGCGCTCGACCCGGGCTTCCGCGCGCAGGAGCTCGCCCAGGCGGTCGAGACCGTAGCAGGGAACATCGCGCTCACCGCCCGCGCGGAGCGGCGCACCTGGTGGCAGCGGCTGATGGGGCGCCAGCCCGGCGACCTGGCCGGCCCGGTCGCGGCCGCGGCCGAACGCGCGAGCGGATTCATCGGGTGGAACTCGGTGTGGCTGCGCAACAGCATCCGCGGGGCGATCGCGCTCGGGCTCGCCGTACTGCTGGCCAATCTGACGGGCGTGCAGCACTCCTTCTGGGTCGTGCTCGGCACGCTCTCCGTCCTCCGCTCGAACGCCCTGAGCACCGGCCAGACCGTGTTGCGCGGCGTCGTCGGCACCGCGGTCGGCGTGCTGCTCGGCGCGCTCGCGATGCTCGTGATCGGCGACAACACGATCGTGATCTGGCTGCTGCTCCCGGTCGCGATCCTGGTGGCGGGGATCGCCCCGGCCGCCATCTCGTTCGCCGCGGGCCAGGCGGCGTTCACCATCCTGCTGGTGCTGCTGTTCAATCTCATCGCGCCCTCCGGCTGGACGGTCGGCCTGATCCGCATCGAGGACATCGCGCTCGGCTGCGCCGTGAGCCTGGTCGTCGGGCTGCTGTTCTGGCCCAGGGGCGCTGCCGCGTCGCTGCGGCAGGCGCTCGCCGACGCCTACAGCGCGAGCGTGCGCTATCTCGGCGCGACGGTCGCGTTCGGGCTGGCGCGGTGCGACGCGACCGCGGCCGAGCATCCAGAGCCCCGGCAGGAGGCGCTCCGGGCGGCCGCCGCGGCCCGCCGGCTGGACGACGCGTTCCGCACCTACCTGGGCGAGCGCGGCAGCAAGCAGCGACCGCTCGCGGAGGTGTCGGCGTCGGTCGGCGGCGTCGCGGGTGTGCGGCTGGCGAGCGACGCGATCCTGGAGCTCTGGCAGCGCCAGGAGACCACGGAGGACGAGCGCGCGGGCGCGCGCCGGACGCTGGAGGACTCCGTCACGCGCCTCGCGGGCTGGTACGAGCAGCTCGCCACGAGCCTGGTCGCGCGCGAGCCGCTCCCCGCGCCCGTGCCGGCGGACCCGGAGGACCGGCACCGCCTCGCGGACGTGGTGGCGGACGACCTGGGCGACGGCTCCGGCCACATCGTCGCGCGGGCGATCCGGATCATCTGGACCGGCGACTACCTCGACGTCGTGCGCCGGCTGGAGTCGGTGATCGTCGGCCCGGTGGACGCGCTGGGCGACGATCTGGTCAGCCCCCGACGGACTCGGTGACGGCGCGCCGGGTCACCGGTGCGGCGGCTTCTTGGACTTGCCTGGAGCGGTCGCGCTCTTGCCCGCCGTCGGCGACGGCGACGGGGTGGTCGCGGGCGCCGGAGCGCTCGGCGCGGGCGCGGCCTGATCCGGCGCGGACGGGGCCGGCGCGGGCGGGGGCACCGCGACGACGGGCTCCTGCACGGGCTGGGGCGGCATGCTCGCGGTCGGATCCGGAGCCGGCCAGGTCGGTCCGGGGGTGGAGGTCGGCGTGGGACGGTGCGCCTCCGACTGCGAGGACGGGCCGAACGGCAGCGACGGGAGCCCGAGCTGCGGCCCACCCGCGAAGACGGTGAGCGCGAGCCCGACGGAGAGCCCGATGGCGCCGAGGACGGCGATCCCGATCACCCGCACCCGCCGCAGCCTTCGCCCCGGCCGGTCGACGAACGCAGGCCCGTCGGCCCGATGCCGACGGCGCGCTCTGCCCACCTCACGAACCGCCACGATCGAGAATTCTAGGCGAAGACGCCTTGGCTTGACCTCCATTTGGGGGACAGGAGGGCTGAAATGCCGCTCACGCCGGCCCGGGTTGCAACTCCTCGCCTGTGCAACTATCGTGCAATGTATCAGTGATTTCAGCTGAGATTCTATAGCTCGAATGCGAGCCAGGACAAAGGAGTCATCGTGAGAAGCATCACCAAGGCATTGACTACGAGCGGGGTGGCGTCGTGTCTCGTGTTCGGCGGGGGGATCTCGGCCGCGCAAGCCGATGTACCGAATTCGAACGAGACCGCTTTCTCGGAATTCGTCGTCGGCATGAAGGTGGATGATTCAGCCGAGGCGGCGCTCACGGCGAAGTTCGAACACCTGTCAACGACCGAGCAGAATGCGTTCATGTCAGCGGTCGAGGAAGACCGCTCTCCGTCCTGGAGTTCGCGGAAGCCGCGGAACCGACTCTGACCGTGGATCCACGATCGGCGCGTGCGGCAGCGTCTCGGTACACGGCGACCTACCCGGTGAACGTCAACCTCTGGGGCATCACGACCGGCACCTTCGCCCTTCGTTACGGCTTCGAGGCGACCTCGAGTGCGGTCACTCGTAACCTGGAGTGCACGGGCTGGTTCTCCGGTTTCGGCGGTCCGTGGAGCATCAACCAGACCTCGTCGAGCTATGTCTCGGGCGCCGTCGGAACGTGCAAGGTCTCCCACCGTCTCTCGTTCCTCTATCAAGGATCGTCGTGGCAGGCGAACAAGGAACAGGGCCTGTCGTACCGGGGCACCGTGCTGCAGAGCGGCTGGCTCAAGAACATCTGATGACCGGGACGCAGCCGCAGCGAACGACGGGCCAGGCCGACGCGTGGCTCCTCGGAGGCTCGATCCTCGTCGCAGGACTCTTGATCGCCTTTCCCGTCGCGATTCCCGTGGGGGTGGGCTTGATCGGCTGTGCCGTGGTCCTGCTCGTGAGGGGGCGACGGCGCAGGTCTCCGCTCATCGTCGCGGTCGTCGTGCTGGCCGTCGCGTTGATCGCCGTCGCGCTTCTCGGCATCGCTGCGTTCACCGTGACGTCGACAACTCCGGGTGTCACCCTCATCGAAGGTTGACGCCCGCACTCCCTGGATCGGAGATGCCCCGGCGGCCGGGCCGCGCATCCCACGACGGTGCGCGTCCCGGCCGGCCGGTGGTGGTGCGCGCGGACAGCCACGACTGTCCGCGCGCGGTCGGAGGGGGCCGGAGCCGGCCCCGGGCGGCTAGCCCGCCGGCTGCAGCGCCGCGACGATCGCCGCGGCCGTCTCGCGGCCGACGCGGATGGCGCCGTCCACGTGCTGGTAGCCCTTGCCCGCCAGGTCGCTGCAGGAGAAGTGGATCGGGCCGACCGGCGTGCGCAGGTCCGCGCCGTAGCGCGCCAGGCCGCCCATGTCGAAGCTCGCCGCGTAGGCGCCGCGGGTCCACTCCTCGCTGCCCCAGTCGCTCTCGTAGTACACGACCGGGTTCAGCGCCTGCGCGCCGTAGTAGTGCGACAGCGATTCGAGGATGCGCGCCTTGCGCTCCTCCGGGCTCAGCCGGAAGACGTCGTCGGCGGCCTCGTCGGAGACGAAGCCGACCAGCGTCCCGCGCGGGTCGCCGTCGTAGCTGTTGTCGTAGGCCTCGTGCACCAGCTCGTACGGGCTGAAGGCGGTGCCGCTGTAGCCGAGGTCGCGCCAGAACGGCGTCTCGTAGACGGCGTGGACCTTGATGACGAAGCCCATCGACAGGTGCTGGTGCAGCTGCTGCTGACGGCGGGGCAGCGGCGGCTCGTAGGAGATCCGGCTGATCAGCACGGGCGGCACGGCCAGGATCGCGAACCGGGCGTGCACCTCCAGCTCGTCGGTGATCGCGGTGACACCGGTCCCGGAGCCCTCGGCGTCCCAGCGGAGGGTGCGCACCGGCGCGTTCAGGTGGACGTCGTCGCCCAGTCGCTCCGCGAGCAGCAGCGGCACCTGCTGGAGGCCGCCCTTCACGCGCTTGTCGAGGATGAAGTCGGCGTCCACCAGGTGGCTGAAGCTGCCGGCGCTGGCAGCCATGAGCAGGGCCTGGAGCGCCGAGAAGGCGTGCGCCGGCTTGGTGAGCATGGCGCCCGCGATGAACATGCCGATGTTGCGGCGGGCCTCCTCGTCGTCCGTCTGCGTCTCCAGCCAGCGGCGGAACGAGATCTCGTCCAGCTCCTTCGCCTGCGGGTGGTCCCACGGCCGGTCGGGGTCGATCTCGGCGACGAGGGCGTCGAGCCGGTCGATCAGGCCGACGATCTCCTGCTCGGTCGCCGGGGCGACGGGGAAGATCTCGCCCTCGAACGTGCGGCGGGCGCCGTTCTCGCCGAGGTAGATGTTGATGCCGTCGCGGTAGCGGGAGTATGTCTCCAGCCCCAGCTCGGCGAGGGTGTCGATGAGGGCGTCCTGGTCGGGCGACACCCACTGGCCGCCGATCTCGAGGGTGGCTCCGTCGACGTCGTTCGTCCAGAGCCGGCCGCCGACGCGATCGCGGGCCTCCAGCACGGCGACGCTCAGGCCGGCCTTCCTCAGTTCCGTCGCGGCCGTGAGGCCGGAGGCTCCAGCGCCGACGATGACGACGTCACGTTCGATGCTGTTCATGGCTATCACTCCTCCATCCGGGTCACGAGGATGCTAGGCGGGCGCGCGACGCCGCGTGCTGTACACGCTGTCGAACCGCAGCATCACCCATCGACGAGGTGTACGTTCTCCTGCTCGGCGCGCGCCTCCGCGGTGGCGGCGCCCGTCATCCGCAGGTAGACGATGAGCCAGCTGAACACCAGGACGCCGGCGACGAGCTCCGCGGCGGTGAGGACGTAGTAGCCCACGGCGAAGAACACCAGCACCGCCACGATGGTGGCGAAGAACACGTAGCCGAGCGCGAAGAACGCGACGGGCGCGGTCGGCAGCGCCGGGCGCACCCAGAAGACCACGAGCGCGAAGACCACGACCATCCCGACCGCGGACACGTTGTGCAGGAGGATCGAGATGTTCAGCGTGAAGATGCCGAC
Source organism: Leifsonia sp. Soil_N53 (assembly GCF_057655165.1). NCBI lineage: Bacteria > Bacillati > Actinomycetota > Actinomycetes > Micrococcales > Microbacteriaceae > Leifsonia > Leifsonia sp. Soil_N53. Next base: position 12,540 of record NZ_JBDGMM010000027.1, read on the forward strand.
GCACGCGAGCAGCACGCCGATCAGGATGAGCCCGACGCGCACCCGCAGCACGGCCGAGCGCTGCTTGGGGTCGAGGATGCCGCGCGCGTCGGTGGCGTACCGCGCGATCGCGGTCACGATCGCGCCCGCGATGATGAGCGTGAGGTTGAACGTCAGCGACGAGACGCTCTGCGACATCCCCAGTGCGCTGAGGTGCTTCTCCCACCAGTGCGGGTCGGGCGCGCTCAGCATGGAGGCCAGGATGCCGACGACCGCGAATGCCGCCAGCACCGTCGAGAGCCGCATCAGGTCCATCCCGGCGGCCGAGAGGAAGACGGCGTAGGCGGTCACGCCGGTGGCCGCACCCGCGAGCACGGTCGCGGACAGGAAGTAGACGGTGGCGTCCTGGAACCCGTTCGCGAGCACCGCGCCGAGGACGAGCCAGCCGAGCAGGGCGAGGATGCCGTGGGCGAGCGCGATCGCCAGCGTGTCGAAGATGTCCACACCCGTCGCCCGGCGCGGTCTGCCGTCCGGTGCGGCAGCGGTCCGGAACGGGGTGAGCCCCTCCCGCGTCCACAACCGGCCGACCAGGTAGGCGAGGAACGCGATCACGCCGGCGGCGATCGCGACGAACTGCCCGATCGAGTCCGGTCCGGCGATCGGGAGGCTTCCGCCCCAGAACACGAACAGCGCCACGATCCCGGCGATCACGAACGCGACGGCGCCGACCACGATGCCGGCCCCCTCGACCGTGAGCCGGGCCGGCGCGCTCAGCCCGCCGAACGTCGGTCGGACCCGATCCTTGGTGCTCATCACGACCACCTTCCGCACTCCCGCGCGACCAGGCCGGTCGACGTCGCGCACAATGTAACGCCGCGCGGCGTATGTCGGCTATATGCGCGTCACCGCAGCAGCCCCAGTGCCCGTGCCGCGCTGACCGCGGCGGTGCGCGAGCCCACGTCGAGCTTCGTGAAGATGTGGACCAGGTGCGACTTCACCGTCGCCTCCGTGATGTGCAGCCGGCCGGCGATGTCGGTGTTCGACGCGCCGGCCGCGACCAGCTCCAGCACCTCCAGCTCGCGCGCGGACAGACTCGTCAGCGGCGCGCGCATCCGGGCCATCAGGCGTCCAGCGATCACCGGGGCGAGCGCGCTCTCCCCGGCCGCGGCCGCCCGCACGGCCGCGACCAGCTCGTCGGGCGGGGCGTCCTTCAGCAGATAGCCGCTCGCTCCCGCCTCGATGGCGGTCAGGATGTCGGCGTCGGTGTCGTAGTTGGTCAGCACCAGCACGTGCGGAGGGTCGTCGAGGGCGCGGATGCGGCGGGTGGCCTCGGCGCCGCGCGGGCCGTCGGCGAACTGGAGGTCCATGAGCACCAGATCGGGCGCGAGCTGCCCGGCGAGGAGCACGGCCTCGTCGGCCGTGGCCGCCTCCCGGATCACCTCGAGGTCGTCCTCGGCGTCCAGCAGCGCGCGCACTCCGGCGCGCACCACGGGGTGGTCGTCGGCGATGACGATGCGGATCATGCGGCGTCTCCCGCCCGGCTCCTGGGCACGGTCACCGTCAGCCGGGTGCCCCGCCCCGGCGCGCTGTCGATGTCGAGCGTCCCGTCGAGCTGCGCGACGCGCTCGGCGATGGCGCGGAGGCCGAACGAGTCGGCTCCGCCCGGGCCGGCCGCGACGGTCTGCGGGTCGAAGCCCACGCCGTCGTCCGCGACGACAAGCACCGTCTCGTCCCGGTCCACCCGCACCGTGAGCGACGCCCGGTGGGCGCCCGCGTGCTGCCGGACGTTCGCGACGGCGCCCTGCGCGATCCGCAACAGCGCGGTCTGGAGGTCCATCGGCAGGTCGAGCGACGGCGGGGTCTCGACCTCCACGCGGAGGCCGCCCGGCGTGGACTGCGCCTCCCCGAGCCGGCGCAGGGCCTCCCCGAGTCCGGCGTCGAGCGCGGGCGGCGTCAGCTCCCGGATGAACGCGCGGGTCTCCGCCAGGCTCTCCGCGGCGGTCTCGCGCGCGAGGCGGACGTGCTCGATGCCGGGCCGGTCCGGGTCGGCGCGCTCGGCGGCGTGCAGGAGGAGCTGGATGCTGGAGAGGCCCTGGGCGACGGTGTCGTGAATCTCGCGGGCCAGCCGGGCGCGCTCGGCGAGGGCGCCCTGCTCGCGCTCGGTCTCGGCCAGGCGGTCACGGGTGCTGAGCAGCTCGGCGAGGAGCGCCTCCCGCTCGGCGGCCTCCTGGGCGAGGGCGCGGTAGCCGAGGCCGAGCAGGATGGCGACGCCGGCGCCGATCACCGGGCCGATCACCACGCCGGCGGAGAAGCCCTGGTGGAGGCCGAGCGCGAGGATCGCGATCGCGGTGACGACGACGACGGCGACCGGACCCAGCCGGTGCGGCAGGAGGTGCAGGAGGAGGAAGAACAGCGGGAACGCCAGGTAGGCGGCCTCGGGCACGAGGAGCACGAGCCCGACCCAGACCAGGGCGAGCACGGTGACCCAGACCGTGGCGACCGGCCGGCGCTGCGCCTCCGGCACCCGGCGGACGAACGCGCTCGAGACGTACACGGCGGCGAAGACCGCGACCAGCACGAGTCCGGCCACGGCGGCGGGCGGCGGCAGCGCCGGCAGCCGCACGAGGACCAGCACGAGCAGTGCCGCGATGAGGACGTGCAGCCCGACGCGCAGCCCGACGAAGACCGGGGTGAGGGCGCTGTGGGACATGACACGCCCAGCCTAGGGAGGGTGCGCGAGGTTCGGCATCAATGGAAAGTCGGAGAGGAGGTTCGACCGCATCGACGATGCCACCCGCGAGCGGAGAGCGAAGGCTGGAGGGACACCGGGCGGAACCGCTCCGCCCGGCAGAAGGGACTCCTCGTGTTCGTCGCCTGGCGCGACCTCCGGCACGCCCGCGGCCGGTTCATCCTCATCGGCGGCGTCGTCGCCCTCATCACCGTGCTGGTCGGCTTCCTCGCCGGCCTCACCGGCGGCCTCGCCGCCCAGAACGTGTCGGCCGTGCTCGACCTCCCGGGCGACCGCCTGGTGCTGCAGAAGCCGGCCGGCGGGTCCGCGAGCTTCAGCGAGTCGGCGCTGTCACCGTCGGAGGTCGACGCGTGGCGGCAGGCGGACGGCCTGCGCGCCGCGGCGCCGGTCGGGATCGCGCAGACCCGGGCGACGCAGGAGGGTACTTCCGCGGGGGTGGCCCTCGTCGGTCTCCCGGCCGATGCCGGCGACACCGCGCTCACCCGACTCGCTCCCGCAAGCGACACCGAGGTCGGCCTGTCGGCCGGCGCAGCGAAAGGCCTGCGCGCCGCGGTCGGCGACACCGTCGCGATCCTCGGCGCGGACTACCGCGTGGCGAGCATCGGCGGCGACGCCTGGTACAGCCACACACCGGTGGTCGCGTTGACGCCCGAGGCCTGGGCCGCCGCCGACAAGCGGATGGGCGGCACCGGCGAGCCGACCGTCCTCGCGGTGTCCGGCGACCCGGACTGGGACGCCGTCGCGAGCCGCACCGGCACCTCCGCCCAGCCCGCACTCCTCAGCCTGACTGCACTGGAGACGTTCCGGAGCGAGATCGGCTCGCTCGGCCTCATGGTCGCGCTGCTGTTCGGGATCTCCGCCCTGGTCGTCGGCGCCTTCTTCACGGTGTGGACGATGCAGCGCTCGGCCGACATCGCCGTGCTGAAGGCGCTCGGCGCGACGCAGCGCTCGCTCGTGGCCGACGCGCTCGGGCAGGCGCTCGTCGTGCTCGTCGCCGGGATCGGCGCCGGGATGCTCGTCGTCCTCGGGCTCGGCGCCCTCGCCTCCGGCGCGCTCCCGTTCCTCGTCGCGCCGCTCACCACCGTCGTCCCCGCCGTCGCGATGGCCCTGCTGGGCCTCGCCGGAGCGGCCGTCGCCCTCCGCACCGTCACCACCGCCGACCCCCTCACCGCACTCGGGAGCAACCGATGATCACCCTCGACGACGTCACACTCACCTTCCCCGACGGGTCGTCCCGCGTCACCGCGGTCGACCACGTCACCCTGCACGGCTGCGCCGGCGTCGTCACGGGGATCACCGGGCCGTCGGGCTCCGGCAAGTCCAGCCTCCTCGCCCTGGCCGCGACGCTCATCCGCCCCGACTCGGGCAGCGTGCTCATCGGCGGCGAGGACGCCACCGCGCTGACCCCGGACGAGGCCACAACTCTGCGCCGCGAGCGGATCGGGATCGTCTTCCAGCAGTCCAACCTGCTGGCCTCGCTCACCGCCCGCGAGCAGCTGGAGGTCATGGGCGAGCTCGGCGGATCGCGGCGCGCGGCCGCGCGCACGCGGGTGCGGGAGGGCGTGGACGAGCTGCTCGACGCGGTCGGGCTGAGTGCGCATGCCGACAAGCGGCCGGCTCAGCTCTCGGGCGGTCAGCGCCAGCGGGTCGCGATCGCGCGGGCACTGGTCCGCAGCCCGCAGGTGCTGCTGGTGGACGAGCCGACGAGCGCGCTCGACCAGGAGAGCGGCGCCGCGGTGATGGACCTCATCGCCCGGCTCACGCACGAGCGCGGGACCGCGACGCTGCTGGTCACGCACGACCTCGTCCACTCGCCCGCGCTGGACGAGCTGGTGACGGTCATCGACGGGCGGGTCGCCGCTGCCGCGACCGCCGCGTAATCGGCCGCAGCCGGATCAGAGCGCCCGGATCGTCCACGCCGCCGCGGCCGACTCCCCGGGGGCGAGCACGATCAGGTCCGTGCCCGAGTTGAAGGCGTCGGGCGGGCAGGTCATCGGCTCGACCGCCAGGCCGAGTCGGTTCAGCTCGGCGATGTCGCGGTCGGCCGTGTGCACCTGCACCCACGGGCACGCCGCGTCCCACGTCATCGCGACGCCGGTGCCCCCGGGTGCGCGCACCGTGACGGTCGCGGCGCCCTCGGCGTCGCGGCGCAGCCCGGTGAACGCGTGGTCGATGAACGTGTCCGCGATCGGCCGGCCGCCGCGGAAGTCGAACACGCCGCCGCCCTCGGTCGCGACATCGGCGAGCCCGACCGGGATCAGTCGGTCCTCGGTCACCGTCAGCACCCGGTCGGCCGGGAGGTCGAGCGTCCAGTCGTCCACGCGGCCGTCGCCCGCCACCAGGTACGGGTGCGGGCCGGTGCCCCAGGGCGCCGGCGTGGTGCCCGTGTTGGTGCCGGTCACGGTGGTGTGCAGGCCGTCCTCGTCCAGCTCGAACGCGACCGCGACCTCCACCCGGTGCGGGTAACCCTCCTGCGCCTCGATCGTCGCGGAGAGGGTCACGCTGCTCGCCGAGCGGTCGATCGCGGTGAAGTCGAGCCAGGTGGCCAGGCCGTGCAGGGCGTGGCCCCGGCCCGGCTCGGTGAGCGGGAGCTGCTGCTCGGCGCCGTCGAACGAGTACCGGCCGTCGACGACGCGGTTGGGCCACGGCGCGAGCGTCGCGCCACGGAAGGCGGGGCGCACCTCGTCGGCCGAGAACGGCACCACGAGCGGCCTGCCGTCGAACTCCAGCGTGCGCAGGGAGGCGCCGACCGACGCGATCGTCGCGTGGTAGTCGCCGGCGGTGAGGCCGAAGTGGGTGCCGGAGATCGGAATGCTCATCCGCCCATTCTGTCGGCAATCGGCCGCCGACCCGAACCGACGGTTGTGACGTCTGCGAAACGTGGGGAAATCTGCGGGTAACCGGCGCTCGGTAACGTCCTGCCATGGGTGATCTGTTCGGCGGCTACGGCACATCGGCCGCGCGGCGCCGGCGCGGCCGCAGCGCGCCGTTCGACGAGATGTTCGGCGACGCCCGCGGCGGCGTGGCCGAGCGCACCCGGCCCGCCTATCGGGAGCTGTTCACGGCGCTGGCCGCGCTCACGCAGGAGGAGCTCCGCGGCCGCACCGACGCGCTCGCCAGCTCGTACCTCGCGCAGGGCGTCACGTTCGACTTCGCGGGGGAGGAGCGCCCGTTCCCGCTGGACGCGGTGCCGCGGGTGATCGAGCAGTCCGAGTGGAACCGGATCGAGCGCGGCGTGAAGCAGCGTGTCCGGGCGCTGGAGGCGTTCCTCAGCGACGTGTACGGCGCGCAGAACGCGGTGCGCGACGGCGTCATCCCGGCCGGGCTGATCACCTCGTCCGCGCATTTCCACCGCGCGGCCGCCGGGGTGGAGAGCGCCAACGGGGTGCGCATCCACGTGTCGGGCATCGACCTGATCCGCGACGAGCAGGGCGGCTGGCGGGTGCTGGAGGACAACGTCCGGGTGCCGAGCGGCGTCTCCTACGTCATCTCCAACCGGCGCGTGATGGCGCAGACCCTCCCCGAGCTGTTCACCTCGATGCGCGTGCGGCCGGTCGGCGACTACCCGTACCGCCTGCTGCAGGCGCTCAAGGCGAGCGCGCCCGGGGGCATGGAGAACCCGAACGTCGTCGTGCTCACGCCCGGCGTCTACAACTCCGCGTACTTCGAGCACACCCTCCTCGCCCGGCTGATGGGCGTGGAGCTGGTGGAGGGCCGCGACCTGTTCTGCTCGGGCGGCACGGTCTGGATGCGCACGACTTCCGGCCCGCAGCGCGTCGACGTGATCTACCGCCGCATCGACGACGACTTCATCGACCCGCTGCAGTTCCGGGTCGACTCGGTGCTCGGGACGCCCGGGCTGATGCTCGCCGCCCGGCTCGGCACCGTGACGATCGCCAACGCGGTCGGCAACGGCGTCGCCGACGACAAGCTCGTCTACACCTACCTGCCCGACCTGATCCGCTACTACCTGGCCGAGGACCCGGTCCTCCCGAACGTCGACACCTGGCGGCTGGAGGAGCCGGACGCCCTGGCCGAGGTGCTCGACCGGCTGGACGAGCTGGTGGTCAAACCGGTCGACGGCTCGGGTGGCAAGGGTCTGGTGATCGGCCCCGACGCCGACCGCAAGGAGCTGGCCCGGCTGCGCGCGCAGCTGGTCGCCGACCCGCGCGGCTGGATCGCGCAGCCGGTCGTGCAGCTCTCCACCATCCCCACGCTCGTGGACGACGGGATGCGGCCGCGGCACGTCGACCTGCGCCCGTTCGCGGTGAACGACGGGCGGGACGTCTGGGTGCTGCCGGGCGGGCTGACGCGCGTGGCGCTCGCCGAGGGGCAGCTCGTGGTGAACAGCAGCCAGGGCGGCGGCTCGAAGGACACCTGGGTGGTGGGGGCGGCCGAGCCCGGTGAGCACCCTGGTCCGCCTCCCGAGCGAGTCGAGCCCCGGAACGTCTCCGGCCTCGTGGCGGACCAGGCCGCAGCGCCCCCGCTGCCGGCGCCCGACCACTCGCAGGACGACGCCCCGCGCACCGACCAGCAGCAGCAACAGCAGCAACAGGCCTCGCCCTCCCGAGCGGAGGCCCGCTGATGCTCAGCCGGATCGCCTCCTCCCTGTTCTGGATCGGCCGCTACGTCGAGCGCAGCGACGGCACCGCGCGCATCCTCGACGTGCACCTGCAGCTGCTGCTGGAGGACCCGTGGATCGACGAGGACACCGCCTGCCGGTCCCTGCTCGGGGTGATGGGCTCGGCCGCGCCGCCCGGTCCGATCGCCCGGGAGGACGTGCTGCGGCTGCTCGCCGTCGACCGTGGCACCCCGGCCTCCATCGCCTACTCGCTGGGCGCCGCGCGGGAGAACGCGCGCCGGGCCAGGGAGATCGTCTCGACCGAGCTGTGGGAGTGCCTCAACACCACGGCGGCGCGGGTGCCGCGGCGGGTGACCAGCGACAAGGTGCACGAGTTCTTCACCTGGGTCCGCGACCGCACCGCGCTCGCCGTCGGGATCATGGACTCCGGGGCCAGCCGTGACGAGGCCTGGCACTTCTTCACCCTCGGCCGCAGCCTGGAGCGCGCCGACATGACCGCGCGGCTGCTGGCGACCCGCTCGCTGACGGAGGCCAGCGGCCCGAGCTGGACCACCATCCTGCGCTCGTGCGGCGCGTACGAGGCGTACCTGCGCACCTACCGCGGGGTGCCCTCCACGCGCAACGCCGCCGAGTTCCTGCTGCACGACCGGCTGTTCCCGCGCTCCATCCTGTACGCGATCACGCGCGCGGTGGACAGCCTGCGCGACATCGAGCCGCGACACGAGCGGGCCGGCGTGTCCGACCGGGCGGTCCGGTTGCTCGGCCAGGTGCAGAGCGAGCTGGAGTTCCGGCCGGTCGCGGAGGTGCTCGACGACCTCCCCGCGCACATGTCGGTCATCCAGGAGGCGACCAGCGCGGCGACGTCCGCGATCACCCGGCGCTACTTCCCGGAGAGCACGGCGCCGAGCTGGACGGGGGAGCGGGTATGAAGCGGCTGCGGGTGACCCACTCGACCGGGTACCGGTACGGCGCGGAGGTGTCGGCCTCCTACAACGAGGCGCGGATGCTGCCCGCGTCCGGCGCCGGCCAGCTCGTGCTGCACAGCGCGCTCGACGTGCAGCCTGTGTCGTCGCACCACCAGTACACCGACTACTGGGGCACGCGCGTGCTCGCCTTCGACGTTCTCAACCCGCACCGCGAGCTGACGCTCACCGCGACCAGCCTCGTGGAGGTGCTGGACGCCGAGCACGCGCCCGACCCGCTCGGCTGGGACGACCTCGCCGCCGCCATCGCGCGCTCGGGGGAGTGCGTGCAGCAGCTCAGGCAGACGCCGCTGACCGAGCCTCCCGCGGCGCTGGTGGAGCTGGCGGCCGCGGCGCGGGCCGAGGCGGCTGACCCGTGCTCGGCCGCGCAGGCCATCACGGCCGCGGTCGGGGAGGAGATGACCTACGAGAGCGGGGTCACCGGCGTGCGAACCACGGCGCGGGAGGCCTGGGAGGCGCGCGGCGGCGTCTGCCAGGACATCGCGCACGTCGCGCTCGGGGCGCTGCGCTCCGCCGGCATCCCGGCCAGGTACGTGTCCGGCTACCTGCACCCGAAGGCCGACGCGGCGGTGGGGGAGACGGTGGTGGGGGAGTCGCACGCCTGGGTCGAGTGGTTCTGCGGCGGCTGGCACGGCTACGACCCCACCAACGGCATCGCGATCGGCGACCGGCACGTGCGCGTCGGCCACGGCCGCGACTACGCCGACGTGGCACCGCTGCGCGGCGTGTACTCGGGCGCCGCGGGCTCGGAGCTCTTCGTCTCCGTGTCGATCACCCGCGAGGCCTGAGCCGGTGGTGTCCGCGCGGGGGTACCGTGGCGGGATGCGGATCGCAGTGCTGTTCGGCGGCTCCAGTGAGGAGCGAGACGTCTCGATCGCGAGCGCGGCGCCGGTGGTGCGCGCGCTCCGCGGGCTCGGCCACGAGGTGCTGGCGGTCGACACGGCCTCCGGCGCGCTCGACGCGGCGGCCGAGGCGCGCGTCCTGACCGGCGCGGTCGGCACGGCGCCCCCCGAGTCGTCGGCGCTGGCGCGGCTGGCGGGCGCCGGGAGTGCGCTGCGGCTGCCGGCGGAGGTCGCCGGGGTCGACCTGGTGTTCCTCGCGCTGCACGGCGGCTCGGGGGAGAACGGCGAGCTGCAGGCGCTCCTGCAGCTGGCCGGCATCCCGTACACCGGGTCGGGGCCGCTCGGCAGCGGGCTCGCGATGGACAAGGAGCTCACCAAGCGGGTGCTGCTGCAGGCGGGGGTGCGCACGCCCGACTGGTCCCTGGACCCGCTCGAGCCGGCCGCGGCCGCCGCGCGGCTCGGGCTGCCGGTCGTCGTGAAGCCGAATGCGCAGGGCTCCACCGTCGGCCTCACCATCGTGCGGGACCCGGACGAGCTGGACGCCGCGGTCGACCGGGCGGCAGTGTTCGGCTCGGTGCTCCTGGAGCGCTTCGTGCCCGGCCGGGAGTTGACCGTCGGCGTGCTCGGTGACGAGGCGCTCGCCGTGGGCGAGATCGGCATCGACCCGGATTCGGCGTTCGGCTACGGCGACAAGTACCAGCCGGGCGCCGTGTCCGAGACCTTCCCGGCGGACCTGCCGGCCGAGGTCGCGGCGGAGGCGAGGGCGGCGGCGCTGACCGCGCACCGGGCGCTGCGGCTCTCGGGCTACAGCCGCACCGACTTCCGCCTCGACAGGGACGGCGTGCTCTGGACGATCGAAGTCAACTCGCTGCCCGGCCTCACCGCCACCAGCCTGCTCCCGCAGTCGGCCGCGGCGGTCGGGATCGGCTACGCCGAGCTCTGCCGGCGGATCTGCGACCTGGCGCTGGGCTGAGCGGCGGGAGCGGGTGAATCGTTAGCTGAACGACCGGTAACGATCGGCCTGGCGGGGGTTGCCCGGCGCAACGCGTGGGTTTGAATGGGTCCATGCGCAGTGTGGGTTGGTCGTTGTTCGGGTTCGCGTTCGTGGTGGGCGCCGTCGCCCTGGGAGCCCTGACCACTCCGGCGGTCGACCACGGCCTCGCCACTGTCGCCGTCGGCCACCACCTGGGCTTCACCCGCCGCCAGTGGGTGGACCTGGCGATCGCCGCCCTGTTCTTCATCGCCGCCGCCGCCGCGGCCGGCGCCCTCATCGTGACCCGCCTCCGTGCCACGTCCCGCGCCGCCGGCGCCGCGCTCCCCGCCGACGCCCTCCTCCCCGCCGACGCCTAACCAGCCATCTCTCCCGGAGTTATGTACGCGACACGCCGGCTGAAGCGTACATAAGTCCGGGAGAGATTGTCACTCGGCGGCGCGGAGCGCGGCGTAGAGGTCGGCGCGGGCGGCGAAGCCGCCGAGGTCGCGGCCGAGCAGCCGCTCGGCGTCCGCGACGCGCGCCCGCAGGGTGTGCCGGTGCATGCCGAGTCGCCGCGCCGCCACGTCGTACACGCCGTCCGCGTCGAGCCAGGTGCGCAGGACGCCCGGCAGCGCCGGATCGGCGTCCGACAGCGGTGCGAGCGCGGCGGCCGCGACCGCCCGGGCGTCCGGCGTCTGGAGCAGCGCCAGCATTCCGGCCGCTGCGACGTCGTCGAAGCCGGGCACCGGCTCGTCCCGGCTCGAACGGCGTGCGGCCACGCCCGCCTGCGTCACCGCGGACGCCAGTGCGCCGAACGCCACCGGCGCGGACGATCCGCCGCGCAGCTCGAACCGCGCCGCCAGCTCCGCGATCGCCTCCGGCGACGCCCCGACCACGATCAGCTCCTGCCCGTCGCGGGCGAAGAAGCCGTCGCCGTCGGCCTCCAGCCAGTCCGCCGCCGCGGCGCCCGCCGCGCCGTGCAGCACGGTCACGCGCGC
>NZ_JBDGMM010000028.1:0-24129 GCF_057655165.1 Leifsonia sp. Soil_N53
GCCCGCGCGATCGCCTCGCGCTCCCGCTTGCGCGCCTCGCGCAACGCCTTCTCGGCCTCGCGCCGCGCCTTCGCCGCCTCCCGGACCGCCTTGTCGCGCGGCACCGGCTCCGGCCGCGGCTCGTACGCGACGACCGGTTCGCCGGCAGCCCGCGCCGTGATGTAGCGCTCGATCCCGTCCAGGATGCGCTCCAGCCCGAAGGCGAAGTCGTCCTGCTCGTCCTCGGTGTCCGTATATCCGCCGGAGGCGACCAGCGGAGCGAGGTCGGGGAACCGCTCCGGCGTGACGAGCTCGGCCAGCGCCGCCGTGAACGCCTCCCCGCTCTGCGGCGGCGTCCCGCCCTTCTCCCTGGACTGGCGCACATCGCGCTCGACCACCCCGGCGGCCCGCGCGTACGACGACAGCAGCAGCGCCGTCGACATCTTCTCCGCGTCGGTCAGCGGCAGGTCGCGCATCTCGCGCAACCCCCAGTCGAGCACGGCGAGGTTGTTCGGCATCAGCGGCATGCCGGAGATCGGGATGTCCGGGAACCACGGGTGCGCCTGGATCACCTCGATGGTCGCCATCGACCAGCGGCGCAGGCCGCTGCGCCAGTCGGGCCCGCGGTCGTCCTCGGCCGGGATCGGGACCTCGCACACCGCGTCCTGCATGAGCGCGAGCACGTCGTCTTTGCTCGTCACGTACCGGTAGAGGGACATCGTGGTGAAGCCGAGCTCGGTCGCGATCCGGCTCATCGAGACCGCGGGCAGTCCTTCCCGGTCGGCCACGCCGATCGCGGTCTCGACGATGCGCTCGATGCTGAGCTCGCGCTTGGGCCCGCGCTGCGGGCGCTCCGCGACGCCCCAGCTCAGCGCGACGGCGCGGGGGAGCGCCTCTTCGACTTCGTCGGCCATGGGGCATGCCTTCCCGGTTCGGTGTTGACACCCATCCTAGAACTGTGTATCACTTAAACGAAATGGTATGCGCCATAAACAGTTTGCACTGTACACAACCGAAAGGAACCGGATCATGACAGCAGCAGCGATCGAGGTCGCCGGACTGCGCAAGTCCTTCGGCTCGCAGACCGTCCTCGACGGGGTCGACCTGCGGGTGGAGCGGGGGAGCGTGTTCGCCCTGCTCGGCCCGAACGGGGCGGGCAAGACGACGTTCATCAACATCCTCAGCACTCTCGTCGCGCCGGACGCCGGCGCCGCGACGGTCTGCGGTCACGACGTCGTCGCCGACCCGGAGGGCGTCAAGGAGTCGATCAGTCTCACGGGCCAGTCCGCGGCGGTCGACGAAGTGCTCACGGCGGAGGAGAACCTCCGGATGATGGCCCGGCTGTCGGGGTTCGGCCGGGCGGAGGCCGCTCAGCGCGCCACCGAGCTGATCGAGGGGTTCGGCCTCCGGGACGCTGCGCGCAAGCGGGTGAAGACCTTCTCCGGAGGCATGCGCCGCCGCCTCGACCTGGCGCTGAGCCTCGTCGCGACGCCACCGGTCATCTTCCTCGACGAGCCGACCACCGGCCTCGACACCCGCAGCAGGCAGGCGCTCTGGGCGATCATCCGCGACCTCGCCGCGGGCGGTGTCACCATCCTGCTCACCACCCAGTACCTGGAGGAGGCCGACCAGCTCGCCGACCGCATCGCCGTCCTCGACCACGGCACGATCGTCGCCGATGGCACCCCCGTTGAGTTGAAGGCGCGGGTCGGCGGGGACGTCGTCGAGCTCCGCGACGCCGCAGACGAGCTCGTCCGCGAGCTCCCCACCGACGGCACGGTCGACGGACTGCGGGCCGCGATCGACGTCCTCGACGCGCTCGGCGTGCTCGGCGCGTCCATCGCCATCCGCAAGCCCAGCCTCGACGAGGCGTTCCTCGCCCTCACCGCCAGCAGCACCGAACTCCAGAAGGAGGCCGTCCGATGACCGCTCTCACCGCACCGGCCCTGCCCGGAAGCACCGCCGGCTCCCGCCGGGTCGGCCGCGCCACCGCCACCGGCGTGTTCATCGGCCGCAGCGTGCGGCACTCGCTGCGCAACGTCGAAGCGCTGACCATGGCGATCGTCTTGCCGGTCATGCTGATGCTGCTCTTCACGTTCGTGTTCGGCGGCGCGCTCGACAAGGAGGGCGGCTACGTCGACTACGTGGTCCCGGGCATCATCCTGCTCTGCGCGGGCTTCGGCGCCTCCAGCACCGCCGTCGACGTGGCCGAGGACATGACCAACGGCATCGTGGACCGTTTCCGCACCATGCCGCTCCGGGCCGGCGGCCTCGTCACCGGCCACGTGGTCGCGAGCCTGCTGCGCAACCTGCTCGCGACCGGCGTCGTGATCGGCGTCGCGCTCGCGGTCGGCTTCCGGCCGACGGCGAACGTGCTCGAATGGCTGGGCGCGCTCGGGATGGTCGCGCTCTTCATCCTCGCGATCACGTGGCTCTACTCGGCGATCGGCATCGCGGCGGCCAACCCGACGGCCGCCAGCGGCTACGGCTTCGCGCTGCTCTTCGTGCCCTACCTGTCGAGCGCGTTCGTGCCCACCGACACGATGCCGTCCTGGCTGCAGTGGATCGCGCAGAACCAGCCGATCACCCCGATCATCGAGACCATCCGCGCCTTCCTGTTCGGGCGCGACCCCGGCGCCGAGCTGTGGTGGGCGCTCGGCTGGTGCGCGCTGATCATCGCCGGCGCATACGTCTGGGCGGTGTGGCTGTTCGGGCGCAAGGCCGGGCGACGCTGATCGGCTCGGGCCGACGGCGTGCAGGGGCCGGGCGCCGACGCGAGTCGGTCCCGGCCCCTCAGCGTGCCGCGAAGGCGCGGACGGCCGCGAGCATCCCGTCGGTGTCGAAGCCGCCGTCCTCGCGGCGCGTGAAGTGGTAGGCGTGCATGCCGGCCTCCCTGGCGCCCTCGACGTTGGCCAGCGAGTCGTCGAACAGGATGGCGTCCTCCGGCCGCACCCCGAACCGGCCGAGCGCCCTGGTGTAGATGCGCCGCTCCGGCTTGCGGGCGCCGAGCACCGCCGAGACCAGGTCGTTGTCGCCCAGGATGTCCACGACCTCGGGCATCAGGACCGGGAGGGAGTCTTTGAACGGGATGGGGTTGTTGGACAGCAGGGACACCGTGCCGAGCCCGGCGGCGACGCGCAGCGCCTCGATCGAGCCGTCGATCCTGGTCATGGCGGCTTTCCGGGCGTCCTGCCACTGCTCCAGCGTCAGGTGGGCGCCCGTCACCTCCGCGAACGCCGCGAGGTACTCCTCGCTCGTCGCGTACTCGCCGATCTCGGCGGCGCGCTCGTGCCCTCCGGCCCACCAGCTCGACGCCAGCCGGTACTGGCTGACGCCGCCCAGCTCCGCGAGGCGGGGCAGCCGTTTGTGGAAGTCGTAGTCGTACAGGGTCTTGTCGCAGTCGAAGAAGTAGACGTCCATCGTGACCAGTATCGTCCAGGCCGCCGGTGCGGTCGCAGAGAACCTTGCAGCGGCTCAACTATCATGGGTGCCGTCATGGCTCCCATCTACGACTGCTCCGTCGACTCCGAACTGCTCACCGGCACGCGCCTCGCCCGCGGGGCGATCGGCCGCGGCGAGCTCGTCGTGATCCCCACCGACACCGTCTACGGCGTCGCCGCGGACGCGTTCAGCCCCGCCGCGGTGCAGCGGCTGCTCGACGCCAAGGGACGCGGCCGGCAGTCGCCGCCGCCGGTCCTCGTGCCCGGCATCCCCACGCTCGCCGCGCTGGCCGAGCACGTCCCCGCCGAGGTCGACGCGCTCGTGCAGGCGTTCTGGCCGGGCGGCCTCACCATCGTGCTGCCCGCAGCGCCCTCGCTCGTCTGGGACCTCGGCGAGACCCAGGGCACGGTCGCGCTGCGCATGCCCCAGGACCGCATCGCGCTCGAGATCCTCTCCGAGACCGGCCCGCTCGCCGTGTCCTCCGCGAATCTCACCGGCCGCCCGGCCGCCCGCACCGCCGCTGAGGCGGAGGCCATGCTCGGCGACTCCGTATCGGTCTATCTCGACGGGGGAGAGGCGGGCACCGCCTACGAGCGCGTGGAGGGCAAGGACTCCTCCTCGACGATCGTCGACGCGACCGCGCTGGCGGCGGGCGCCGGCAAGCTCCGCATCCTGCGGCACGGCGTCATCACGGCCGAGCAGCTCCGGGCCGTGGTGGGCGACGCGCTCGCGGATGAGGACGCCGCGGACGAGGACGCCGCGGCCACCACGGCCGCGGCCGAGGCGACCGACACCGCCGACACCCCCGCGGACACCTGAGCCGTGACCCTCTTCCTCGCTCTCGCGCTCATCTCGGCCGTGATCACGTTCGGGATGTCGCTGGTGGTCTACCGGGTCGCGATGCGCTTCAAGCTCTACCCGAAGATCCGGGAGCGCGACGTGCACACCCGGCCGACCCCGCGGCTCGGCGGCGTCGCCATGTTCCTCGGCATCCTCGTGGCGTTCGGCGTCTCGTGGCTGCTGTCCAGTCAGTTCGGCGTGCTCTCGCTGATCTTCTCCGACGCCGGGCCGATCATCGCCATCCTGGGGGCGGCGCTGCTCATCGTGGTGCTCGGCGTGGCCGACGACCTCTGGGACCTGGACTGGATGACCAAGCTCGCCGGCCAGTTCGTGGCGGCCGGGATCGTCGCCTGGCTCGGCGTGCAGATCTACTCGCTGCCGATCGGCGGGCTCACCATCGGGTCGCCGGTGATGAGCATCGTGATCACGCTCTTCGCGATCGTCCTGGTGATGAACGCGATCAACTTCATCGACGGGCTGGACGGGCTCGTCGCGGGCGTCGCCCTCATCGCCAACGGCACCTTCCTCGTCTACACGTACCTGCTGCAGCGCGACATCAGCCCGCAGAACTACTTCAGCCTCGCCGGCGTCATCGCGGCCATCCTGGTCGGCGCGTGCGCCGGCTTCCTTCCGCTCAACTGGCACCCGGCCAAGATGTTCATGGGCGACGCGGGGGCGCTGCTGATCGGCCTGCTGATGGCCACGTCCGCCATCTCCGTCACCGGCACGATCAACCCGGAGGCGCTGCAGACGCTCGGCAAGTCGTCGCTGGTGCCCGCGTTCATCCCGGTCACGATCCCGTTCGCCGTGCTCGTCATCCCGCTGCTGGACTTCGGGCTGGCGGTCGTGCGCCGCCTGCGCGCGGGCAAGTCGCCGTTCAGCGCCGACCGCAAGCACCTGCACCACCGGCTGCTCGACATGGGCCACTCGCACCTGCACGCGGTGCTGATCTTCTACGCCTGGACCGCGGTCCTCTCGATCGGCTGCCTGCTGTTCTTTTTCGACCCGTACTGGATGGCGATCGTGTTCGTCGCGATCGGCCTGGTGATCTGCACCGCGATCACGCTCGCGCCGCTCAGCCGCCGCAAGGTGAACGAAGCGGCCGCCGAGCTCGCCCCCGCGGGGACCAAGGAGGCGGAGGAGACCGCCAAGTACGACCAGCTCGACATCGCGAGCGAGACCGTGCCCGTCAGCACGATGGGCCCCGCCAGCATTCCGCCGGGCGAGACCGACGACACCACCAGCAAGGAGACCCGATGACCGACCACCAGGACGGAGCACCCGGCGCTAAGCCCGCGCCGCAGCAGCCCACCTCCAACCCGGTGCTGAAGGACGTGGTGAAATACGGGTTCATCCTCGCCGCGGTGATCGCGGTCGTCGGCATGGTGCTCGGCGGCATCTTCGCCGGCTGGGTCGGCGTGACCAGCGCGCTCATCGGCACCGTCATGGCCGCCGTGTTCCTCAGCATCACCGCGCTCAGCATCCTGATCGCCAACCGCTTCATCGGCTCGGACCTCTTCGTCGGGCTGTTCTTCGGCATCGTGCTCGGCGGCTGGATCGTCAAGTTCGTGCTGTTCATCGTGCTGGCGCTCGTGCTGCGCGACCAGCCGTGGATCAACCCCGTCGTCCTGTTCCTGAGCCTGATCGCGGGCGTCATCGGGTCGCTCGTCGTGGACATGATCGTGGTCTTCCGGTCCCGCATCCCGTACGCGAGCGATGTCACGCTGCCGGGGGACAAACGCTGAACCTTATCCGATTCGTTACCGGTTGAAAACTCTTGTAGAGTTGTCAGTGATCCCCCACCCGACGCGCTCCCGCATCATCGGAGCGCGAATGCCGGGTGTCCACCGTTCGTCGTCGCGAGAGCTTTCAGCTCAACGCCCCGAAACAGGAGATAGCGCTGTTAGCTAACGCTGTGAACCTGCTGGTCCAGGCCGCAAGCTCCGATGGAGGAAGCTTCCAGGGGCCCTCGATCGATGAGTTCTTCCCCCCGACTCTGTTCACCATCGCAGGACTCGAATTCAACCGCATCACGGTCGTCCGGCTCATCTCGACGGTCGCGCTGATCCTGATCTTCTGGCTCGGCACCCGCAAGATGAAGCTCATCCCCGGGCGCTTCCAGTCCGTGGTCGAGATGGGCCTGGACTTCGTCCGGGTCAACATCGCGGAAGACCTGCTCGGCCGCAAGGACGGGCGCCGCTTCCTCCCGCTGCTGACCACCATCTTCTTCATGGTGCTGTTCTTCAACATCACGGGCGTCATCCCGTTCCTGAACATCGCGGGCACCGCGGTGATCGGAACGCCGCTCGTGCTGGCCATCGCGGCGTACATCGCGTTCATCTACGCCGGCGTCAAGAAGAGCCCGAAGAACTTCTTCCGCAACGCCCTGTTCCCGCCCGGCGTGCCGTGGTTCCTCTACCTCCTGGTGACCCCGATCGAGTTCATCTCGACCTTCATTCTGCGTCCGATCACGCTGACGCTCCGACTCCTGATGAACATGGTCGTCGGCCACCTGCTGCTTGTCCTGTTCTTCACCGGAACCGCGTTCTTCGTCTTCACGCTCGGCGGTCTCTGGTCGCTGTTCGGCGTGGTCACCTTCGCCTTCGGCTTCGCATTCTCCCTGTTCGAGATCCTGGTGGCCGTCCTCCAGGCATACGTCTTCGCGCTGCTCACCGCTGTCTACATCCAGCTCGCAGTCGCCGAGGAACACTAACAACGGTCCGCGCAACCGCGCGTCCCGCTATCACGGAAGGAAACACATAACGTGGACATCGCTGCTATCAACGGCAACATCGCCACTGTCGGATACGGTCTCGCCGCCATCGGCCCGGCCATCGGTGTTGGCATCGTCGTCGGCAAGACCATCGAGGGCGTCGCCCGTCAGCCCGAGCTGGCCGGCCGTCTCCAGGTCCTGATGTACATCGGTATCGCGTTCACCGAGGCGCTCGCGTTCATCGGTATCGCCGTCGGCTTCATCTTCCAGTAATCCTCTTTATCCCATCCTTATAAGGAGGAACTGATGCTCAACGGTGTGGTTTTCGCCGCCGCGGAGGAGCACAACCCGATCATTCCGGCCTGGCCTGACATCATCGGGTCGCTGATCTGCTTCATCATCATCCTGGTCTTCTTCTGGAGGCTCGTCCTTCCGCGCATGCGCAAGCTCCTCGACGAGCGCGCAGAAGCGATCGAGGGCAACATCGCGAAGGCCGACGAGGCTCAGCACAAGGCCGAGGCGCTGCTCGAGGAGTACACCGCCCAGCTCGCCGACGCGCGTGCCGAGGCGGCCAAGATCCGCGAGACGGCCCGCACCGACGGTCAGAAGATCGTCGCTGAGGCCAAGGACAACGCGACGGCCGAGGCCGCCCGCGTCACCGCCAACGCGCAGGCGCAGATCGAGGCCGAGCGCCAGGGCGCCCTCGTCTCGCTGCGCGGCGAGGTGGGCTCGCTCGCGATCGACCTCGCCTCCGGCGTCGTCGGCGAGGTGCTCACGGACGACAAGAAGGCCCAGGCGATCGTGGATCGCTTCCTCGCCGACCTCGAGTCCAGCGAGAAGGCTCAGAAGGCAGGGTCGAGCAACTGATGGGGAGCGCCTCCAGAGAAGCACTGGCCCGATCCGTCTCGGCGCTCGCCGGGCTCGGGTCCAAGGCCGATCTGGCGACGGCTGAAGACCTGTTCGCCGCAGGACGAGTCGTCGCCGACTCCGCCCAGCTCCGTGCGGTCCTCAGCGACCCCTCGGCCCCCGCGGAGGGCAAGACCGCGCTGGTCCAGCGCGTCTTCGCGTCGCTCTCGGCGCCCGCGGTCGAACTGCTGTCCGCCGTCGCCGTCGAGCGCTGGTCCAGCCAGGACGACCTGCTGGCCGCGGTCGAGGAGCTCGG
Organism: Leifsonia sp. Soil_N53; assembly: GCF_057655165.1. NCBI lineage: Bacteria > Bacillati > Actinomycetota > Actinomycetes > Micrococcales > Microbacteriaceae > Leifsonia > Leifsonia sp. Soil_N53. The sequence continues at coordinate 8,136 of NZ_JBDGMM010000028.1, forward strand.
CATCCGCTCGATCGCCGCCTCCGCGCCGCGCAACGTGGACATCCCGGGTGAGCTCTTCGCGTTCGGAGGCGCCGTGACCTCCGACGCGGGGCTCGAGCTCGCGCTCCGCAGCAAGCTCGCCGCGCCCGAGGCGAAGGCAGCCCTCGCCGAGCGCCTGCTCGCCGGCAAGGCCTCGATGCAGACCGTCGCGATCGCGCGCCAGCTCGTGCTGCAGCCGCGCGGCCGCAGCGTCCGCGAGTCCCTGCGCGGGGCCGCCCGCATCGTCGCGTCCCAGTACGGCCAGACGATCGCCACGGTCGTCACGGCCACGCCGCTCCCGGCCGACCAGGCCGAGCGTCTCCGCGCGAGCCTCGCCGCGAAGTACGGCGACCTCAAGCTCAACGAGGTCGTCGACCCGGCGATCCTCGGCGGCCTGCGCGTGCAGATCGGCGACGACGTCATCGACGGAAGCGTCGCGTCGCGCCTCACCGAACTCCGACTTCAGCTCGCGGGCTGACCGCCCGAAGAGAAACCCAGATAGGGAACAACGATGGCAGACATTCAGATCAGCCCCGATGAGATCCGGGACGCGCTCAAGGACTTCGTCTCGAAGTACGAGCCGGCCGGCGCCTCGACCACCGAGGTCGGACACGTCCTCGACGCCTCCGACGGCATCGCGCACGTCGAGGGCCTCCCCGGCGTGATGGCCAACGAGCTCATCCGCTTCGCGAACGGCACCCTCGGCCTGGCGCAGAACCTCGACGAGAACGAGGTCGGCGTCGTGGTCCTCGGCGAGTTCGACGAGATCGTCGAGGGCATGGAGGTGACCCGCACCGGCGAGGTCCTCTCCGTCCCCGTCGGCGACGGCTACCTCGGCCGCGTTGTCGACCCGCTCGGCAACCCGATCGACGGCCTCGGCGAGATCGCGACGGAGGGCCGCCGCGAGCTCGAGCTCCAGGCTCCCGGCGTCATGCAGCGCAAGTCGGTGCACGAGCCGCTCCAGACCGGCATTAAGGCGATCGACGCCATGATCCCCGTCGGCCGCGGTCAGCGCCAGCTCATCATCGGCGACCGCCAGACCGGCAAGACGGCGATCGCGATCGACACGATCATCAACCAGAAGGCCAACTGGGAGTCGGGCGACGTCAACAAGCAGGTCCGCTGCATCTACGTCGCGATCGGTCAGAAGGGCTCGACCATCGCCTCGGTGAAGGGCGCGCTCGAGGACGCGGGTGCGATGGAGTACACCACCATCGTCGCGGCCCCGGCCTCCGACCCCGCCGGCTTCAAGTACCTCGCCCCCTACACCGGCTCGGCCATCGGCCAGAACTGGATGTACGGCGGCAAGCACGTCCTCATCATCTTCGACGACCTGTCGAAGCAGGCCGAGGCCTACCGCGCCGTCTCCCTCCTCCTGCGCCGTCCGCCGGGACGCGAGGCCTACCCGGGCGACGTCTTCTACCTGCACTCCCGCCTGCTGGAGCGTTGCGCCAAGCTCTCCGACGAGCTGGGCGCCGGCTCGATGACCGGTCTGCCGATCATCGAGACCAAGGCGAACGACGTCTCGGCGTACATCCCGACCAACGTGATCTCGATCACCGACGGCCAGATCTTCCTGCAGTCCGACCTCTTCAACGCCAACCAGCGTCCGGCGGTCGACGTGGGCATCTCGGTCTCGCGAGTCGGTGGCGACGCGCAGGTCAAGTCGATCAAGAAGGTCTCCGGCACGCTCAAGCTCGAGCTCGCCCAGTACCGCTCGCTCGAGGCGTTCGCGATGTTCGCGTCCGACCTCGACCAGGCCAGCCGACGTCAGCTCGCCCGTGGCGCGCGCCTCACCGAGCTGCTCAAGCAGCCGCAGTACTCGCCGTTCCCGGTGGAGGAGCAGGTCGTCTCGATCTGGGCCGGCACCAACGGCAAGCTCGACGAGGTCGCGGTGGAGGACATCCTCCGCTTCGAGGCCGAGCTGCTCGACCACCTGCGCCGCAACACCGACATCCTCACCACGCTGCGCGAGACGAACGTGCTCGACGACGACACGGTGTCGAAGCTCGGCGAGGAGGTCGACAGGTTCAAGCTCGAGTTCCAGACCGGCGAGGGCAAGCCGCTCGCCTCGGTCGGACGCGAGGAGTTCGAGGCGAGCGCGGAAGAGGACGTCAACCAGGAGCGCATCGTCAAGGCGAAGCGCTGAGCGCGGATAGGTACTGAGGAAGACACATGGGAGCACAGCTTCGGGTCTACCGGCAGAAGATCAAGTCTGCCCAGACGACCAAGAAGATCACCCGTGCCATGGAGCTGATCTCCGCCTCACGCATCCAGAAGGCGCAGGCCAGGGTGGCCGCCTCCTCGCCGTACGCCCGCGCGATCACGCGCGCGGTGTCGGCGGTGGCGACCTACTCGAACGTCGAGCACGTCCTCACCACGGAGCCGGAGAAGATCGAGCGCGCTGCGATCGTCATCTTCTCCTCGGACCGCGGCCTCGCCGGCGCGTTCAACTCGAACGTGCTCAAGGAGTCGGAGAAGCTCGCCGAGCTGCTGCGCAGCCAGGGCAAAGAGGTCGTCTACTTCCTGGTCGGGCGCAAGGCGCAGGGCTACTTCAGCTTCCGGCGCCGCGCGTTCGAGCGGGTGTGGACGGGCAACACGGACAACCCCGAGTTCGAGCAGGCGAAGGAGGTCGCAGACGCGATCCTCGAGTCGTTCCTGCGTGACGCCTCCGACGGCGGCGTGGACGAGATCCACATCATCTACAACCGCTTCGTCAGCATGCTGACCCAGGAGCCCCAGATCGTCCGCCTGCTTCCGCTGGAGGTCGTCGAGGGTGTCGAGGAGCCCGACCGCACGCAGGTCCTGCCGCTCTACGAGTTCGAGCCCGATGTGAACATCGTGCTCGACTCGCTCCTGCCGGTCTACATCGAGAGCCGCATCTTCAACGCGATGCTGCAGTCCGCCGCCTCCAAGCACGCGGCCACGCAGAAGGCGATGAAGGCCGCGAGCGACAACGCCGACAAGCTCATCACCGACTACACGCGACTGGCCAACAACGCCCGCCAGGCGGAGATCACCCAGCAGATCTCCGAGATCGTGGGCGGCGCGGACGCGCTGAGCTCGGCAAAATAATCGTCCTAACGAGAGAGAACGAATCATGACTACCGCTACCGCCGAAGCCCAGGCTTCGACCGCGCAGCCGGCCGGCGTGGGACGCATCGCCCGCGTCACCGGTCCGGTCGTCGACATCGAGTTCCCGCACGACTCGATCCCGGGCATCTACAACGCCCTGAAGACCACCATCACGATCGGCGAGCAGTCGACCGAGATCACGCTCGAGGTCGCGCAGCACCTCGGCGACGACCTCGTGCGCGCCATCGCCCTGAAGCCGACCGACGGCCTGGTCCGCGGCGGCGAGGTGCGCGACACCGGCTCGCCCATCACGGTGCCCGTCGGCGACGTCACCAAGGGCAAGGTCTTCAACGTGACCGGCGACATCCTCAACGCCGAGCCGGGCGAGAAGATCGAGATCAGCGAGCGCTGGTCCATCCACCGCCAGCCGCCGGCGTTCGACCAGCTCGAGTCCAAGACCCAGCTCTTCGAGACCGGCATCAAGGTCATCGACCTCCTCACCCCGTACGTGCAGGGCGGCAAGATCGGCCTGTTCGGCGGCGCGGGCGTCGGCAAGACCGTCCTCATCCAGGAGATGATCCAGCGCGTGGCGCAGGACCACGGCGGTGTGTCCGTGTTCGCCGGCGTCGGCGAGCGCACCCGTGAGGGCAACGACCTCATCCACGAGATGGAGGAGGCGGGCGTCTTCGACAAGACCGCGCTCGTCTTCGGCCAGATGGACGAGCCGCCGGGAACGCGTCTGCGCGTCGCCCTGTCCGCCCTGACGATGGCGGAGTACTTCCGCGACGTGCAGAAGCAGGACGTGCTGCTCTTCATCGACAACATCTTCCGCTTCACGCAGGCCGGTTCCGAGGTCTCCACGCTGCTCGGCCGCATGCCGTCCGCGGTGGGCTACCAGCCGAACCTCGCCGACGAGATGGGCATCCTCCAGGAGCGCATCACCTCGACCCGCGGTCACTCGATCACCTCGCTGCAGGCGATCTACGTGCCGGCCGACGACTACACCGACCCGGCCCCGGCGACCACGTTCGCCCACCTCGACGCCACCACGGAGCTCTCCCGTGAGATCGCGTCGAAGGGTCTGTACCCGGCCGTCGACCCGCTGACCTCGACCTCGCGCATCCTCGACCCCCGCTACCTGGGCGCCGACCACTACCGCGTGGCCACCACGGTCAAGCAGATCCTCCAGAAGAACAAGGAGCTGCAGGAGATCATCGCGATCCTCGGTGTCGACGAGCTGTCCGAAGAGGACAAGATCACCGTGTCGCGGGCCCGCCGCATCCAGCAGTTCCTCTCGCAGAACACCTACATGGCGAAGAAGTTCACCGGTGTCGAGGGCTCGACCGTCCCGCTGAAGGACACCATCGAGTCGTTCGACGCGATCGCCAAGGGCGAGTTCGACCACGTGGCCGAGCAGGCGTTCTTCAACGTCGGCGCGATCACCGACGTCGAAGAGAAGTGGGCGCAGATCCAGAAGGAGAACGGCTGATCATGGCTGTCCTCAACGTCTCCGTCGTCGCCGCCGACCACGAAGTGTGGTCGGGCGAGGCGAGCATGGTCGTCGCACGGACCGTGGAGGGGCAGATCGGTATCCTGCCCGGCCACGAGCCGCTGCTCGCCATCCTCGCCCAGGGCGAGGTGCGCGTGACCCTGAGCGGCGGGGAGTCGATCGCGGCGCAGGCCGACGACGGCTTCCTCTCCGTCGAGAACAACACGGTCACCGTGGTGGCCCGTCAGGCGGAGCTCGTCTGACCATGACCGATCAGAAGGCCCCGCTCGAACGGCAGTTCGGTGACGTCCGCGTCCCCGTGCTGATCGTGACGGCGGGGCTTCCTGGTTCGGGCAAGTCCACCATCGCGGAGATCATCGCCGGCCGGCTCGGTGCGACGGCGATCTCGGTGGACCCGATCGAGGACGCGATCCTCACGGCCGGAATCGACTCGGACCAGCCGACCGGCCTCGCCGCGTATCTGGTCGCGGAGCGGATGGCCGAGCAGGTGCTCATCTCCGGGCACTCGGTCGTCGTGGATGCCGTGAACGCCGTCGAGCCGGCACGCCTGCAGTGGCGCGATCTCGCCGAGCGCTGCGGCGTCAAGCTGCGCGTGGTGGAGACCGTCTGCTCCGACGAGGACCTCCACATGGAACGGCTGGCCAAGCGCACGGGCCTGGTCGCCGCGTACGCGGTCGAGCAGAGCGTGGACGACTACGCCGAGTGGAAGGGCGCCGCGGCGTCTCTGCCCCGGGTGACGCTGGACACCTCCCGCCCGCTCGGCCAGAACGTCGACGCGGCATTCGCCTTCCTGGAGGGCTGAGTGCTCGTCCTGCTGCCCCCGTCCGAGACCAAGCGCGACGGGGGAGACGGGCCGCCGCTCGCCCTGAAGACGCTGGGCTTCCCGTCGCTGACCGCTGTGCGCAGGGGCGTCGTCGCGGACACGGTCGCGCTGTCGCGCACCCCGGACGCTGCGGCGAAGGCGCTCAAGCTGGGACCGACGCAGGCGCACGAGGTCGAGCGCAATCGCGGACTGCGCAGAGCGCCGACGATGCCGGCCCTGCTGCGGTACACGGGCGTGCTCTACGACGCGCTCGACGCGGCGTCGCTGACGGACGAGCACTGGCGGTTCGCCGCGCGCACCGTGGCGGTGCAGTCGGCGCTGCTCGGTCTGGTCGGGGCGGGCGACCTGATCCCGGCGTATCGGCTGTCCTTCGACTCGCGGCTCTCGCCGACGCTCAAGCAGCGCTGGGCGGCGGCGTCCGCGCGGGAGCTCGCAGCCGTCGATGGCGTCATCCTCGACCTCCGGTCGGAGGGCTACGCCGCGCTCGGCCCGCTGCCGCAGCGCGAGGGCGTGCACTACCTGCGCGTGCTCGCCCGGGACGAGAGCGGCACCGTGCGCGCACTCAACCACTTCAACAAGCAGGCGAAGGGGCTGTTCGCGCGCGCCCTCATCGAGCGGGGCGAGGACTTCGCCTCCACCGACGCCCTTCTCGCCTGGGCCGCCGCAGAGGGCTACGAGCTGAGCCGCTCGGCTGACCGGCCGGGGGAGCTCGACCTGGTCGTCCCGGAGGTCGTCGGGGTGCCCGGCAGACTCAGCGCCGTGCTGCGCGCGGCCGGCTGAGCGGACCGCACACGCTCAGCACGCTGAGTATCTGCTTCGGAAGAGGTACGATACTGGCGCTCACTCGATAAGTGAGATATGCTCAGCTCACAGGAGAGAAGGGACATCCCGTCGGTCCCCGGTGCACAGACGCCCGGAGACCCCCACATACCAGTCGGGCCGACGCGCAGATCGCGGACACATCACATGGATGTGCCGAGTCCGGAGCCGGTGTGGCGACAGCACAGTAGTAGATTCCGCCTGCGGTCGGGCACGTGCGGACGCGTCGTCACCAGCGAGAACGGTTCCCCAGATCGACTTCGTCGGCCCGACTCTTCTGTCCCGCGGGGCGTGCGTCAGCCGTCGGCGCGGAAGCAGCCGGCGAAGTGGTCGTCGACCATCCCGGTGGACTGCATCAGCGCGTACATCGTCGTCGGCCCCACGAACCGGAACCCCCGGCGGCGGAGTTCCTTGCTCATCGCCGTCGACTCCGCAGTGACGGCCGGCACCTCTCCCCACGAGTGCGGGCGAGACCGCGGCCCGGTGGGAGCGAAGCCCCACATCAGCTCCTCGAGCGGCACGTCGAGCGCCAGCGTCGCCCGCGCGTTCGAGATGGTCGCCTCGATCTTGCCGCGGTGCCGGATGATGCGCGCGTCGCCCAGCAACCGCTGCACATCGCTCTCGGTCATCGCCGCGACCCGCTCCGGGACGAAATCGTGGAAGACCTCCCGGAACGCCGGCCGCCGCCGCAGGATGGTGATCCAGGAGAGGCCGGCCTGGAAGCCCTCCAGGCAGAGCTTCTCGTAGAGCGCGCGCGGATCGTGCTGCGGCGTGCCCCACTCCTCGTCGTGGTAGCGCCGGTACTCGGGATCGCTCGCCGACCACGAGCATCGGGCCCGGCCGTCCTCGCCGACCACGAGCGCATCCCGGGCGGCGGTCTCGGTCGGGAGGGGCGCCGTGGTCTCGGTGGTGGTGGTCTCTGTCATGTTCTGGGTCGCGCTCATGCCGCCAGCGTGATCCCTTCGTGCTCCAGGAGCCACAGCTTCGTGGGAATGCCCTCGCCGCCGCTGTAGCCGGTGATCTTGCCGCTGGACGACAGGACGCGGTGGCAGCCGATGATGATCGGCACGGGGTTCGCCCCGACGGCGCCGCCGATGGCGCGCCCGTAGCCCGGGTGCCCGAGAGAGAGCCCCAGCTCGCCGTAGGTCGTGAGCGTGCCGTACGGCAGCGCGGTGAGGCGTTCCCAGACCGCGGTGCGGAACGGCGTGCCGGCGAGGTGCACCGGCACGTCGAACTCCCGGCGCGCGCCTGCGAAGTACTCGTCGAGCTGGGCGGCCGCGTTCTCGAGCACGGCGTCACGGTTCTCGGGGAGGTCGTCGTGGGGGAGCACGTCGTCGCGTGCGATCGAGAGAGAGGTCACGGCGTCGCCGTCGCCGGTCAGCTCGATGCGGCCGATGGGGCTCGGCATCCGAAAAAGGAAGGTCGTGGAACTGCTCATGCGTCGACTCTAAGGCCGCCCACCGACACCCACTCGCGGAAATCGGACATAGGGGATAAGTCGAATTCGGGCCGCGGTTGTGGAGGAACAACTGGTCCGAATGCCCCCGCGCGGCTGCCTAGACTCGAAGGCATGGCGAACATCGAATACCGCACCCTCGGCGACTCCGGCCTGATCGTCTCCACGATCGGCCTCGGCTGCAACAACTTCGGCCGCGCCGGCACGGCCACCGAGACCCAGGAGGGCACCGACGCCCTCATCGACGCCGCCATCGACGCCGGGGTGACCTTCTTCGACACCGCCGACATCTACGGCAAGGAGCGCGGTCTCTCCGAGACGCTGATGGGCGCATCCCTCCAGGGCAAGCGCGACCGGATCGTGCTCGCCACCAAGTTCGGCCACGACATGGCCGGGGTCAACGGCCCCGACTGGGGCGTGCGCGGCTCCCGCCGCTATGTCCGGCTCGCCGTCGAGTCGTCACTGCGGCGGCTGCGCACCGACTGGATCGACCTCTACCAGCTGCACCATCCCGACCCGGTGACGCCGATCGAGGAGACGCTGGAGACGCTGGACGACCTCATCACCGAGGGCAAGATCCGCTACATCGGCCACTCCAACCTCGCCGGCTGGCAGATCGCGGAGGCCGAGTTCACCGCGCGGCTCGCCGGGCATCCCCGGTTCGTCTCCGCGCAGAACGAGTACAGCCTGCTGGTCCGCGGAGCCGAGCGCGAGGTGCTGCCGGCGGTCAACGCCTACGGCCTCGGCTTCCTGCCGTTCTTCCCGCTCTACAACGGGCTCCTCACCGGCAAGTTCAGCCGCTCGGGCGGTCCCGCCGACAGCCGCATCATGATGCTCCGAAAGCACCTGCTCGACGGCGCCCCGTGGGAGGCGATCGAGGCGTACCAGGCGTTCTGCGACGAGCGCGGCGTGAGCATGCTCGAGGCCACCTTCGCCTGGCTGCTGGCTCAGCCGGGCCTCACCAGCGTGATCGCCGGAGCCACCCGCCCCGAGCAGATCATCGCCAATGCCGAGGCCGCGACCGCCTGGACCCCGACGGCCGAGGACCTGGCGACGGTCTCGGGCTTCTTCCCGCTCGACCGCTGAGGCCCCTAGGGCGCTCCCGCAGGCCTGTTCGCTCAGGGCGAACGCACGAATCGTTGTGAGTGAGCACTCACTCCGCTTACGATCGCTGCGTGGAAATCGAGTTGGAGACCGCGCGCAACCGCGCGCAGCCGCTGCCGCCGGAGGACCGCAAGGCGATGATCATCGACGCGGTCATCCCGTTGCTGATCGAGCACGGCCGGGGGGTGACCTCGCGCCAGATCGCCGACGCCGCCGGGATCGCGGAGGGGACGATCTTCCGCGCGTTCGGCGACAAGGAGACCCTGGTCCAGGCCGCGGTCGAGAAGTACCTGGACCCGGAACCGCTCCGTGACGCCCTGCGCGCCATCGACCCCGGCCTCCCGCTGGAGAACAAGATCCGCGCGATCGTCTACCTGCTCCGCGAGCGCTTCCAGAACGTGATGCGCATCATGGCCGTAGTCGGTCACCAGCGCCCGCCCATCCCGCAGGAGCGCAGCGAGTTCGCCGTCATCATCGGCCGCATCCTCGCGCCGGAGGCCGCCGAGCTCAACTGGCCGCCGGAGCGCGTCGCCCACATCCTGCGCCTGATCAGCTTCTCGTCCGCGTTCCCCGCGCTGAACGACGGCATCGAGTTCAGCGTCGACGACCTCGCCAAGATCGCCCTCATCGGCGTCGCCGGCCGGCCGTTCGCCATCTATACACCCGTCACACCCGCTACCACCGCCGCAGACGCGGCAGATCAGGGAGAGCCCGGATGCTCCTGAAACTCCTCGGCCGGTACCTCCGGCCGCACTGGCGGCTCCTCATCGGGGTGGTGGTCTTCCAGCTCGCGCAGTCGCTGCTGTCGCTGTGGCTGCCGACCCTGAACGCCGACATCGTCGACAACGGCATCGCCAAGGGCGACACCGGCTACATCCTATCGACCGGCGCCGAGATGCTCGGCGTGACGATCGTGCAGATCGTCTGCTCGATCACCGCCGTCTACTTCGGCGCCAAGGTGGCGATGCTGGTGGGGCGCGATCTGCGCGGCGCCATCTTCCACCGGGTCGGCGAGTTCTCGGAGCGCGAGGTGACCCGCTTCGGCGCCCCGTCGCTGATCACCAGGAACACGAATGACGTACAGCAGGTGCAGATGCTCGTCCTGATGACCTGCACCCTGCTGGTGTCGGCGCCGATCCTCGCGATCGGCGGCATCATCCTCGCCGTGCGGCAGAACGTCCAGCTCTCCTGGCTGATCGCGGTGAGCGTGCCCGTGCTGCTGATCGCCGTGAGCATCATCATCGTCCGGATGGTCCCGCAGTTCCGCAAGATGCAGGAGCGGATCGACCGGGTCAACCGCGTGCTGCGCGAGCAGCTCACCGGCATCCGCGTGGTGCGGGCGTTCGTGCGGGAGGACGTCGAGACCGCCCGGTTCACGGTCGCCAACGACCAGGTCACCGACACCGCGATCAGGGCCGGCCGGCTCTTCGCCCTGATGTTCCCGATCGTGATGCTGGTGCTCAACGTGTCCAGCGTCGCCGTCATCTGGTTCGGCGCGGGCCTCGTCGCGGACGGGGCGATGCAGATCGGCACGCTGACCGCCTTCCTGCAGTACCTCGCCCAGATCCTCATGGGCGTGATGATGTCGACGATGATGGCGTTCCTGGTCCCGCGCGCCGCGGTCTGCGCCGACCGCATCGGCGAGGTGCTGGACACCGAGCCGTCGGTGAGCGCCGTCGAGAACCCGATCACGGAGGTCACCGCGCGCGGCACGGTCGAGTTCGTCGGCGTCGGCTTCTCCTACCCGGGGGCCGAGCAGCCCGTGCTGAGCGACGTGACGTTCTTCGCGGAGCCCGGCAAGACGACCGCCGTGATCGGCAGCACCGGCGCGGGCAAGACCACGCTGGTCAACCTGATCCCGCGACTGTTCGACGCCACCAGCGGCATCGTGCTGGTCGACGGCGTGGACGTCGCCGAGCTCGACCCCGAGCTGCTCTGGTCGCGCATCGGGCTCGTGCCGCAGAAGCCGTACCTGTTCTCCGGCACGGTCGCCAGCAACCTGCGCTACGGCAACCCGGACGCCACGGACGACGAGCTCTGGCGCGCGCTGGAGATCGCGCAGGCCAAAGGCTTCGTCGAGGAGATGCCCGACGGGCTGGATGCGGCGATCGCGCAGGGCGGAACGAACGTGTCCGGCGGCCAGCGGCAGCGCCTGGCGATCGCCCGCGCGCTCGTCCGCCGCCCGGAGATCTACATCTTCGACGACTCGTTCTCCGCGCTCGACACGGCGACCGACGCCCGGCTGCGCAGCGCGCTCGCCCGCAACGAGTCGGACGCCACGATGATCGTGGTGGCCCAGCGGGTGTCGACGATCATCGATGCCGACCAGATCGTGGTGCTGGAGGACGGCCACGTGGTCGGCCGCGGCACCCACGCCGAACTCGTCGACAGCAACCCGACCTACGCCGAGATCGTCTCGTCGCAGCTCACCGCGGAGGAGGCGGCATGAGCCGCGAAGACAGCGTCCGAGGCGGCGCGGCGACGGCCGAGCAGACCCCCGTGCGGTCGCCCATGCGGCGCGGCCCGGGCGGAGGCCCGTTCGGCGGGATGACGATGCCGGGCGACAAGTCGCTGAACTTCGGCCCGTCCGCCAAGCGGCTCGCCCGCCGGCTGCGGCCGGAGCTGGCGCGAATCGTGTTCGTCACGCTCCTCGCCGTGGTGAGCGTGTTCTTCGCGGTGCTCGGACCGAGGCTCCTCGGGAACGCGATCAACCTGGTGTTCGCCGGCGCGATCTCCGCGCAGCTGCCGTCCGGGCAGACGCAGGCGCAGGCGATCGCGCACCTGCGCGCGTCCGGTCAGGGCCAGCTCGCCGACCTGATCTCCGGCACGACCCTGGTCCCGGGGCAGGGCATCGACTTCACGGCCGTCGGCCACATCCTGATGTGGGTGCTCGCGCTCTACATCGCGTCCTCGCTGTTCGCCTACCTCCAGGGCTACGTGCTCAACGGGATCACGCAGCGCACCGTCTACCGGCTGCGCCAGGATGTGGAGGCCAAGATCCACCGCCTCCCGTTGACCTACTTCGACTCGATGCAGCGCGGCGAGCTGCTGAGCCGGGTCACCAACGACATCGACAACATCTCGCAGACCCTCCAGCAGACGATGAGCCAGCTGCTGACGTCGCTGCTGACCGTGATCGGCGTGACGGTGATGATGTTCGTCGTCTCGCCCCTGCTCGCGGTGATCGCGCTCGTCACCATCCCGCTGACCCTCGTCATCACGACGCTCATCGCCAAGCGCTCGCAGAAGCTGTTCGTCGCGCAGTGGCGCAACACCGGCGAGCTGAACGGCCAGATCGAGGAGGCGTTCACAGGGCACTCGCTGGTGAAGGTCTTCGGGCGGCACCGCGAGGTGGAGGAGCGCTTCCGGTCGAAGAACCAGGAGATGTTCCAGGCGAGCTTCGGCGCGCAATTCATCTCGGGCCTGATCATGCCGTCGATGATGTTCGTCGGGAACCTGATGTACGTCGCGATCGCGGTGGTCGGCGGCCTCCAGGTGGCGAACGGCGCGATGCAGCTCGGCGACGTGACGGCGTTCATCCAGTACTCGCGGCAGTTCACGCAGCCGCTGACCCAGCTCGGGTCGATGGCCAACCTGCTGCAGTCCGGCGTCGCCAGCGCCGAGCGGGTCTTCGAGCTGCTGGACGCCGACGAGCAGAGCCCCGACCCGTCCCGGCCGGAGAGCCCGGAGGACACCAAGGGCCGGCTGGCGTTCGAGGACGTGTCGTTCCGGTACCTGCCGGACCGGCCGCTCATCGAGAACCTCTCGCTCGCGGCCGAGCCGGGCCAGACCGTCGCGATCGTCGGGCCCACCGGCGCGGGCAAGACCACGCTGGTCAACCTGATGATGCGGTTCTACGACCTGGACTCGGGCCGGATCACCCTCGACGGCGTCGACATCGCGTCGATGACCAGGCACGACCTCCGCGACCGGATGGGGATGGTGCTGCAGGACACCTGGCTGTTCAAGGGCACGATCCGGGAGAACATCGCCTACGGCCGCCCCGACGCGACCGAGGAGGAGATCCTGGACGCCGCGCGCGCCACCTACGTCGACCGGTTCGTGCACTCGCTGCCGGACGGCTACGACACGGTGCTGGACGACGAGGGCTCGAACGTCTCGGCGGGCGAGAAGCAGCTGCTGACCATCGCGCGGGCGTTCCTGGCGCGGCCGAGCGTGCTGATCCTGGACGAGGCGACCTCCTCGGTCGACACGCGCACCGAGCTGCTGGTGCAGAAGGCGATGAGCGCGCTCCGCGCCGATCGCACGTCGTTCGTCATCGCGCACCGGCTGTCCACCATCCGCGACGCGGGTCTCATCCTGGTGATGGAGGCCGGGCGGATCGTGGAGCAGGGCACCCACGCCGAGCTGCTCGCCCGCGGCGGCGCCTATTACACGCTCTACAACGCCCAGTTCGCGGCGCCCGCGGAGGAGGAGGCGTGACCCGTGCGCGCGGCGCGGGTCACAACCGGGCCCGCACCGCGCGCACGCACCAGAACAGGCCGTAGGCGATCAGGCCGAGGGCGATCAGGATGAGGGCGATCACCCCGTACGGGACGCTCGCCAGGGTCTTGAGGCTCCCGTCCAGCCCGGCGGCCTTAGACGCGTCGAAAGTGATCGCCCCCAGGACGACCAGACCGCCGACCAGGAGCAGCGCGACCCCTTTGGAGATGTAGCCGACCCGGCCGAGGGTGCTGATCGCCCCGGCCCAGCGATCCGGCGGAAGCTTCAAGTCGCGTTCGAACCGGTGCGTCGCGCCGTTGCGGATGAAGCCGACGCCCACGCCGACGACGATCAGCCCGATCAGCGCCAGCACGAACACGCCGCCCGGCAGGGCGAGCAGCCGCGCGCTCGCGGTCTTCTCGGTCGAGGACGAGCTGTGCCCTCCGCCCGTCGCGATGGTGATCGTCAGGTAGGCGAGTCCGCCGTACACCACCGCTTTGACGGCCTCCAGCGCCTTCGTGCCCGCTCCGTGCGCCGTGAACGCCACCAGCACCTGCCAGAGCGCGAGCACCACCAGGCCGATCACGATCAGCCACAGCACGAACACGCCGCCGGGCACGGACGCGACCGCCTGGAGGGCGCCGGACTGGTCGGCCTTCCCGCCTGCGCCTGCCGCGACGGCCAGCGCGATGACGCCGATGAGGATGTGCAGCAGGCCGATGGAGGCCAGTCCCACGCGGGTGAGGACGCGCACGGTCGTGCTGTGCTCCAGCCGGGAGGCTGCTCGGGTTGGTGAGCTCATGACCTGCACGGTACGCGGGGTCCCGGGCGCTGAGAATCTCCGGTACCGTAGATAGCTGAGTCCGCCGCGCTATCGCACGGCGGCGAAGATCTGAATAGCTGAATAGAGGAGGCCGGCATGGACATCGACCTCAGCGTCTTGCGTCTCATGGAGCGCGAGAAGGAGATCCCGTTCGATGAGCTGGTGCAGATCATCGAGCAGGCGATCCTGACCGCGTATCTGAAGCACACCAACCAGGCCGACCACCGCCACGGGCACACCGACCAGCCGCCCGCCGCGCGTGTCCACCTGGACCGCAAGACGGGGCATGTCACCGTCTACGTACCGGAGCACGACGAAGAGGGCAATGTCATCGGCGAGGCCGAGGACAGCCCCAGCGACTTCGGCCGCATCGCGGCGTTCGCCGCCAAGCAGGTGATCAACCAGCGGCTGCGCGACATCGCGGACGACGCGGTGCTCGGCGAGTTCCGCGGCCGGGAGGGCGACATCGTCGCAGGCGTCATCCAGCAGGGCCCGAACCCGCGCATGGTGCACATCGACCTGGGCAGCGTGGAGGCCATCCTCCCGCCCGAGGAGCAGGTGCCGGGCGAGGAGTACACGCACGGTTCGCGCATCCGCGTCTACGTCACCAGCGTGGCGAAGGGCGCCAAGGGGCCGTCGATCACGGTCTCGCGCACCCACCCGGCGCTCGTGCGCAAGCTGTTCGCGCTCGAGGTCCCGGAGATCGCCAGCGGCATCGTGGAGATCGTGTCGCTCGCCAGGGAGGCCGGCCACCGCACCAAGATGGCCGTGCGCGCCACCGAGCCGGGCGTGAACGCCAAGGGCGCCTGCATCGGCGAGCTCGGCCAGCGCGTGCGCGCGGTGACCGCCGAGCTCAACAACGAGAAGATCGACATCGTCGACTACTCGCCCGACCTCGCGACGTTCGTGTCGAGCGCACTCTCGCCGGCCAAGGTGACCAGCGCGTTCGTGATCGACGAGTCGCTCAAGGCCGTCCGTGCGCTCGTGCCCGACTACCAGCTGTCGCTGGCGATCGGCAAGGAAGGTCAGAACGCGCGCCTGGCCGCGAAGCTCACCGGCGCCAAGATCGACATCCAGCCCGACTCCATCCTCGACGAGAAGTAAACATCGCCGAAGGGCACGTTGTTGTCACTTTCGAGTGCGAGAAGTGACAACGACGTGCCCCTCGATTTGGGAATGCGTCGTGTGGGCGAGGCGTTGAGGGGGATGGCGGCAGCCGTCCTGATTCGGCGCAGAGATGCGTGAGGGGTAAGATGGAAGCCGTCAGAACGTGCGTCGGATGCCGTTCTCGCGCTCCCCGATCCTCTCTTCTGAGGGTCGTCCTCCGGAATTCGGAACTTGTGGCGGACCCGTCCGCCACTCTTCCCGGACGGGGCGCGTGGCTGCATCCGGTCGACGGGTGTCTCGATCTCGCACTCCAGCGCAGGGCCTTCGGGCGGGCGCTGAAGGCGGAGGGGACGCTCGACCCGACGGCCATCCGGGCCGCACTGCGACCCCGGGTGGCATTGAGAGAACAGGCTGAAGAAGCAGTGACTTCACATGAGTGACAACAAATGAGCGGCTCGAAATGAGTGCCGTCCGCTACTAACGCCTGCCCTGTCCGGGGTAGGCCCCCAGACAGGAGAATTGTGGCTGCAAAACCACGCGTACACGAGGTCGCGAGCGAGCTCGGTGTCGACAGCAAAATCGCGCTCGCGAAACTCAAGGAGATGGGCGAGTTCGTCAAGGGACCGTCCTCGAGCATCGAGCCGCCGGTAGCGCGCAAGCTGCGCGCCGCGCTCGAGGCTGAAGGCTTCACCGCCGACAAGGCGTCGTCGGCCCCCAAGGCGGAGGCCCCGCGCCCCGCCGCGCCGCGTCCGCCGGCGCCAGCCGAGTCCGGCGCGCCCAAGCCGCAGGCGCCGCTCTCGGTCGCCGAGCGTCAGG
>NZ_JBDGMM010000029.1:0-40483 GCF_057655165.1 Leifsonia sp. Soil_N53
GCCGCAGCTTCGACCGGGACGACCGCGCTCCGCGTCGCGACTCCGACGACCGTCCGCGCCGCAGCTTCGACCGCGACGACCGCGCCCCGCGCCGCTTCGACCGCGACGACCGCGCCCCCCGTCGCGACTCCGACGACCGCCCGCGCCGCACTTTCGATCGCGACGACCGCGCTCCGCGCCGCTTCGACCGCGACGACCGCGCCCCGCGGCGCGACTCCGACGACCGCCCGCGTCGCAGCTTCGACCGTGACGACCGCGCCCCGCGCCGCGACTCCTCCTTCTACCCGTCGCGCGACGAGAAGCAGTCGTTCGCCCCGCAGGACGACGTCGTGCTCGAGCGTCTGGAGGCCGAGGCCATCCAGGCTGCGGACGTCGAGGGCGTGACCTTCGCCGACCTGGGCTTCGGCGGCAACGTCGTCCGCGCCCTGGCCGAGCTCGGCGCCGAGACGCCGTTCCCCATCCAGGCCGCCACCGCCCCCGACGTGCTCGCGGGCAAGGACGTCCTCGGCCGTGGCCGCACCGGCTCCGGCAAGACGATCGCGTTCGGCGCCCCGATGGTCGAGCGGCTCATGCAGCTCTGGGCCGAGTCCGGCAAATCCGGCGGCAAGCGCCAGCTCGGCCGCGCCCCGCGCGCGCTGATCCTCGCGCCGACGCGTGAGCTCGCCCTCCAGATCGACCGCACCGTGCAGCCCATCGCGCGCAGCGTCGGCCTGTTCACCACGCAGATCTACGGCGGCGTGCCGCAGGGCCGCCAGGTCGGCGCCCTCCAGCGCGGCGTCGACATCGTGATCGGCACCCCCGGCCGCATCGAGGACCTCGTGGAGCAGGGCCGCCTCGACCTCAGCGAGGTCGTCATCAGCGTCCTGGACGAGGCCGACCACATGTGCGACCTCGGCTTCCTGGAGCCGGTGCAGCGCATCCTCCGCCGGACCGCGGAGGGCGGCCAGAAGCTGCTGTTCTCGGCGACCCTCGACACCGGTGTGGCCCAGCTCGTGGACGAGTTCCTCGTCGAGCCGGCCGTGCACGAGGTCGCGGGCGAGGACCAGGCGTCCTCGACGATCGACCACCGCGTGCTGGTCATCGAGCACCGCGACAAGGCCGCCATCATCGAGCAGCTCGCCGACCGCGAGGGCAAGACGCTGATCTTCTCGCGCACCCGCGCGTTCGCCGAGATGCTCGCCGACCAGCTGGACGACGCCGGCATCCCGGCCGTCAGCCTGCACGGCGACCTCAACCAGTCGCGCCGCACGCGCAACCTGCACCAGCTCACCAGCGGCCGGGTGAACGTGCTCGTCGCGACCGACGTCGCCGCCCGCGGCATCCACGTGGACGACATCGACCTGGTCATCCAGGCCGACGCGCCGGACGAGTACAAGACCTACCTGCACCGCTCCGGCCGCACCGGCCGCGCCGGCAAGCAGGGCACGGTCGTGACGCTCATCCCCCGCCACCGCCAGCGCCGGATGAACGAGCTCCTGGAGCGCGCCGAGATCGAGGCCGACTTCGTGCCGGCCATCCCGGGCGACCAGCTGATCACCGACCTCGCGGTCACCTCCACCGAGGCCTGACCCACCCCCGAAGCCCCCGACCCGCAGCTCACGCCGCGGGTCGGGGGCTTCGTCGTCCTGCGAGACGGCGGATAGTGCGCCGTCTCGCCGGATTCGGGCGCACTTTGCGCCGTCTCGCGCTCGTGAGCGGGGGGTTAGGCGCGGTGGGCGGCGATCAGGGACTCGGCGAGGGCGATGAGACGGGGCTGCTGGCTGGGCTGGATGCCGTCCGCGTAGCCCAACTGCATCCAGGCGCCGTCGGTGAGGACGTCGAGCCGGCAGCCGGGGGCCTCGGTCGAGCCGCAGGTCATGGCTGCGGCGTCGGCGCCGCTGACCGCGACGGGCGTCGCACTGGCGGTCGCCGCCGGGAACGCCCAGCCGGCGCCCGGGGCGAGGGTGACGTGCAGGTTCGTGATGATGGCCGGGTCCTGGGAGATGCCGTCAGCGGAGTACCAGTAGCAGTCGAAGGCGTGCGACTCCGCCGACCACATCGGGTCCGCGCCCTGGTATCGGTTCGGATACGGCCCAGTGAGCCACTTGGCGCCCAGGACGTCGGTGATCGGCCGGTCCGTCTTGAGTGCCGCACAGTCTCCGCCCGGCGCCCACGACGACGCAGGAGCCTGCCAGGGTGCGTGGGGCGTCGGATGCTGTGCCAGTAGACCGGCAACCGCGTCGGCCGCCGACCGGGCGAGCGTGGCGGACGCGTTCTCGGAATCCGTTGACGTCGTGATCGCCGCCCAATAGGAGCCGCTGAGGAACGAAAGGGTGCACTGGCCGGCGCAGCTCAGGGCTCCGCCGTCGCCGACCTCCACCGTGCTGCCGCCACTCCCGCGTCGGCCGTCGATGTCCTGCCGGCCCGCGGCGGGATCCGCCACGACGGAGATCGACAGGTAGGAGTTCGGCGTGGTCGAGTACCAGCGGCACGTCGTCAGCCCGGACTGGACGACGCCGGCCGCCGGGGGCGTCGCCACCGTGACATCGGAGTCCGCCTTCTGGTCGGCCGAGCCCGGCATGAGCGTGGTCACCGAGACGCCGTCGCCGATGGCGGGGCAGTCCAGTGGGAACGACGCGTGCGGGACGGAGGCGTCCACCGTCGGCACCGGCGCGGTGCTGCCGGTGGCTGAGGGTGTGGGCGACGGCGTGTTGCTCGGCGTCGGAGACCCGCTGGGGACAACGGGCGCGGGAATGGCCGTGAACGGTGCGAATCCGTTCACCGCCCAGGCTGTGCTGCCTCCCGCGAGCACGACGGCACCCGTGATGAGCGCCACCAGCAGCCAGGTGCGACGAGGCCGCGCCGCCGGAGCGTTCTGTTCGACCGCGGACCGGAGCATGCTCTTGATCTGGGTGCTGCGAGCGGGGTCGAGAATCGGTCGGTCGGTCATCGTGCACCTCCCAGGGCGCTCGCGGAGTCGGATGGCTCGGGAAAGGAGTCGGCGAGCCGGCGCTTGGCCCGAGAGAGCCGGGACTTGACGGTGCCGGCCGGTACGCCGAGCGCGACCGCCGCCTCCGCGACCGTGTACTCCTCGATGATGCAGAGGGTGACGACGGCCTGGTCCTTGAGGGAGAGGCGGGCGAAGCTCTCGCGTGCGCTTGTCGCCCGTGCGGAGCCGTCCAGACGCTCGTCGACGTCCGGAGCGAAGTCCGGAGATGGGGAGGGGGTGGGCAGCGAGGCCATCGCCACGCTATGACGCCGACGCGAGCGGGCGCTGTTCTTCGCGACGTAGTTCGTCGTCACCAGCAGCCACGGCAGGATGGTGCCGTCCACGACCCGGACGTCCTCCCGCCTCCGCCACGCCTCCAGGAAGACGAGGGCCGTCACGTCTTCGGCGTCGTGCGAAGACCGGGTGAGCCGGAGCGCCTGTCCGTAGACACGATCCTTGTGCCGCTCGAAGAGGTCCCCGAACGCGTCGGGGTCGCCACCGGTGGCTCGTCGCCAAACGGATGGTTCGTCATCCATCGGTTCTCCCATATCCTCTTCTGTCCGCAGGCCCCGAAACGGTTCCATCCACGATTACTGGGCGGAGGGTCAGTCCTGGCCCAGCTGGTCGAGGGCGTGGTAGGCCAGGGAGGCCATGCGCGGGTTGTCGTCGGACGACGTGGCCAGCGCGCTGGCCATCGTGACGGCCCAGCCGCGCGCTCGCAGCCAGGTCGCGCGATCGGGGGCGACCGGGAGCGCCGCGCGGAAGCGCTCGCGCGCCTCCCCGTCGAACGTGAGCCACGCCGTCGCGAGGTCGGTGGCCGGGTCGCCAGAGGTGACGTCGCCGAAGTCGATGACCGCGGCGAGGCCGCCTTCCGGGGTGAGCAGAAGATTCCCGGGGTGGAGGTCGCCGTGCAGCAGCAGCGGAGGCCCGGCCCACGCCGGCGCCGCGAGCGCCTCGCGCCACGCCTGCTCCAGCCCCGCGACCTCCATACGGCCGGACAGCGATCGCAGCCGGGTGGCCACGACCTCGCGCCGCGACGCGAGCGGGACTCCGCGCACCGGGTTGTGCGGAGCCTCCGGCGCGGGCACGGCGAGCTCGCCGACGAACTCGGCCAGCGCCTCCGCGACGCCCGAGCGCTCGCCGGCTGCGACCGACGCGCCGTCGACGCCGTCGATCCACGCGACGATGCTCCACGGCCAGGGGAAGGCGTCCGACGGGACGCCGACCCGGACGGGCGCGGGCACAGTCGTATGCACCCGCGCCGCGATCCCGGGGAGCATCTGCTGCTCGTGCTCGATCAGGTGCGCGGCCACCTCCCGCCGCGGGATGCGCACGGCGTAGGCGTCGCCCAGACGGTACAGCTGGTTGTCCCACCCGTCGGACACCAGCCAGAGCGGCGCGGCCAGGTCGGGATGCTGCGCCGCAACCAGAGCGGCGACGAGCTCGGCGTCGGTGGGGATGTCTACGGGCGGAGTCAGCGGCACCGGACGAACCTAGCAGGCTACCCGCCGGCCCGCGTTCCGCGCACGGCCCAGGCGCGCGCCACGAGTGCGATCGACCCGTCCGGCTCCCGCGGCAGCGTCGCGTCCAGCCTCGCGCGCAGGGCCTCCCGTGCAGCGGCGTCGAGCGACATCGCGTACGCGGGGGCGGGCCCCTGGCCGCCCAGGAACGGCTCCCAGTAGTCGTCGAAGCCGGTGAACACCGTCGGGATGTCGATCGCCGTCGTCGTCACCGCGGCGCAGCCGGCGCCGGTGAGCAGGGCCGCGAGAGCGTGGGGGTGGGCGAGCGGGAAGCGCGGGCCCTCGTCGAGCCGGGAGGCCTCCGGGTCGAGGGCGGCCGCCGCGTCCCAGAACCGGCGCATCAGGTCCATCCGCCCGGCGTAGTCCCAGACGTACGCGGCGATCGTCCCGCCGGGGCGCGCGACCCGGACGGCCTCGTCGGCGGCCGCGTGCGGGTCGGGGACGAAGTTCAGCACCAGCCCGGAGACGACCGCGTCGACGGAGCCGTCCGCAAGCGGCAGCGCTCCGGCGTCCGCCACGATGAAGGATGCGCGGTCGCCCAGGTGCTCGCGCGCGGACGCGACGAAGCCGGGAGCCGGGTCCACGCCGACGACCGAGGCGGGCGAGCGGCCGTCGAGGATCGCAGCCGTGAGCGCGCCGGTGCCGCAGCCGACGTCCAGCCAGGCGAGCCCGGGCGCGGCGCCCAGCCAGTCGAGGAACAGCGGCGCGACCCGACGGCTCCAACGGCCGACGTACTGCTCGTACGGGTCCCCGCGCCCCCACATCCCGGCCACACGCACACCCTAGCGCCGGGCCCGCCTCGCGGGGCAGGAGTTGCGTCGAGGCCTCCCGCGGTGCGGCATCTCGCCCGTCTCATCGTCCTGCGGCGTGGATTTGCTGCGCAACGACGACAATATACGCACCGATCCTGCGTACCGCCGCAAAATCGTGCTGAACTCGTGTGCCAGCATTGGTGCGGAGGCCTCATGACTACCGACCCCGCCCGCATGCACAGTGTCACCGGCGACACCACCGAACTCGTCGACCTCGTGCTCGACTACTCGCGCCGGCGCATCCTCGCGACCGACACCCCGCTCGACAAGCCGTTGCCGGAGTCGGAGTTGCGCCGGCTGGCCGGCCGCACCGTCTCCGAGAACGGGATCGGCGCCGAGCGCGCGCTCGCCGTCTTCGAGCACGTTCTCGCCCCCGCGTGCATCACCACCGACCATCCGCGCTACCTCTCCTTCATCCCGACCGCGCCGACCAAGGCGGCCACCGCGTTCGACCTCGTCGTCTCCGCGAGCGCCGTCTACGGCGGGTCCTGGCTGGAGGGGTCCGGCGCCGTCTACGCCGAGAACCAGGTGCTGGCCTGGCTCGCCGCCGAGTTCGGCCTCCCGGCGAGCGCGGGCGGAGTCTTCGTGCAGGGCGGCACGCTCGGCAACCTCTCGGCACTCGTCGCCGCGCGCGAGCACGCGCGGAGCGAGCGCGGGAACCCGCCCGGGAGCTGGATCATCGTCTGCAGCGCCGAGGCGCACTCCTCGGTCGCCTCGGCCGCCCGTGTGATGGACGTGGAGGTCGTGACCGTCTCACCCGGCGAGTCCGGCGTGCTCACGGGCGACGCTGTCCGCCCCGCCCTGGCCGAGCACGGCGACGCCGTGTTCGCGGTGATCGCGACCGCCGGCTCCACCAACTTCGGCATCGTGGACGACATCGCCTCCATCGCGGCGCTGAAGGACGAGTACGACTTCTGGCTGCACGTCGACGGCGCCTACGGCCTGGCCGGGATGCTGTCGCCGCTCGCCCGGCCGCGGTTCGCCGGCGTCGAGCGCGCCGACTCCCTCATCGTCGATCCGCACAAGTGGCTCTTCGCCCCGTTCGACGCCTGCGCGCTGCTCTACCGGGACCCGGAGATGGGCCGCCGCGCGCACACGCAGCACGCCGAGTACCTGGACACGCTCACCGAGGCCACCGAGTGGAGCCCGTCGGACTACGCCGCGCACCTGACCCGGCGCGCCCGGGGGCTGCCGTTCTGGTTCTCGCTCGCCTCCCACGGCGCGGCCGCCTACCGGGACGCCGTCACGGCCTCCCTGCAGCTCGCCCGCCGCATCGCCGACGAGATCGACCGGCGCGAGCGCCTGCACCTGGTGCGCCAGCCGCAGCTCTCGGTCGTCGTGTTCGAGCGCGAGGGCTGGACCAGGGAGGACTACGCGCTCTGGTCGGCGCGGCTCCTGGACGAGCAGCGCGCCTTCGTGACGCCGAGCTCGCACGCCGGGCGCACCAACACGCGCTTCGCGATCCTCAACCCGCTCACGACCTTCGAGGACCTCGTCGAGATCCTGGACTCCATGGAGGACTGAGCCTCCCGTCATCCGGACATGGCGAAGGCCCCCGCCGCTCGGCGGGGGCCTTCGTCGTTCCGGGGGTTCGACTCAGATCACGTCGTCGTCGACGCCCCGCCGGGTGACGCGGTCGCCGGTCACCGGGTCCACGGCGGTGCGCGTGGTCGCGACGGAACGGCGGCGGCGGGTCAGCAGTATGATCCCGATGATGATGCCGACGACGCCGGCGACCATCAGGATGTAGCCGACCAGTTGGAGGTTGATCCAGTCCACCTGGATGTTGAGGGCGAACGCGAGGATCGCTCCGATCACGAACAGGACGATTCCGGTGCCCAGACTCATTGAGACCTCCCTTATACGCGTCGGCTGCCGGTCAGCAGCCGCACAAGCCAGACGATCACCGCGAGCACGAGCAGGATGATGCCGACCCAGAGCAGGAAGTTCAACGACGACACGAAGCCGCCGGTCAGCAGCAGGATGATCGCGATGATTGCGACGATGATGAGCAGGATGTTCATGGAGGGGTTGTCCTTTCCTTGACGACCACCACGCAACAACTGTTTCGGTTGTCGAACAATCCCCTTGACGTCAGCGTCTTTCAGGCCTATTCGCGTGTCGTTCCGCGGCGATCCCGTCCACGGTGCGCCGCATCTTCGTGAGGAACCGGGTCACGGTCCGCGCCTCCTCCTCGCTCAGCTCGGCGGCTTCGGCGGCGATCTGCTCCTGAGCGACGACCAGGGGACCGGTGTCGCCGAGGGCGGCGCGCGTCGGCACGAGGTCCACCGACCGGCGGTCGGCGTCGTTCGTCCTGCGCTCGATGAACCCGCCGGCCACGAGCCGGTCGATCAGGGCGGTGGTGGAGGCGCTCGAGACGCCGACGTAGGCGCTGACGTCCTTCGCGGACGTCCTGCGGCCGTCGGCGGCGTTGTCGAGGATGAGCCGCAGTGCGAGGAAATCGTTCTCGCCGATCCCCATCGCCGCGCCGGTGCGCCGCCGCATCGCGGTCTCGGCGGCGCGATAGACCTGGAGCGCCTCGAGCACGCCGGTGTCCGGCGGTGGCTCCTCGGATCGTTCGGTCACCCTTGCCACTCACCCCCTCCCCTCGGCCGATTGCAACGGGATACCGCCGGATTTTGGGCGGATTCACGGCATGCCCGAGTGCGCGTATGCTCGTGCGGTGCATCCCGACACGCTCCTGCTCGACCGCTACGAACTCCGTGGCCGGCTCGGGCGCGGCGGCATGGGAACCGTGTACCGCGCGTACGACCGTCAGCTGGAGCGCCTGGTCGCGGTCAAGGTGTTCGCGGCAGGGGATGCCGGCGACGACGCCCGCCGCCGCGCGGAGGCGACAGCGCTCGCCAGGGTCTCGCACCCGAACCTCGTCACGCTACTGGACGCGCACCTGACGCTCGAAGGGGACCCGGGCCCGAGCTTCCTGGTCATGGAGCTGGTCGACGGCGAGGACCTGCGCTCACGACTCGACCACGGACCGCTGCCGGCCGACGAGGTCGCGGCGATAGCGGCAGGGATCGCCGAGGCCCTGGTCGCCGTGCACGGGGCCGGGATGGTGCACCGCGACCTCAAGCCGGCGAACATCCTGCTCGGCGACACCAGCGTGCCCGGCGGGATGCCGCACGCGAAGCTCGCCGACTTCGGGATCGCCCACCTGATCGGCGCTGAACGGCTGACCACGGCCGGGATGATCATCGGCACCGCCGGCTACCTCAGCCCGGAACAGGCGGACATCGACGAGCCCGGACCGTCGGCGGACATCTACGCCCTCGGTCTGGTCACGCTGGAGGCCCTCACCGGGCGGACCGAATACCCGGGCACGCCGTTGGAGGCCGTGACCGCGCGGCTCGCCCGCGACCCGCGCATCCCCGCCTCGCTGCCCGAGGACTGGCGCGGGCTGCTCGGCGCGATGACCGCCAGGGACCCGGGCATCCGGCCCACGGCGCTGGAGGCGGCGGTGATGGCGAGGGAGCTCGCGCCGCAGCTCTCGGGGTGGTCGGTGCCGAAATTCACCGTGCCGCGGGAGCTCGCGCCGACGACGGCGATGTCGGTGGCCGAGCTGGGCGGCGGGATGCCGGCGGGTGCCGCGAGGACGGGAGGTGCGAGTGCGGGTGGCGTGCCCGCCGGTGGCATGCCTTCGGATGGCGCAACCTCCGGGGCCGCAGACGCGCCTCGGCGCGCGACGAGGGCCGCCGAGCGCACGACCCGCCGCCGTCGCGTCGTAATGGGCGCGGTCGCTGTGGGGAGCGTGGCCGTCGTCGCCATCGCGTTGGGACTCGGCAGCGCCCTGGCGCCCGCATTCACCGAACCGACGCCGGCCGGGACAGGCGGCAGCACACCCCGGCCGAGCCCGACCGTCGTGGTGCCCGCGCAGAACGTCCCGACGGTCGCACCCGTCGCGACGAAGAACCCGGAGCCGCAGGCCCCCGCGCCGGCTCCCGCTCCCGCGCCCGTGCAGAAGGCGCCGACCGGTCCGGGTCAGGGCCCGGGGACAGGCAACGGAAACGGGCACGGCCCGGGACACGGCAAGGGCGGCGGCTGAGCCCTGCCGACAGCCGACCTGCGCCTAGCGTCGGCCGAGCCCGCGGTACTCCCAGCCGGCGCGGACCCACTCGTCCGGTTCGAGGACGTTCCGTGCGTCGACGATCCGGCGGCCGGAGGTGAGTGCGCCGATCTGAGCGGGGTCGAGCGACGCGTATTCCCGCCATTCGGTGAGCAGGATGACCAGCTCGGCGCCGGCCAGCGCCTCGCCCGCGGAGTCGACGGCGACGAGCTCCGGGTCCCGCGCGCGTGCGTTCGCCGCGGCGTGCGGGTCGGCCGCCACGACCACGGCGCCCGCCGAGCGGAGCGCGCTCGCGATCTCCAGTGCGGGGGAGTCGCGCACATCGTCCGAGTCCGGCTTGAACGCCAGGCCGAGCACCGCGATCCGGCGTCCGGCGGGGGCGCCGCCGAGCAGTTCCTCGGCCAGTTCGATCACGCGCGCGCGCCGGCGGAGGTTGATTGTGTCGACTTCGCCCAGGAAGGCAACGGTTCCGGCCAGTCCGAGCTCGGCGGCGCGGGCCTGGAACGCGCGGATGTCCTTCGGCAGGCAGCCGCCGCCGAAGCCGACGCCCGCGTTCAGGAAGCGCCGCCCGATCCGGGCGTCGTGACCGATCGCGTCCGCGAGCTGCGTCACATCCGCGCCCGTCACCTCCGCGATCTCCGCCATCGCGTTGATGAACGAGATCTTCGTGGCCAGGAACGCGTTCGCCGCGACCTTCACCAGCTCCGCAGTGGCCCAATCCGTGACGATGACCGGCGTCCCGTCGCGTAGCGGGCGCTCGTACACGCGATCGAGCGCCGCGGCCGCGGGGTCGGCCGCCGATCCGCCCGCCACCCCGAAGACCAGCCGGTCGGGTGTCAGCGAGTCGGCCACGGCGTGGCCCTCGCGCAGGAACTCCGGATTCCAGGCCAGCGTCATCCGCGGGCCGGCCGGGGACATGCTCGCGGCCAGCCGCTCGACGGTGCCGACCGGCACCGTCGACTTGCCCACCACGATGTCGCCGTCTTTGCCGTGCGCGAGCACCTGCGCGAATGCCGCCTCCACATACGAGAGGTCGGCGCCCGCGGCGCCCGCGACCTGCGGGGTGCCCACGGCGATGAAGTGCAGATCTGCGGCGCCGAGAGCGGCAGGGTCGGTGCTGAACCGCAGGCGTCCGCTCCGGAGGCCGGAGAGCAGGAGCTCCTGGAGCCCCGGCTCGAAGAACGGGGCCTCGCCGCGGGAGAGCCGCTCGACCTTGCGCGGGTCGACGTCGACGCCGACGACGTCGTGCCCGAGGTCGGCCATCGCGGCCGCGTGCACCGCTCCGAGGTAGCCGCAGCCGACGACAGAGAGCTTCATCGGGTCCTACTCCTGTCTGTGCTGGTGTGGCGTCGCCGCGCGCTGGGGCGTCGGGTGGGGCCGGTGCGGGTGCCGATCGATGTCAGGGGGATGGACGGCACCCGCACACCTCGTCACCGGAGGGGAGCGGCGACGGGCCAACCGCGGCGACTCCCGAAATGCTCGTCGCGATGTGTGAAATTGTGTGCTTTACCTCCGCCGATAGCAAGCGATTCGGCCGGATTTCATCCGGTTCTCGCTGGTAACTCACCCGAGCGCTGCGGCCCCGGGTCGGCAGTTCACCCGGTCCGTCAACCGGGTGAAAATCGCGCACGCGAGGTATGACCTCTGCAATTTTACCTGCTGAAATCGGGTGATTGATGGGATGAATGGCCTGATGACTCCGGTGCGATCCTCCGGGATTACGCCTTCCGCTCAGCGGTATTCGCCGTCTACGCGCTGCCAGCATCGCCTATGCGACCCGCGAGGGGCGCACCGAAGGGGAACGAGGGGATTGCATGACGTACACCGGGGGAACGGATGGGCGACGCGAGGGTGATTTCGAGCAGTTCGCGCGTCACGTTTCGACGGGCAACCAGGTCGCTCGCAATAACACCGAGCCGAAGGAGTCCCGCATGAGGTCGACGAACATGTCCGATGCTCCATCCGGAGCCAGCCGCGACGACACCGGGCGCAGCCGCCTGCCGAGGCTCTCGCGCTACACGATCGAGCGGCCGGCGCTGGCCGCCCGGCTCGATCATGCGCTGCGGGAGCAGGCCACCGTCGTGCGAGCGCCGGCCGGCTACGGCAAGACCTCGCTCGTCCGCAGATGGCTGGAGGACCTGCTCGACCGCCCCGACGCCGCGACGCGGACGGCGGGCTGGATCGACCTCGACCTCGTGACCGGCGAGCTCCGGGGCTTCTGGGACGCCGTGCGCGCCGAGCTCGACCCGGATCAGGTCGACGACCGCTGGGACACCGATCCGGTGACTGCGATGCAGGAGGGCGTCGCCGGCCGCCCCGCCACCGTCGTCCTGGTCCTCGACGGGTACACCCGCCGGTGGGACGGAGTCCTGTCCGCCGACCTCGTCCAGGTGATCCGCCGGACGCCGAACCTGCACGTGATGATCCTCACCCGCTCCCTGACCTCGTTCGAAGCCCCCGCGCTGGCCGCGGTGCTCGACCTGGTTGTGCTGCAGAACGACGACCTGGCGTTCGAACGTGCGGAGCTGGACGAGGTCGTCCGCGTCCTCGGGCTCGACGTCGAACCGCGCATCCTGGACCACGTGCTCCGCCAGAGTCGCGGCTGGCCGCTGGCTGCGCGGGCCATGGTCCGCATCTTCGACGACCCGCGCTCTGCGCTCGCCGAACCCGTCGCGGCGCGCGCGCTCGACGCGATCACGGAGACCGTCGTCGCCGAGCTGCTGGCGCCGGTCGCCGACGAGAGCCGGCCGGGCCTCCAGCGCGCCGCCGTCGCCCCGTACCTCTCGCCGCACATCGTCGAGCGGATCGGCGCGGGCGACGCGGAGGGCGACCTCCTCGGCACGGCCGAAGCGGCGGGTCTCGGCGTCTGGACGTACGCCCGCGGCCGCGGCCAGCTGGTCTACGAACTCCTCGACCCGGTGCGCGCGGTGCTGCGCGCGCAGCTCGACGCGGCGTCGCCCGGGGAGGGCGAGCGGCTGTCCGGCGACCTCTTGGACGTCCTGGAGGCGGCCGGCGACTCCGTCGCGGCGCTGCGCCAGGCGCTCCGGGCGAGCGATATCGGCGCGGCGGAGACGATCATCGCGCGCAACTGGACGTCGGCCTTCACCGACGACGCGGCGGACTACCTGGACGAGCTCGGCAGGGTCGAGCTCGGCGCGCTCCGCTCGTCGGCGATCCTGCTGACGGTGACCGGGCTGCTCCGTGAGAACGCGGGAGGCGACGCAGCGGCCGCGCTGGACTTCTACCACGCTGCGGCCGAGCCGCAGGCGCTGCGTGGCCGGCGGCTGGAGCCCCTCCGGCAGTACTGGACGGACCTCGCGAGCATGATCGCCCTCCGCAAAGTGGGCCGGCTCGCGAACGCGGACGACTTCCTCGGCCCGCTCGCGGCGCCGGACGCTTCGGTCCCGGTCCCGCCGATCGCCTGGCTGGAGATGGGCGTCACCCAGCTCCGTCTCGGACGGGACCTGGAGGCGATCGCCTCGTTCGAGCGTGCCGCGCTCAGCGCCTCGGACGATCCGGAGCTGTATGTGTTCGCGTCCGGTGCGGCCGCGCTCGCGCACGCCCTCCACGGCGAGGTCGACCGGGCGAGAGCCGTGGCCGATCGCGTCGGGGGGCGTCGTCACGACGACCGGCCGCTCGCCCCGCGCGCGTTCGCCCCGCTCGCGATCGCAGAGCGGCTCATCGCGACCGAACTGCGCGCCTGTTGCGCCGACGTGGGCGACGCGGCCGAGACGGCGGACGCTCGCGAGGCCTGCCCCGTCCGGGAGCCGTTCGAGGTCGGCGAGCTGCAGAGCT
Source organism: Leifsonia sp. Soil_N53 (assembly GCF_057655165.1). Taxonomy (NCBI): domain Bacteria; kingdom Bacillati; phylum Actinomycetota; class Actinomycetes; order Micrococcales; family Microbacteriaceae; genus Leifsonia; species Leifsonia sp. Soil_N53. The sequence goes on from NZ_JBDGMM010000029.1 coordinate 13,177, forward strand.
ACGCCGCGTACGCGGCCGCCCTGCACGCGCTCGCGAGCGGGGAGCCGGACGACGCGCAGCACATCATCGACACCGAGCTGCTCAGCAAGGGACCGCACACCCCGAGCAACACCGAGAGCGCCCGCTTCGTGGCCCTGAGCGCGGATCTGCTGATGTCGCAGGGGAACCTGGTCGCCGCCCAGAAGCTCATCAAGGCCTTCCCCGACGGCACGAACGCGCTGCGACCGGTCTCCGCGCGCCTGCTGCTGATGTTCCGCGAGTACCGCAGCGCTCAGCTCCTCGCGGAGGCCGTGCTGGCGGAGAGCCCGGGGCCCCGGACCCGCGTGGAGATGCTGCTCGTGCAGGCGGAGGCGCTGCACCGGCTGAAGAGCGCGCGGGCGGCGACGATCCGCTTGAACGCGCGGCAGCTCGCCGAGGCCAACGAGCTCCTCACGCCGTTCGTCCTCACCATGGAAGGACAGGTTGCAGCGCAACCGCCGGCCTCCACCGGCGAGCACGGAGAGTTCGACGCGGCGCTGGCGCGGATCACGCCGCTGTTCTCGGAGGCGGCGATGGCGGCTCAGCTCACGCAGCGCGAGCGGATCGTGCTCGACCGGCTCCAGTCGACGGCGAGTCTGGAGTACATCGCGCGCTCGCTGGTCGTCTCGATCAACACGGTCAAGACGCAGACCCGCAGCATCTACCGCAAGCTGGGCGCCAACTCGCGGGAGGAGGCGGTCCGCATCGCCTACGACCTCGGGCTGCTGCGGCCGCGGCTCCCCATCGGCCGGAACCGCTACGAGGGGGACGACCGGATCGCCTGACCGGGCGAGGGAGGCGTCAGCGAGGCTGACGTGCGGGGGCCGCGCTGACGATCTGGATCAGCGCGGCCCTCAGCGCGTCCGGGTCGTCGACCGCCGGGAAGACCTCGTCTTCGAGGCCGCGCACGGCCTCGAAGGCGGCGTGCCCGCGCTCGGTGATGGACACGATGTGCCGCCGCCGGTCGGCGGGATCGGGGAGCCGGATGACGAGCCCTTCGCGCTCCAGCCGGTCGACCGTGCGGGACATGGTCTGCGCCTCCACCTGTGCGAAGCGGGCGAGGTCGGTTTGCGAGTCGAACCCGAGCTCCAGGAAGTGCAGCACGATGAGGCCCGCGTGGGTGAGTCCGCGGGCCTCCAGCGCCTCGTACCAGGCGCGTTCGACGGCCCGGGAGGCCGCGCCGAGCAGGCGGCCGAGCGGCCACTTGTCCGGCTCGTGCTCGCCCTGCTCGTAGTTCGGGTGCGCGCGCGGCCCAGCGGGCTCGGGCGTCACCTCGGGCGGCATGGCGGCCTCAGTCGGTCCCGGCGTCGAACGCGGCGCCCTCGGACGACGCGTCGATCTCGCGCGACAGCGCGTCGTCGGATCCGCTCACGTCGAGCTCCAGGATCGACCGGGCGCTGCCCTCCTCCAGCTCGCCGACGAGCTCGCCGGTCGGGCCGCCGATGAGGCCGGAGGCCGCGTACTGCTCGAGGCGCGAGCGCGAGTCGGCGATGTCGAGGTTGCGCATGGTGAGCTGGCCGATGCGGTCGGACGGCCCGAAGGCGGCGTTGCCGACGCGCTCCATCGACAGCTTGTCCGGGTGGTAGCTGAGCGACGGCCCGGTCGTGTCGAGGATCGTGTAGTCGTCGCCGCGGCGCAGGCGCAGGGTCACCTCGCCGGTGATCGCCGAGCCGACCCACCGCTGCAGGGACTCGCGCAGCATGAGCGACTGCGGGTCGAGCCAGCGGCCCTCGTACATGAGCCGGCCGAGGCGGCGGCCCTCGTTGTGGTAGTTGGCGACCGTGTCCTCGTTGTGGATCGCGTTGAGCAGGCGCTCGTAGGCGATGTAGAGGAGCGCCATGCCCGGGGCCTCGTAGATGCCGCGGCTCTTGGCCTCGATGATGCGGTTCTCGATCTGGTCGGACGCGCCGAGCCCGTGGCGGCCTCCGATCGCGTTGGCCTCCAGCACGAGCGCCACCGGGTCGTCGAACTCGACGCCGTTGAGCGCCACCGGGCGGCCCGCCTCGAAGCGGACCGTGACGGTCTCGGGGACGACGTCGACGTCCTCCCGCCAGGCCGCGACGCCCATGATCGGGTCGACGATGTCCAGCCCGGCGTTCAGCTCCTCCAGGCGCTTGGCCTCGTGGGTGGCGCCCCAGATGTTGGCGTCGGTCGAGTAGGCCTTCTCGCTCGGGTCGCGGTAGGGGAAGCCGCGTGCGATGAGCCACTCGCTCATCTCGGTGCGGCCGCCGAGCTCCTCCACGAACGCGGTGTCGAGCCACGGCTTGTAGATGCGCAGCCGCGGGTTGGCGATGAGGCCGTAGCGGTAGAACCGCTCGATGTCGTTACCCTTGTAGGTGGAGCCGTCGCCCCAGATCTCGACGCCGTCGTCCATCATCGCGCGCACGAGCATGACGCCGGTGACCGCGCGGCCGAGCGGCGTGGTGTTGAAGTAGGTCTTGCCGCCGGAGCGGATGTGGAACGCGCCGCACTGCAGGGCGATCAGGCCCTCCTCGACCAGCGCGCGCTTGGCGTCGACCAGTCGGGCGATCTCCGCGCCGTATTCGGCGGCGCGCCCGGGCACCTCGTCGATGTTCGGCTCGTCGTACTGGCCGATGTCCGCGGTGTAGGTGCAGGGGATGGCGCCCTTTTCGCGCATCCATGCCACCGCGCAGGAGGTGTCGAGACCTCCCGAGAACGCGATGCCGACTCGCTCACCGACCGGAAGACTGCTCAAGACTTTGGACACGGCCTCCAGCTTAGTGCGGGCGTGGGGTGAGGAATCCCTGCCCAGTGCGGTCGGTCAGTGCCGTCGGTCGGTGCCGTCGGTCGGTGCCGTCCTTCAGTGCCCCTCGCTCATGCCGGGGTGCACCCCCGCCCGGTAGCCCGCCGCCGCCACCAGTCGGGTGAGCGTTGCCACCAGGTCGGCCCGCTCCTGGGCGGTGAGAGGCTCGAGTGTGGTCTCCTCCAGGTTGTCGGCGATCCGGCCGCCCTCCGCGAGGACGTCACGGGCCGCGGGGGTGAGATGGATCGCGTACGCGCGGCGGTCGTCCGGGTGGCGGCGGCGCTCGACCAGGCCGCGGGACTCGAGGTCGTCGATCAGGCCGACCATCGAGTTGCGGTGCAGGCCGAGCGCGGTGGCCAGCTCCTGCTGGGTGCGGCCCTCCTGGCGGGCGAGCTGCGCGAGCACACCGAACCGGTTGGGGGTGATCCCGAGCGGTGCGAGCGCGGCCGTGAAACGCTGGGCGCTCTGGAGGCCGAGCTGGGAGAGGAGGAAGCTCGCGCGGTTCTCGAGCGGTGTGAACCCGCGCTGGTCTGCTGGTGCCGGCATCCCGATATCGTACCAATCGGTGATTGCACGCAACTGTGATTATCACTTACGATGGCGATATGAAGCTCACGATCTTCGGCGCCAGCGGGCGCACCGGCGCACACCTCGTCCAGCAGGCGCTCGAACGCGGGGACGAGGTGACGGCCGTGCTCCGGCGGCCGGCCGAGCTCGACCCCCGCGTCACCGTGCGCGTCGCGCCGGACCTCGCCGACACGGCGGCCCTCCGGGAGGCGATGGCCGGCTCGGACGCGGTGCTCTCCGCCATCGGGCCGCGGTCGAGCAAGGACGCGCCCGTCGCGGCTCCCGCCACGCGGGCCATCCTGGCCGCCCATCCGGCGCGCATCGTCGTCATCAGCGCGGCGCCGGTTGCGCCGCCGCCGCCCGACGACAGCTTCATCAGCAGGCGGATCGCGATCCCGCTCGTCGAGAGGGTGCTGCGGCCGGTCTACGACGACCTGCGTGAGATGGAGGCGGCGCTCGCCGCGTCCGACAGCGTGTGGACGGCGTTCCGGCCTCCGCGGCTCACCGAGGGCAAGGCGACGGGGCGCTACCGCACCCGGGTCGGCGCGAGCGTGCCCCGCGGGTTCGTGGTGTCGCGGGCCGACCTCGCGGCGGCGATGCTCGCCAGCCTCGGGCGGCCGGAGACGGAGCGTGCAGCGGTCGGGGTCGCGGGCTGAGCTATCCCCGGCCGTCCGCCAGCGGCGCCGGGCAGTCGCCTCCCGGCTGAGTCGACCGTTCGAAGTGCCAGGCCTCGTTCGCATAGGTCTGGCAGAGGCCCCACTCCGAGCCGAACCGGCTGAGGAAGTCCATGGCGTCGGCGGTGCGGATGTCGACCGCCTTGCCCGAGACGTGCTCGGAGTCGGCGCCGCGCTTGACCCAGCGGGAGGCCTCCTCCTCGCTGCCGTACTCGCGCACGGCCTGCGCGAACAGGTACTCCTGGTAGCGCTCGGAACGCCAGCCGTCCGCGATCGTGATCGCCGTGCCGCGGTCGGAGGCAGCGGCGGCGGCCTCGCGGAGAGCGTCCAGCAGCGCGGGGTCGAGCCGCCGCACGGCCGGGAGGTCGCTGTCGAGCGTGAGGGACGAGCCGTCGGGGATGTAGCCGTCGGCGTCGGTGAGCTGCGCGGCGTCGGTGACGGGCGCGGCCTTCTGGACGGGCGGCGCGAGCGCCGCGGCGCCCGAGCAGCCGGACAGGGCGGCGAGGGTGGCGAGTGCGGAGAGGGTGAGGGCGAGGTGGAGAAGCGGGCGACGGCGGGTGTGCATCCCTCCACCGTTTCAACGATGGCGCGCCCGGTCGTCCATCCCGGGAGGTATGCGGGTCGGTCGTGCGGTTGATCAAGTGCGAGGTCGCTTTTGCGGGACCCCCGATGCTTGCGGTCGGCGGGCGCGGACCGACAGAGTGTCCTCATGGGGAATCGGGGCCGTCGGGCGACGCTGCTCGCCGCCTGCCCGGCGACGCTGCTCGCGACGCTTCTGCTGGTGACGGGATGCGCCGCGACGCCGGCGCCGCACGCTGTGCCGCACGGCGCCAAGACGGTGGTCGCAGCGGGTCACCCGACCTCCGCCGCGGCCTCCCCCTCGGCCGCGTCGGAGCTGGCCGACGCGTTCCTCTATCTGCCGCCCGCGGGGACCGTCATGGGGACGGGGACGCTCGCGCCCGTCGACGGGCAGGCGTCGGGCGAGGTCGCCGTCAGCGTCGCGACCGACCTCCGCTTCCAGGTCTCGATCACGGGGTTCGCGACGAGCGCCGGGCCGGGCCTGACCGTGGCCCTGAGTGTCGACCGCTTCGGAGCGACGGCCGGAGAGCCCACCGTCCCCGCCGTCGACGACCCCGTGGGCACGCTGGAGACGACCTCCGGAGACGCGGTGCTGCCGTTCGACTCCAGCGGTCGGCGCGACCGCGGCAACCTGTCGTACTTCAACAGCATCGAGCTGGTGAGCGACGGGACGGTGATCGCAGCGGCGCCGATCGCGTGGAGCATACCGGACTTCTACCCGGGTCTCACCCTGACGGACTCCGGCCCGGCGCCGTACGCGCGCGGCACGGTCACCTCCTACGCCGGCCAGCCCGCAAGCTACGCGGTGTGGGGGAACGACAACTCGCAGGCCGTCGCCACCCGGTTCGGGATCACCCAGGATCAGCTCTTCTACCTCAACCCCCAGCTGCGGCGCGGCGACACGACCCTGCTCCGCGACACCCGCCTCAATCTGAGCGTCGCCTACCGCTGAGGACGCGCCGCGTCAGTCCAGCCGCGGCGTGCGCGGCGGCTCGGTGCGCCTCCGGCCGGTCGCCTCGAACGCCGCCGCCAGCCTCAGCAGCGCCGCGTCGTCGTAGGCGCGGCCGGCGAAGGTCAGGCCGACGGGCATCCCGGTGTCGGTCATCGTCCCCATCGGGACCGTGACGGTGGGGATGCCGAGGTGCCGGGGCACCAGGTTCCCGTTGGCGACCCAGACGCCGTTGCGCCAGCCGAGGTCGGCGGAGGCGGGGTTCACGTCCATGTCGGCCGGGGCCACGTCGGCGACCGCGGGGAAGACCACGGCGTCCACGCCGAGGCCGGACATCCACTCCTCCAGGTCGATGCGGCGGGTCTCCTCGAGTCCGCGGAGGCCGTCCGCCAGCCCGGGGATGCCCTCCAGCGTGGCGCCGGGGTGGGCGCGCACCCAGGCGGGGTACTCCGCGATGTCGTCGTCGAAGCCGGTGTAGCGGTCGGGCAGTGCGCCCTCGGGCTGCGGGAAGATCCGGGCGCCGTCCACGTCGGCGAGCGTGTTCAGCGCGGGGTCGCCGTTGGCGGCCAGGAAGTCATCCCAGCCCCAGGCCGAGAGGTCGACGATCTCGTGCCGCAGGTACGCGGCCGAGACGAGCCCGCGGGTCGCGATGGTGGGGGCGCCCGGCCGGTCGCCCTCGTAGTTGGAGACCACCGGGAAGTCGGTCTCGACCACCGCGGCGCCCGCGGCCTCCAGGTCGCGGCGGGCGGCCTCCCACAGCGCGATCACCGAGTCGCGGGTGCGGATGCGCTGCCCGGTCGGGCCGCCGATGCCGACGTGCTCGCCGGTGCCGGCCTCCTCGTCGCGGTTGATGTACATGCGCGGCACGGCGACGCGGCGGCCGGCGAGGCTCGCGCCGTCGGCCAGCGCGGGATACGACGCGGGCCGCAGCTCGGACGCGGGCGGGATCGGCACCCACGGCTGGGCGCGCCAGAAGTCGCCGCGGGTCTCGGCGTCGTCCGCCACGATGACGTCCAGCACCTCCAGGAGGTCGGCCATCGTGCGCGTGTGCGGGACGACCACGTCCATGGTCGGCACGAGCGGCCAGTTGCCGCGCACCGAGATGACGCCGCGCGACGGCGTGTAGGCGCACAGCGCGTTGTTGGAGGCCGGGGCCCGGCCGGACGACCAGGTCTCCTCCCCGAGGCCGAAGGCGGCGAAGCTCGCGGCCGTCGCGGTGCCGGAGCCGTTGGACGACCCGGAGCCGAACGCCGCCGTGAGGTAGTCGGCGCTGTACGGGCTCTCGGCGCGGCCGTAGACGCCGCGCTGCATCCCGCCGTTGGCCATCGGCGGCATGTTGGTGAGGCCGAGCAGGATGGCGCCGCCGGCGCGCAGTCGCTCGATAGTGAAGGCGTCGCGCTGGGCGACGAGGTGCTCGAACGCGGGCGAGCCGGCGGCGGCGGTCAGGCCGCGGGCGAGGTAACTGTCCTTGGCGGTGTACGGGATGCCGTCGAGCGGGCCGAGCGTCTCGCCGCGGGCGCGGCGCTCGTCGGCGGCGCGGGCCTCGGCGCGGGCGTCGGGGTTGCGGACGATCACGGCGTTCAGGCGCGGGCCGGCGGTGTCGTAGGCGTCGATCCGGGCGAGGTAGGCGTCGACCAGGTCGGCACTGGTGGTCTGGCCGGACTCCAGGGCGTGGCGGAGGTCGGCGATGCCGGCCTCGACGACGTCGAAGGGGGTCATCGGCGGGATCCTCGGGTGGTGGGGGTGTGTCGGGTCATCCGGAGAGTGCGGGCGGCACGCCGGGCGGGTGTCCGTTCGAACGGTGATGCGGGGCCGGTGGGGGCGGGAGTTCCGGAGTTGCGAGCGGTCATGGCTGCACCGCGGGCTGCTGCTGGGTGATGCAGTGGATGCCCCCGCCGCGGGCGAAGATCGGGCGCGAGTCCACCATGCTCACCCGGCGGCCGGGGTAGGCGGCCTCCAGGATCGCCGTCGCCTCGGCGTCGGCGGCCTCCTCTCGGAAGCCGCACGCGATGACACCGTCGTTGACGACGAGGTGGTTGACGTAGCTCCAGTCGACGAAGCCCTCCTCGTCGCGGAGGGTCGCGGGAGCGGGGAGGTCCACGATGTCCCAGGCGCGTCCGGCGGCGTCGGTCGTGCCGGACAGGAAGGCGCGCAGCTCACGCGACACCTCGAAGTCGGGGTGCTCCGGGTTGCGCTGCGTGTGCAGCAGCAGGCGGCCGGGCGAGGGGATGGTCGCGACGATGTCGACGTGGCCGTTCGTGCCGAAGTCGTCGTAGTCGCGGGTCAGGCCGCGGGGGAGCCAGACGGCGTGCGTCGCGCCGATCGTGCGGGCGAGCTCGGCCTCCACTCTGGCCCGGTCGGCGTACGGGTTGCGGCGCGGGTCGAGCTGCACGGTCTCCGTGAGCAGCACGGTGCCGTCGCCGTCGACGTGGATGCCGCCGCCTTCGTTGACGAGGACCGAGCTGACCAGCTCGGCGCCGGTGCGCTCGGCGACGAAGCGGGCGATCTCGGCCGACTTGCGCCACTCCGACCAGGCGGGGTCGCCCCAGCCGTTGAAGGTCCAGTCCACGGCGCCGAGCACACCGGGGCGCTCGTCGTCGACCACGAAGGTGGGGCCGAAGTCGCGCATCCAGAACTCGTCCAGCGGCGCCTCGACCTGCTCGACGTGCGAGCCGAGCATGCGGGCGGCCCGCTCGCGCTCGGACGGGTCGACCACCATCGTGACGGGCTCGAACTCGGCGACGGCGTGGGCGACGGCGGTCCAGGCGGCGTAGGCCTCCTCGGCGGACGCGGTGTCGTCGCCGAGGGTGATGCCGGCGCGCGGGAAGGCCATCCAGGTGCGCTCGTGCGGGGCGGTCTCGGCGGGCATGCGCCAGGTCATCAGGAACCTCCGGGCTTTATTGATCGGCTGATCAATATCTACCTATACTGGACCCACGATGTCAAGAGCAGCCCGCAGACCGCCCGCCGAGCGCCGCGCCGAACTGGCCGCCTCCGCCCGCGCCATCGCCCTCGACGAGGGCCTCGCCGCGGTGACGCTGCGCGCCGTCGCCGCCCGCGCGGGCGTGACGCCTGCGCTTGTCGCGCACTACCACGAGTCGATGGACGCGCTGGTCGCGGAGACGTTCACGAGCATCGTCTCCGCCGAGATCGCGGAGCTGCGCGGCCTGCTCGCGTCGGCGCCCTCCCCCGCCGCGGGCCTGGCCACGCTGCTGCGCACCCTCCTCGACGGCACGCGCGACGACGTCACGGTGGTGTGGGTCGAGGCGTGGGCGCTCGGGCGGCGCAACCCCGCACTGGGCGCGGCGGTGCGCGACCAGATGGACGCGTGGAGCGGCGTGATCGAGGGCGTGATCGCCGACGGCGTCGCGACAGAGGACTTCCGGGTCGAAGACCCGCGCGCGGTCGCGTGGCAGCTCCTCGGGATGCTCGACGGGCTCAACGCGCAGGCGCTCGTCCGCTGGGGAGGCGCGGCCGACCGAGGGTCGCTGCTGGCGCACGCGGTGGAGGGGATGCTGGGGGTGCGACGCGGGGTGCTGGTGGGATGACGGTCTAGCCGACCCAGGCCATCAGCTCCGCCAGGAACTCCTCCGGCTTCTCGATGTGGGGCGAGTGGCCGCAGTCCTCGAACACCACCTCGCGGGTCACCCCGCCCTCCGCCTGGTAGCTCTCGAGCACGGCCCGGATCTGCTGGAGCATCGGCTGCGGCGGCGCCACGTCGGCGCCGGGCCAGCCGGGGATGATTCCCGCGGCGCCGAGCTGGTTGAGGTCGAAGAACGAGGCGTCGTTGACGATGGCGTCCAGCGCGCCGTGGATCCACAGGATCGGCGGCTTGTCGGCGAGGTCGATGATGTCGGAGGTGTCGAAGTAGGTCGGCGCCATCGTGTTGAGGACGCCGTGCGGGCCCGGCGCGAAGCCCGGCCAGTCCTCGGTCGCCGTCGCGTCGCCGGGATAGTTGTCCACACCGGTCGCCGTGGAGAGCATGGACTCCACCCAGAGGTCTTCGTACTCGGTCGTGAAGCCCGGCGCGACGTACGCCCCGCGGTAGACCGCGCGGGGGGACGTGGGCGACTCCTCGCCGGTGTCGCCCGCGGCCAGGCGCGCCACGAAGTCCGGGTTCGCGCCGCCGCCGCCGCTGCCCGACGCCGTGGCGTTGAGGAGGCTGCCGTCGGCCGCCGTGCCGCCGAAACCGTACGGGGAGACGGTCGACACCAGCGTGAGGCTGCGCACCAGGTCGGGACGGTCGAGCAGGAGCTGCATCACCACGCCGCCGCCCATGCTCCAGCCGACGAAGTGCGCGGCTCCGGCGCCGAGCTCGTCGAGCACCGCGGCGACATCCTCGGAGAAATCGCCCACCCCGCGGGTGGCGTCGACCGGGAGGGTCTCGCTGTCGCCGAACCCGCGGAGGTCGATCGCGAGCGCGCGCACGCCCTCCGGGAGCGCCAGCATCAGCGGCTGCCAGAACAGCGACGACGACACGTTGCCGTGCACGAACACGATCGTCGTCGACGCGTCGCCGGCGGCATCGGCTGCGCGCTCCAGGACGTTCGCGGTGTAGCGGGAGGTCGGGATGCTGCGGGCGGTGATGCCCGGGAGCAGGGTTCCGGTCACTTACGTCTCCTTCGGGTGAGGGGTAGTGCCAGGTCGGGAGTGGTAGTGCGGGTGAGCGGGGTAGGCGCCGGGCAGGTGCGGGGTGAGCTGCCGGACGCCGGCCTCCGTCATCACGATGGTGTAGTGGTTCACGTCGTCGGCCTCGAACGCCTCGAACCACGGCAGCCGTTCCCGCCACACGGCAGGCTCCTCCGGCGGGTAGAGCGGGTCGGCGTCCAGCAGCCCGCGCGGGGCGCGCACGAACGCGATGGGCAGGGTCAGCCCGGCGAGCGCCGCCTCGTAGCCGCCGCTGCCGTCCAGCTCGCCCGCGTTGACCGACATGGCCGCCTCGGACACGCTCGACCGCAGCTCGGGAGCCGTGCCGACGAGGTCGTAGAGCGCGTACGCCTGCACCGCGTCGTTCCACCACGGCCCGAGCGCGGGATGGGGGCGCCAGAACGCGAGGTAGTCCTCCTCGCTCGCGAAGGTCATCCGCAGCCGGTCGCGCGCGGGACCGAGGTCGGCCGCGGCGCGCACGGGCAGACCGCCGTCGATCAGCACCAGCCGCGCCACCCGGTCGGGATGCCGCTCGGCCAGCCGGACCGCGACGAAGCCGCCCATCGAGTGCCCGGCGACGGTCGCACGCTCGACACCGAGGGCGTCCAGCATCCGGGCGACGTCGTCGGCGTGGTCGACCAGGCCGTACGGCCCGGGGAGGTCGCCGCTGCGCCCGCGCCCGCGGAGGTCGGGGGCGATCAGCCGCACGCCGGGGACCGCCGCGGCGATGGTGGCCCAGGCGAGGTGGTTGGCGGTGATGCCGTGGATGCCGACCAGTGGCATCCCCTCGGCGTCGGCGTGCCACTGGCCGCCCGCGAGCTCGCCCCCGGCGACCGGCACGCGGAACGGCGCCGCCGGCGCGAAGGACGTCACTTCGCGCTCCAGCCGCCGTCGATCGTGTAGCTCGCGCCGGTGACCATGCGCGACCCCTCGCCCGCCAGCCAGAGCGCCAGCCCGGCGACCTCCTCGGGCTCGACCAAGCTCTTGATCGCCGGTTCGGTGAGCATGATCTTCTCGACCACCTCGTCCTCCGGGATGCCGTGCAGCCGCGCCTGGTCGGCGATCTGCTTCTCGACGAGCGGGGTGCGCACGTAGCTGGGCTCGATGCAGTTGGAGGTGACGCCGTGCGCGGCGCCCTCCAGCGCGGTCACCTTGGACAGGCCCTCCAGGCCGTGCTTGGCGGCGACGTAGGCCGACTTGAACTCGGACGCGCGCAGGCCGTGGACGCTGGAGATGTTGATGACGCGCCCGAAGCCGCGCTCGTACATCCCGGGCAGCGCCGCGCGGATGAGGAGGAACGGAGCCTCGAGCATGATCCGGAGCAGGAGCGCGAAGCTCTCCGGCTCGAACTCCGGGATCGCGCGCACGTGCTGGAGGCCGGCGTTGTTGACGAGGATGTCGGTGTCGAGCCGGAGGTCGCCGAGCGCGCCGGTGTCCGAGAGGTCGACCTCCCAGGCCTCACCGCCGAGCCGGGCGGCGGCGGCACGGGCCGCGTCCCCGTTCAGGTCGGCGATGGTGACGTGCGCCCCCGCCGCGGCGAACGCCTCCGCGCAGGCCAGGCCGATGCCGCTCGCGCCGCCGGTGATGAGCGCCCTGCGCCCCGAGAGGTCCGCCATCGCTGCTCCCTTCCCGGGCTCGCGCCGCCCACACCCGCACCCTACCCGCGGGCCGCGGCCCAGCGGAAGGAGCTCTCGCCGAGGGGCACGTCGTTGTCACTTTTCGGCGCGAGAAGTGACAACGACGTGCCCTTCGGGACGGGGTATGACGGGGTGGGTCAGGTCGGCATGGCGGCGATGACGTTGGTGCCGTCGGAGAGGATCGGCGAGATGAGGCCGAAGATGTTCCCCTCGGGGTCGCGCAGGTACGCGATCCGGCCGATCGAGGGCATGTCGTCGGGAGGCAGCGCCTCCGTGCCGCCGAGCTCCAGACCGCGCCGGTAGAGCTCGTCGATGCTGCCGTCGATCCCGACCACGATGTCAGCACCGGAGACCGGGGCGTCCAGAGCGGGAGCGGGGCCCAGGCGCTGGGTGAGGCCGCCGTTGATGCCGTTGCCGGGGCCGGTCATCCCGATCGCTCCCTCGCCGGTGTCGATCGCCCAGTAGGGCATCTCGCCGAACCGGGTGAAGGTCCAGCCGAACAGGCCGGTGTAGTAGTCGATCAGCCGCGGCGGATCGGCGGCGTGGATTTCGAAATGGACGACGAGATTGGACATGACGGGGCCTCCCGGGCGCGAGCTTAGCCCCGGGGGCGGGCGTTGGGAACGGAGGAGATCGGCCGGGAAAGGCGGCCGGAATGCAGCGAACGGAGGAGATCGCGGCCGGGTGGGGCCGGATCTCCTCCGTTCGGGGAGGTGGGATGGGGTGGAGCGGGTTAGCGGAGGGGGGCCGGGGCCGGGGTGGTGAGGGTGGTGCGGACGAGGCGGCCGTCGGCGGGGGTGACGGCGTGCTTCGGGCCGGTCAGCTCGATGCGGGTCTCCGTCTCGCGCTCGGCGCACGACGGGCCCACCCAGAGCTCGACGTCGCCGGGCTCCACGGCGCGGACGCCGTCGAGGCCGGTGAACGCCAGACGCGCGGTCGGCACCTGGAAGGACACCACGGCCTCCTCGCCCGGCTCCAGCGCCACCCGGGCGTAGCCGAGGAGCTGCGCGACCGGGCGCGTGACGCTCGCGAACACGTCGCGGGCGTAGAGCTGCACCAGGTCGGTGCCCGCGCGCTCGCCGCTGTTGCGGACCGTCACGCTCACCTCGAACTCGCCGCCGGCGGCGACGGAGGCGTTGGCCTGCAGCCCGGTGCGCTCGAAGGTGGTGTAGCTCAAGCCGTGACCGAACGGGAGGATCGGCGTGCTGTCGGCGCTCGTCACGTCCGACGGGCCGCCGAGCAGCGGGTGCAGGTACGAGTACGGCTGGGCGCCTGCCGAGCGCGGCAGCGACACCGGCAGGTGGCCGCTGGGCGACACGCGGCCGGAGAGCGTGGCGGCGATGGCGCGGCCGCCCTCCTCGCCCGGGAAGAACGCCTGCAGCACGGCGGCGGGCGCGTCCGGGCCGCTGATCGCCCAGTCGATCGCGTACGGGCGGCCCGACAGCACGATCACGACGGTGGGGGTGCCGGTGCGGACGACGGCCTCCACCAGCTCGCGCTGCACTCCGGGCAGCTCCAGGCTCTCGGTGTCGTTGCCCTCGCCGACGGTGCCGCGGCCGAACAGCCCGGCGCGGTCGCCGACCACGACCAGGGCGACGTCGGCGTCCGCCGCGGCGCTGACCGCGGTGACGATGCCGGAGCGGTCGTCGCCCTCCACGTCGCAGCCGCGGGCGTGCACGAGCTCGGCCGCCGGGAACTCCTCGCGCAGCGCCTCCAGCACCGAGGGGAGCTCGAAGCCGAGCGGCACCTCGGGGTGGTGGGCGAGCACGTGGTTGGCGAACGAGTAGCAGCCCATCAGCGCCTCGGCGGCGTCGGAGTTGGGGCCGACGACCGCGATCCGGGCGGCGGCGCGGTCGCCCTCGAGCGGGAGGACGCCCTCGTTGGTGAGCAGCACCAGTGACTCCTCCGCGAGTCGCAGCGCGAGCGCGCGGTGCTCGGGCGAGTCGAGGTCCACGTCGGCCGGCGGCTCGTCGAACGTCTCGTCGAGCAGGCCGAGTTCTTCCTTCTGGGCGAGCAGGCGCAGCACGGCGCGGTCGACCAGCGCCTCGTCGGCGAGCCCGGCGCGGATGCGCTCGGCCAGCGGAGCGAGGAAGGCGTCCCCGGTCGGCAGCTCGACGTCGATGCCGGCAGCCAGGGCCAACGCGGCCGCCTCGCCGCGGTCGGCGGCGACGCGGTGCATCGTGTGCAGGAACGCGACCGCGAAGTAGTCGGCGACGACGGTGCCGTCGAAGCCCCACTCGTCCCGGAGGACGCCGGTGAGGTAGGCCGGGTTGGCCGCGACGGGGACGCCGTCGATCTCCGCGTAGGAGTTCATCACCGAGCGCACCCCGCCGTCGCGGATCGCCATCTCGAACGGAGGCAGCAGCGTGTCGCGCACCTCGCGCGTCCCGGCGTGCACGGGCGCATGGTTGCGCCCGGCCTGCGAGGCCGAGTAGCCGACGAAGTGCTTGAGCGTCGCGTGCACCCCCGACGACTGCAGCCCGCGCACGTACGCGGTGCCGATCGTGCCGACCACATACGGGTCCTCCGCGATGCACTCGTCCACCCGGCCCCAGCGCGGGTCCCGGATGACGTCGAGCACAGGCGCGAGGCCCTGGTGGATGCCGAGCTCGCGCATCGAGGCGCCGATCGCGGCTCCCATCTCCTCCACCAGCTCGGGGTCGAAGGCCGCACCCCAGGCGAGCGGGGTCGGGAAGGTCGCCGCCTTCCAGGCCGCCAGCCCGGTCAGGCACTCCTCGTGCACGAGCGCGGGGATGCCGAGCCGGGTCTGCTCGCGCAGCCGGCGCTGCTCCGACCAGAGCCACGAGGCGCGCTCGACCGGGTCGACCGGGCGCGTGCCGTAGACGCGGGTGAGGTGGCCGATGCCGAACTCGGTGGCCTCGGCGTAGGACCGGCCGGTGGTCATCTCCCCGTCGAGCGGGGCGACGTTGTCGTCCCCCTTGTCGACCCAGTAGCCGACGATCTGCGCGAGCTTCTCGTCGAGCGTCATCCGGGCGTGCAGGTCGCGCACGCGCTCGGACACGGTGGGGAGGTTGTCAGTCGTAGTCATGCTTCTTTCCTACGTACGGGTACGGGTACGGGATCGTGTCGGGACGCGAGCGGACGGCTCAGCCCTTGACCGCGCCGGTGAGACCGCCGACGATGCGGCGCTCGAACAGGCTGAAGAAGATCAGCGCGGGGATCATCGACAGCGACGTGAACGCCAGCACCTTGGAGGTGTCGGTGGCGTACTGCGACGAGAACGCCTGCACGCCCAGCGGCAGGGTGAACGACGCCTGATCGTTGAGGATGAACAGCGGCAGCAGGTAGCTGTTCCAGCTCGCGATGAACGCCAGGATGCCGACCGTGATCACACCGGGGAGCGACAGCCGGAGCACCATCCGGAAGAAGAACCCGATGCGGCTGCAGCCGTCGATGAAGGCGGCCTCCTGGATCTCGTCCGGGATCGCGCGCAGGAACGGCACCAGGATGATGATCGTCGTCGGCAGCGCGAACGCGATCTGCGGGATGATGACGCCCGCGAGCGAGTTCATCAGGCCGAGGTTGCGCACCACGATGTAGAGCGGCGTGATCGCGACGGTGATCGGGAACATCAGCCCGGCGGCGAACAGCGCGTAGAGGAAGCCGCTGGCGCGGAAGGTGTACCGGGCGAGCACGTAGCTGGCCATCAGGCCCAGCCCGACGGCGCCGATGGTGGTGACCAGGGCGGTGACCGTCGAGTTGAGCACCTGGCCCCAGAACACGCCGCCGGTGAGCACATCCAGGTAGTTCGCCGGGTTCCACGGGTTCGGGAAGCCCGACGGGTCGACGGTGATCTGCGAGTTGGTGCGGAAGCCGCCGATGATGATGTACGCGATCGGCACGATCATCAGCGCGATCACGATCAGCGAGATGAAGTAGACGGCCGGCGAGCCCCAGGGGAGGCTCTTCCGCTCGGCGCGCCGGGCGGCGCGGGTGGAGACGGTGAGGGTGGTCATCACGCCGTCCTTTCTTTCGCGGCCGCGTTACGGCGGCGGTTCTTGCGCTCGGCATTCTTGGCGGTGGTCACGGCGCCCGCGGTGTCGCGGCGGAGGACGAAGCGCTGGTAGATGAGGGCGACGATCAGGGAGATGAGGAAGATCACCACGGCGACTGCGTTGCCGTAGCCGTAGTTGCCGGCGTTGCGGCCGTTGGCGACCATGTAGGTCGCCATCGTCGAGGTGCCGGCGGTGGAGGCGACGTACTGACCCCAGATGATGTAGACGAGGTCGAACAGCTGCAGCGCGCCGATGATCGAGAGGAACGCCCAGATCCGGAGCGTCGGGCCGAGCAGCGGGAGGGTGATCCTGCGCTGGATCTGCCAGTACGACGCGCCGTCGAGCGCGGCGGCCTCGTACAGCTCCTCCGGGATGCCCTGCAGACCGGCCAGGAAGAGGATGACGGCGAAGCCGACGTACTTCCAGGTCAGGATGCCCATCAGCGTCCAGATGGCGATGCTCGGGTCGGACAGCCAGTCGTGCACCAGCCAGTCCATGCCGACGTTCTTCAGGAAGCCGTTCAGCGCGCCGTTCGTGGCGAGCATGAGGCTCCAGCCGGTGCCGACCACGACCTCCGAGATCACGTAGGGCACGAAGATCAGCACGCGGATGAGCGACTGGCCCTTCATGCGCCGGTTGAGGAGGAGGGCCAGCAGGATGGCGACGGGGCCCTGGATGACGATGGACATCACCACGATGAAGGCGTTGTGTCCGAGCGCCGCGAGGAACGCGGGGTCGGTGAGGATGACGGCGTAGTTCTGCAGGCCGACGAAGTCGGTGGGCGTGCCGTAGCCCGCCCAGCGGAAGAAGCCGTAGTAGGCGGCCATCACGACCGGGAAGATCACGAAGGCCAGGAAGACGATGACGGCGGGGCCGGCCAGGAGGGCGATCTCGGCGCGGAGGCCCCAGCCTGCGCCACGGCGGCGGCGCGGCTGCGACGGGAGCGACGCGGCTGCGCCGCTCCCGTCGTGCTGCGCGAGATCCGCCTTCGACACGCGGTCGGTCGAGGTTTTCTCGCGGGTGTTGCTCACTGTGAGGCCTCTCAGCCCTTCTTAGCGGCGTCGTTCGCGGCCTGGATCATGCCCTTGGCGTCGGTCTTGCCCGCCAGCATGTCCACCACGGCGACGTTCAGCGCGTTGCCGATGTTCTGACCGAGGACGGTGTCGAGCCACTGCGAGACGTACGGCGCCTTGTTGTAGGCGGCGAGGACGTCCTTCAGGTAGGGCTCGGTGACCTCCTTCTGCGCGTCGGTGTTGACCGGCGGCGAGTTGAAGGCCTTGTAGTAGTTGATCTGCTGCGGAGTGGTCGCGATGAAGTTCAGGAAGTCCGCGCACTCCTTCGGGGCCTTGACCGAGCAGGAGTAGCCGTCCACGCCGCCCATGATCGAGCCGGGCTCACCCTTGCCGGCTTTGGAGAGCTCCGGGAACGGGTAGAAGCCGAGGTCCGGCAGGGGCTTCTGGTCGGGGGTGAGGGAGGCGATCACGCCCGGGTCCCACGCGCCCATCAGCTCCATGGCTGCCTTGTGGTTGGCCACCAGACCGGCGGAAGAGCCGGCGCCCTGCTGGGCGGAGGTGGTCAGGAAGCCGTCGTTGAACGGCTTCTCGGCGGCGAAGTTCTGCAGGTCCTCTGCGGCCTTCAGCCAGCAGCCGTCGCTGAAGCTCTTCGAGTCGGCGGTCTTCTCCATGGTGGCGCCGGAGCACTCGCGGAGCGCGAACCAGTAGAACCAGTGCGCGGCGGGCCAGGCGTCCTTGGCGCCGAGGGCGATCGGGGAGACCCCGGTGGCCTTCAGCTTCTGCACGTCGGCGCTGAGGTCGTCGATGGTCTTGGGAGCCTCGGTGATCCCAGCCGCCTTGAAGAGGTCCTGGCTGTAGAACAGGCCACCGGGGAGCACCGCGAGCGGCATGGCCCAGACCTTGTCCTGGTAGGTCTCCGCCTTGAACGAACCGGAGGAGATGACCTTCTTGGTGTCGGCCGAGACCTTGTCGGTGATGTCCATGAGCTGACCGGCCTGAACCATCGCGGCCATCTTGCCGCCGCCGCGCTGCAGGAAGATGTCGGGCGCGTCACCGGAGTTGAGCGCCGTCTGCAGCTTGCCGTCGAGGTCCTCGTTCTGGATCGACTGCATCTTGATGGTGACGTTCGGGTTGGCCTTCTCGAAGGCCGCGATCGCGTCCTTCCAGTACTGCTGGCCGGGGCCGGTCGTCGAGTTCTGCCAGAGCGTCATGTTGACTTTGCTGTTGCTCGAGCTGTCGGAGGTGCCGCTGCACGCGGTGAGCGCGAGCGAGCCGGCTGCCAGGACAGCTGCTCCGATGAGGAGCTTCTTGGCTTTCATGTGATTCCAACCTGTTCTCTTCGTTGAGCGGCATCTGCGTTTTCGCGGTGCCAGGTGACGATGTCCGCGCCGAGGCAGCCGACCGGGCGAAGCCTCTCGCCTGGGTCGGATCTCGGACACACGTCGGGTCCGGGAGGCTGACCGGACAGGGCCAGTGTCGCAATCCCGCCTGGGAGTGTCAAACGTTTTCGAAATCCTTTTCGAAATCCTTTTCGACGTTGATATCATGCTCATTCATGGGACGACGTCCAACCATCAACGATGTGGCCGAGGCGGCCGGAGTGTCCGCCGCGACCGTCTCCAAAGCGGTCAACGGCCGCTACGGCGTCGCCTCGCACACGGCCGAGCGCGTCCTCCAGATCGTGGAGGAGCTGGGCTACGAGTCGAGCCTCGTCGCCTCGAGCATGCGGAACCGCCAGACCGGGGTGATCGGCGTCCTCGTGGCCGACTTCGAGCCGTTCAGCGCCGAGGTTCTCAAGGGCGTCGGCGCCGCGCTCTCGGACTCCCGGTACGACCTCCTCGCGTACAGCGGCTCGCGGCAGCTCTCGCCGGAGGGCTGGGAGCGCCGCTCGCTCAGCCGGCTCAGCGGCACGCTCATCGACGGCGTCATCATGGTGACGCCGACCGTGGTAAACGTGAACGCGGACGTCCCCATCGTCGCGGTCGACCCGCACACCGGCCGCGCCGACCTCCCCACGGTGGAGTCGGACAGTTTCGGCGGCGCGCGCAGCGCCGTGGACTTCCTGATCGGGCTGGGGCATCGCCGGATCGGCTTCGTCGCCGGCCGCCCGGATCTGCGCTCGTCGGCCGCGCGCGACGCGGGCTACCGGCGGGCGCTGGCCGAGGCCGGCATCCCGTTCGACCCGGCGATCGTGGGCGTGGGCAACTACGAGCAGGACAGCGCGCGGGAGGCCGCCAGGCGCCTGCTCGCCGCGCCGGAGCGGCCCAGTGCGATCTTCGCCGCCAACGACCTGTCCGCCATCGTGGTCATCGAGGTGGCGCTCGAGCTCGGGCTCGAGGTGCCGCGCGACCTCTCGGTGATCGGCTTCGACGACATCCCGGAGGCCTCCCGGTTCTCCACACCGCTGACGACCATCCGGCAGCCGATGGGCCGCCTCGGCGCGGCCGCGGCCGAGCTCGTGGTCGCCCTGATGTCGGGCGAGGAGCCGGACCCGACCCACGTCCGGCTGCCGACGCGGCTCATCCGGCGCGCGAGCACGGCGCCGCCGGCGTAGCGCGCGGCCCTGGCGTCAGTAGCGCAGGCCGATGCGGTCGCGGATCGCGTCGAGCGTGCCCATGATGGCGACGGACTGCGTGAGCGGCATCCGGGGGTCCTCGCCGCCGCCCGCCGCGATGAGCCGCTCCATCGCCTCGGCCTGGTACTGCATCCCGCGCCCGGTGATGCTCGCCTCGAAGCGCTCGAGCTCGCGGTCCTCGTGGTCGAGGACGCGGAGCACGGTCGGCGTGAAGAAGAACGAGCCCAGCTCGATGCGCGCCTCGGTGCCGACCACCACGGCGTCGTTGCTGCCGCGGGCGTCGAGCCCGCAGGTCAGCACGGACTGCGCTCCTCCCGCGTGGCCCAGCAGGATCGACGTCTGCCGGTCGACCCCCGTCGCCGTCGGAGTGGAGAGCGCTTCGACCGCGGTCGGCTCGCCGAGCACGTCCCAGGCGAACGAGACCGGGTAGATGCCCATGTCGAGCAGCGCGCCGCCGCCGAGAGCCGGATCCAGGAGCCTCCAGGCCGGGTCGGGGTTCGCCCGCTGCGCGTGGTGCGCGACCACGGTGCGGACCTCGCCGATGGTGCCGTCCGCGATGATCTCGTGCAGGCGGCGCATGTGCGGCAGCCAGCGTGTCCACATCGCCTCCAGGGCGACCAGCCCGGTGGCGTGCACGGCGGCCGCGATCCTCTCGGCCTCCGCGCGGTCCATGGTGAAGGGCTTCTCGACCAGGACGTGCTTGCCCGCGGCCAGCGCCAGCAGTGCGTTCGGGGCGTGCTGCGGGTGCGGGGTGGCGACGTAGACGACATCCACCTCGGGATCCGCGACGAGCGCCTCGTAGCTGCCGTGCGACCGCGGGATGCCGTGCGCGGCGGCGAACCGCGCGGCCGAGTCGTCCGTGCGCGAGCCGACCGCCGTCACCGCGTGTCCGTGCAGCTGGAGGTCGGCGGTCATCGCCCCCGCGATCCAGCCGGTGCCCAGGATGCCCCATCGAGTCATGCGGTCAGCCTAGGGGAGCGGCGTGGCCGGAGCCGCCGCCGCCGGCGCGGGAGCGCCGCGATGAGGAGCCCGGCGACCGCCAGGCCGGCGCTCAGGTAGAGCCCGGGCCGGTAGTGCGCGAGCTGCTCGGCGAGGCCGGCCGCGCCGTGCCCCGCTCCCCCGGCTGCCGGGCCTCCCGCGATCAACGCCGTCGTGACCGCCAGCGCGAGCGCGCCGCCGACCTGGGCGCTGGTCTGCACGAGCCCGGCCGCCAGGCCCTGCTCGTCGTCGTGGACGCCCGTCGTCGCCAGCACCTGGATGGACGGGAAGCCGATGCCGAAGCCGATGCCGAGCAGCACCACGGGCGGGAGGACGTCCAGCCAGTAGACCGGAGCCGTGCCGAGCCGGAGGAACAGCAGGTAGCCCGCGGAGAGCGAGCCGAGCCCGATAACGATCAGGATGGTCGCGCCGAAGCGGTCGATCAGCCGGTCGGTGAACGGCGCGCTCGCCACGACGACCAGGCCGGTGGGCAGCAGCGCGAGCGCCATCCCGAGCGGCGACCAGCCGAGGACATCCTGCAGGTAGAGCGTGAGGACGAACTGGAAGGACACGTACGAGCCGAACAGCGTGATCGCGGTGAGGTTGGCCCGCAGCACCGAGGCGACCCGGAAGATCCCGAACCGGATGAGCGGATGCCGCACCCGCAGCTCCAGGATCACGAAAGCGGTGAGCAGCACGGCGGCGACGACGAAGCCGAGGATGGTCGGCAGAGCGCCCCAGCCGACGCCCGGAGCGGAGACCACGGTGTAGACGAGCAGCAGCATCCCGGCCGCCAGCAGCACGGCGCCGGGGATGTCGTGCCCCGCGCCGCGCTCGCGGGCGTCCTTCGGCACGAAGAGGAAGCCGAGCACGAGGGCCAGGACCGCCAGGGGCACTGAGAAGAGGAAGGTCCAGCGCCAGCTCAGCGAGGTCATCAGCCCGCTCATGATCAGGCCGAGCGAGAAGCCGCTCGCCGCGAACGTGGTGAAGATCGAGATCGCCTTGTTGCGCTGCGGGCCCTCCTCGAAGTTCGTCGTGATCAGCGAGAACGCCGCGGGCGCGGTGAAGGCGGCCGCCACGCCCTTGACGAACCGGCTCGCGATGAGGAGGCCGGCGTCCATCGAGAGGCCGCCGGCGAGGGAGGCGATGGTGAAGACGCTCAGCGCCACGAGGAGCACCGTGCGGCGGCCGAGGAGGTCGGCCAGCCGGCCGCCGAGCAGCAGCAGGCTGCCGTAGCCGAGGACGTAGCCGGACACGATCCACTGCAGCGCGCCGGTCTGGAGGCCGAGCTCCTTGCCGATCGACGGGAGGGCGACGCCCACCATCGAGACGTCGAGTCCGTCCAGGGCGATCACGATGCAGGTGGCGAAGAGCAGCAGCCAGCGGGCCCGGCTCCAGCGGCCGGCCGGGGCGGACCCGGCGGGCGGAGCGGTGGGCCGGACGGCGGGACGGGAGGCGGTGTCGGAGTTCAGCACCGTCGAAGTCTATGACACGGAATAGATTGTGTCAGCAAACTATGCACATTCATGTAGATCGCAAGAAAGCGAGCGTATCATTGCAGCCGTGAACGAACCGGTCGACGTGTCGGCCCGCTGGCGGGAGCTGCAGGTCCTCTACCTGAGCACCGCAGCGGAGCTCGAGCGCTCCCTGCAGCAGAGCCACCAGCTGGGCCTGAGCGAGTACGAAGTGCTCGACCTGGTCGCCGGCTACGCGAACGAGTCGTGCACCATGCGCAACCTCGTCGATCTGACCCCGATGACCCAGAGCGCGCTCTCGCGCATCGTCGACCGCCTGGTGAAGGCCGGCCTGGTGGAGCGCAGCACCTGCGACTACGACCGCCGCGCCCTGTTCGTCGGCATCACCGCCGACGGCGCCCGCCTGCACGACGACGCCAAGCGCGAGTACGACGGACTGCTCGAGAAGGCCTTCGCAGGGGTGCCCGCGGCGACCTAGCATGGAACCCATGCGCGCGATCGTCCAGGACGAGTTCGGCGACCCGGGTCGGGTCCTCAAGATCGGGGAGCGTCCCCTTCCCGAACCGGGGCCGGGACAGGTGCGCGTGCGCACCGTGCTCTCGCCCATCCACAACCACGACCTGTGGACGATCCGGGGCACGTACGGCTTCAAGCCGACGCTGCCGGCCGGCGCCGGAACCGAGGCCGTCGGCGTCGTGGACGCGCTCGGCGAGGGCGTCACGGCGCTCGCCCTCGGACAGCGCGTTGTCACGGGCGGCACCTTCGGGGTGCGGGCGGAGGCCTTCGTAGCGTCCGCCGGAGCCCTCGTCCCCGTGCCGGACGGGATCGGCGACGAGGTCGCCTCCCAGCTCGTCGCCATGCCGTTCAGCGCGCTCAGCCTGCTCGACTACCTCGACGTGAAGCCGGGGGAGGTCATCCTGCAGAACGCCGCGAACGGCGCGGTCGGCCGGCTGCTCGCCCAGTTCGCCCTCGCCAGGGGCGAGAAGGTCATCGGGCTGGTGCGGCGCCAGCGCGACGCCGACGCTCTCGCGGCCCAGGGCATCCCGAACCTGGTCGCGACCGGCGCCGGCGACTGGCGCGGCCGGGTGCACGCGCTCTCGGACGGCGCGCCGATCGCCGTCGCGGTCGACTCGATCGGCGGCGAGTCGAGCGGCGACCTGCTCGAGCTCGTCGCCGAGGGCGGCACCCTGGTGTCGTTCGGCTCCACCGGCGGCGAGGACATGCGGCTGTCGTCCGGCGACCTCATCTTCAAGCAGGCCGTGGTCAAGGGCTTCTGGGGCAGCAAGGTGAGCGCCGCGATGGAGCCCGGCAAGCGGGCCGAACTCTTCGGCGAACTGATCCGCGCCGCCTCGACCGGAGCGATCACGCTGCCGGTGGAGGCCGTGTTCGCGTTCGACCAGGTGCACGAGGCCGTCGACGTCGCCACCCGCCAGGGCCGTGCGGGCAAGGTGCTGCTGCGGCCGTAGCCCTTCGACACGCCGTCGTCGTGTCGCCCGATTTGGGGGACTTTTTTCTGTCCTCCAAATGACCCACAGAACGTTCATTCTGGCTATGCTCGGCCTGACGCACCGAAGCGTTGCAGTTCCACCGCCTTTTGCCCCGACCCGAACCAAGCGGAAGGACGTCATTGTGAACCCCTCATACGGAAACCCCGTCGATCCCGAGAAGGCCGCCGAGCGCGCACACGTGCTCCTCGAGTCCGAGATCACCGCCCGTCTCGACACGGTGCGCGACCTCGCGAAGCGACTCAACGACCTGGACACCGCCATCGCCGACTACCTCTCCGCCTGGCAGGTCGCCAAGCTCGCAGGCTGGACGGACGGCACCCTCGCCGACATCGGCCTGCGCGCCCCGGAGTCCCTCCCGGCGCCGAGCGGGCGTCGCGCCGCGGACACCGTCGACGTCGCCACCGCACCCGCGGCGCCGGCCTCGCCCTCCACGCCGTCCACGCCCGCTCTCGCACCGGTCGTCGCGCTGACGCCGCCGCCCGCTCCCGTGTCGGCTCCCGTGGTCTCCGCGCCCGCGTTCGGCCCGGCTCCGACGCTCGGCTCAGCTCCGACGCTCGGCTCGGTGTCGTCGTTCCCTTCGACCGCGGGCTCCCCGACGGTCGTCACGACCCCGACGCACTGACGCCGACCCACTGACCGTCGAGCGCGCACGCGCTCACCGCATCGCGGCCGCAGCTCGCGGCGGCCGTCGCACCCACCTGAAACAGTCACGTCTACCCGAAGGACACGTCTGTGAACCACCACACCTCCTACGACCGCGCCCACGACGACGCCCAGCGGCTCGCCCGCCGGCACGAGCTCGACCTGCACTGGGCCAAGGAGCGCCGCCGCCAGCAGGAGCGCGAGCTCACGGCGGCGACCGCGCTCCTGGCCTCGACCCCCTGGGCGCTCGCCCGCCGCACGGTCCTGGTCTCGGGCTCGCTGCTGGCGGCGGTCGCCGTGGGCACGGGCTTCGCGGCCGCCGCGCACCTGCCGGCCGGCTGGCTGCTGCTGGCGGACGCGGTGGCGGTCGCGGTCGCGGTGACCGTGCTGATCTGCGCCGCGGTGTCGCTGGCCGGCCTCCGCTCCCGCCGGTCGGCCGCCCGCGCCCTGCTGCTCTCGCACGAGGAGCGGCTGTCGCACACGCAGTACCACATCCAGGAGAGCGTGCACTCGTTCATCGACTCGCACGCGGAGGCGGTCAACGCGCGCCCCGCCAACGCCGCCTGAGCCGACCCCGCCTGAGCCGAGGCCGCCTGAGAAAGGCGCAAGGTTCGACCGTGGCCTCTTAGAGGTTGCTGAGCCGCACGATGCTTGACTGAGACGTCCCCCGGAAGGAGACCGTCTCGTGAAGTCCGCCCAGCTCCGCATCCCCCGCCACTGGATCGTCTGGACAGTGATCCTGTTCGCGCTGACGTTCGCGCTCGGCTTCGCCGCCAAGTGGATCACGGCGATCCGCTTCGACGGGCTCGACGCCGCGGTCAACCGGGTGAACTCCCCGCTGCTCGACCGGGCGGCCCTCCTGCTCGACCAGCTGGACCGGCCGACGGTCGTCGCCGGGATCCTCGTGGTCGTCTTCGTGATCCTGCTGTTCGTGAAGGGCTGGCGGCTCGCGCTCGGCGCCGTCGTCGTCACCGGCCTCGGCTGGCTCACCACGCTCGTCGTCAAGACCGTCGTCGCCCAGCCACGCCCGACGACCGCCGGGCTGACCCACCTGCTGCACGTGAACCCGGCGACGCTCAGCTACCCGAGCGGGCACGTGGTGTTCGCGGCCGCGCTCGTCACGGCGCTGGCCATGGTCTGCCGGGGGACGCTCGCCCGCACGCTCGTCATCGTGGTCGGCGCGGTGTTCGTGGCCATCGTCATGTGGTCCCGGCTGTACGTCGGCGTCCACTACGGGACCGATGTGGTCGGCGGTGTGCTCAACGGCGTCGCCGGCGTGCTGCTGTTCGCCGGGCTGTGGAACCTGGTCTTCCGCCGCGCGCAATAGAAATGTCCAGATGATGCGTGGGAACGCATATTCTCCGGCAGGTCGGGGCCGCATAGGGTCCTGATCATGTCCGATCTTCCCGCCTCGTTCCCCCTCCCGCCCGTCCCGGAGAGTCAGCGCGACGAAGCCGTCGCCGCCTGGAGCGAGCCCGTCGCCCTCCGCACCTACGAGCCCGGCGAGCCGGGTCGCCTGCCGGCCTTCCTGGAGTCCCGCGTGTACCAGGGCTCGTCCGGCCGGGTGTACCCGCTGCCGTTCATCGAATCGGTGAGCCACGACGCGACGACGCGCACCTGGCAGGCGCTGCACCTGGAGAACGAGTACCTGCGGCTGGTCATCCTGCCCGAGCTCGGCGGCCGCGTCCACATCGCGGTGGACAAGACGACAGGCCAGGACTTCTTCTACCGCAACGACGTCATCAAGCCCGCCCTGGTCGGGCTCGCCGGACCGTGGATCTCCGGCGGCATCGAGTTCAACTGGCCGCAGCACCACCGCCCGGCGACGTTCCTGCCGATGGACTGGACGATCGAACGGGAGGCCGACGGCTCGGCGACGGTGTGGTGCTCCGACCACGACCCGTTCTCGCGCATGAAGGGCATGCACGGCATCCGGGTCCGCCCCGGGAGCGCGGTGCTGGAGGCCCGGGTGCGGCTGTTCAACCGAACGG
This sequence comes from Leifsonia sp. Soil_N53, assembly GCF_057655165.1. NCBI lineage: Bacteria > Bacillati > Actinomycetota > Actinomycetes > Micrococcales > Microbacteriaceae > Leifsonia > Leifsonia sp. Soil_N53. The sequence goes on from NZ_JBDGMM010000029.1 coordinate 39,210, forward strand.
ACACCACCCAGACGTTCCTCTGGTGGGCGAACGTGGCGGTGCGCGTGCACGACGAGTACCAGTCCTTCTTCCCGTCGGACGTGCACATCGTCGCCGATCACGCCAAGCGCGCCGCGACCGCGTTCCCCGCGGCCGACCGGCCGTACTACGGCATCGACTACGCGGCACGCGCCGACCCGGACGATCCGGCCTACGTCGCGGACGACGCCGACCGCATCGACTGGTACCGCAACATCCCGGTGCCCACCTCCTACATGTGCGTGGCGAGCGAGGACGACTTCTTCGGCGGCTATGATCACTCCACGGCGCTCGGCTTCGCCCACGTCGCCGACCACCACATCGCCCCGGGCAAGAAGCAGTGGACGTGGGGCAACTCGCCGTTCGGCTGGGCGTGGGACGCGAACCTCAGCGACGACGGCAGCGCTTACGTCGAGCTGATGGCCGGCGTCTACACCGACAACCAGCCCGACTTCTCCTACCTCGCTCCGGGCGAGACGAAGACCTTCAGCCAGTTCTGGTTCCCTTATCACGGCATCGGCCCGCTCAGCCAGGCGTCGACGGACCTGGCGCTGAGCCTGGTGCTGGAGGACGCCGCGGCGGGACGGGTGGCGCGCATCGGGCTCGCCGCGACGCGGGTGTTCGACGCGGTCGACCTGCGCCTGGTCGACGCGGAGGGCGCGGAGGTCTGGGCGGATCGCGTCTCGGTCGCTCCCGGCCGGCCCGCTATCGCGACCGTGCCGGTCGGCGCCGGCGACCTCGACCTGCTCGCCGAGCTGGCCGGCGTCGAGCGGCTGCGCGCCACGACCCGGTACCGGGACGCGGCGGCGGACGGCTTCGAGACGGCCACCGAGCCGCCCGCGCCCGCCGAGATCGACTCCGTCGACGAGCTCTACCTCACCGGCGTGCACCTCGCCCAGTACCGGCATGCGACGCGCTCGCCGGAGCCGTACTGGCAGGAGGCGCTGCGGCGCGACCCCGACGACTCGCGCTCGAACATCGCCGTCGCGTCGGCCCGGCTCACCGCCGGACGGCTCGCCGAGGCCGAGGCGCACCTCCGCTCGGCCCTGCGTCGCCAGACCCGGAGGAACCCGAACCCCGCCGACGGCGAGGCGTCGTACCTCCTCGGCGTCGTCCTGGCCGAGACCGGCCGCGACCGGGAGGCCGACGACGCGTTCGCGAAGGCGGCGTGGACATACGCCTGGCGCGCGGCCTCCGCCGTCGCGCGGGCGCGCATCGCGGCGCGCGCGGGACGCTGGGAGGACGCGCTCGGCCAC
>NZ_JBDGMM010000030.1:0-32495 GCF_057655165.1 Leifsonia sp. Soil_N53
GATCCACTCGTCCGAGGCCGGCGGGAACATCGCCACCGCCTTCCAGATCGAGGACCCGGTGAACCCGGTCACCGTCTTCACCCCGAGCGCCGCCGCCATCCGGGCGGTCAGCTTCAACTCCTCCGCCGCACGCTGCCGCACCCCCTCCGGGTCGCCATCGCCCCACACCCGGTCGTTCAGGATGTCGCGGTGCCGCTGATCGATCGGGTCATCACACACCGCCTGCCCGGCCAAATGGTTCGAGATCGTCCACACCTTCAGGCCGTTGCGCTCCAGGATGTCGCGGCGCGACTGCACATACTCGGCGTCATCCCACCGGGACACATCCAAATGATCACCCCAGCAGGCGATCTCCAGCCCGTCATACCCCCACTCACCAGCAAGCCGCGCCACCTCCTCAAACGGAAGATCAGCCCACTGGCCAGTGAACAGCGTGATCGGTCGGGTCATCGTCGTCTCCTCGTTTTCACTCTCTGGAACGCGGCAGCGAGCGCCGCGGCAGCCCTGCGGCCGCGGCGCGCACGCGCTGCACGGCCAGGCTCGGGCTCGTCATCCGAGCATATGCCCTCGACGGGAGGCGGCCCCGGCATCCAGTGGACACCGGGGCCGCCGCGACGCGCTGCGCGCGCCGTCACGCACTCACTTCAGATCGGCGATGATGCCGTTCACATCCGGCGTCCCCCACCCGGTCGGGCGGTCCCAGCCGGCCGTCGCGGAGAAGCCGCCGCCGAAGGTCGGCGTCGTGTTGCTCCCGGTCGTCACGTCGTAGAGCAGGCCCTTCGACGCCCAGCCCTGCGCGTACTGGCTGACGTTGCCGACCGTGTGCCCGACCGCCTGGATGGTGTCGGCCGTCAGGGCCGCCCACTGCGGGGATCCGGCCGAGGTGCCGCCGAAGAAGTACAGGCCGTTGTTGTCGCCGCCCAGGAACCCGAGGTAGGTGAGCACGCCGGTGTAGACGCTCGCGTTGTACGCGACGTCCGACCCGCCCTTCGCGGTGAACAGGCTCGGCGCGCCGCCGGTCTCGCCGACCACGCCGAAGGCGCAGGTCAGCGGGCAGTCCGCGTAGTCGCCCCAGACCGTCTCGCGCGGCTGGTTCAGCCCGCTGCCCGCCCAGAGGTTGGTGCCGCCGACCGAGGTGACGTTCGGGTCGGAGGCCGGGAACGCGAAGTTCGCGAAGCCGGCGCCGTTGTCGGAGCCCGCATCGCCGGAGGAGGCGAACAGCGACATGCCCTGGGCCGCGCCCTTCACGAAGGCCTTGGCGCCCTGGCTGGTCTGGCCGTTGTTGGCATTGGACGACGCGATCAGGTTGTCGGCCTCGCCGAAGCTCATCGACAGCACGTTGCCGAGCTTGTTGTCGACCGCGTACTTGATGGCGTTGTCGATCGTCGCCCCGTGGTCGTTCGCCGCGACGACGAGTGCGATGTTCGCGCCCGGTGCGACCGCGTGCGCCCACTGGACGTCGAGAGAGGTCTCCTCTGCCCAGCCGGTCTGCGTGCCCCGCCCGTTCCACGTCGGCTTGCCGCCCGGGTAGTAGACGGTCAGGTTCGGCGTCGGGAGCCCGAACGAGGCCGAAAAGGTCGCGAGGTCGGACTGCACCGTCGGGCTGCCGAAGGCGTCGACGATGACGACCGTCTGCCCGGTGCCCGCGGGCACCCCGTTGATGGTGGCGGGGATGTCGTACGCGGCCCGGATGCTGTCGGGCGTCTGGCAGGCCACGCGCCCGGCGGTCTGCGCGAGGCACTCCGCGGGCGTCAGCGCCGGCGTGACGGCGCTGGCCGGGAGTCCGGCCTTCTGCACGATCGGGTGGACGCTGTACACGCCGCTGGTGTCCGGGCTGGCGGCGCTGGGTGTGGCCGCTGATGCCGGTGCCGTGACCGCCACCGCGAGCGCTGCCGCTCCCGCGATGGCGAGGCCGAGTGAGACGAAAGACGAACGTTTCATAGTGCTCCCTTGTCCCGCCGCCGCTCGTTGCGACGGCCCGAGATGCACCCTAACTCGGGGTGGACCGACCAGTACAGCAAACCCGCACCAATCGCATCCTGAGAAATCCCACAGGAACGCGAGCGGCTGATTCTCCGCCGCCTGGCGCCGAGGCGGCGGAGGATCCGCCGCCTCGGCGAGGGGTCAGTTGTTGCAGTCTCCGGAGCCGGTGTCGGAGTAGGACAGCGCGCTCGCGGGCTGGCCCGCGCCGGCGAGGGCCGGCGTGTACGAGTACGAGTAGCTGTGCTGCTTCAGCGTGAACTTCATCGTGCCGTAGCCCTGGTCGTAGCCGGTCAGGACGTTGCTGTTCGCGTAGCTGCCGTCCGCGTTCTTCGCCAGGGTGTCGAGCGCCTCGCCGCCGGTGCCGATGATGAACTCCGGGATGCCGTGCTTCGGGTCGTACTGCCCGTCCGGGTTCATCGGCTTGAGGTGCGCGTACGCGTGCTCGTGGCCGTTGAGGACCAGGGTGGCGTGGTTGGCGTAGAGCAGCTTCCACCAGGCGTCGGCGACCTGGCCCTCCTGTCCGCCGGCTCCCGGCGCCGAGGCGGCGACGGTGGAGGTGGCGGCCGTGGTCGCGCTGAAGGTCGGCTGGTGCCAGTAGGCGATCGTGCACTGCTGCTGGTTGCTCTTCAGGTCGCTGGCGAGCCACTGGGTCTCCTGCGCGAGCAGGCCGCCGTCGGTGGTCGAGCAGTCGTTGCCGAAGGCCGGCGAGTTGCACTCGACGTTCAGCGAGATGATGTGCCAGTTGCCGAGGTCGTACGAGTACCAGCCCTGGTTCGCGCTGGTGTCGTCGCCGGCCTGGCCCGAGGTGTTCGGCGTGCCGCTCTGGTCGTGGCCGTTGAAGTAGGCGAAGTAGCCGGAGCCGTTCTGGCCGGCCTCGTTGTCGCCCTTCTTGGTGTACGAGTAGTACTCGTGGTTGCCGGGGGCCGGCTTCTCGAGGAACTTGAGGCCGCCCCAGGCCTGCTCGAAGGAGCCCTCGAAGTCGCTCAGCTTGCCGACCTGGTACTGCTCGTCGCCGAGCAGGGCCACGGCGTCGGGCTTCATCGCGTCGGCCTGCTTCGCGGTGGCGAACTCGGCGTCGTAGCCGCCGAGGCTCTGGCTTCCGCACTTGAGCGACGCCGGGTTCGCGGCGTTGTCGTCGTCGTCCGGCTCGCACGCGATGTCGCCGACTGCGGCGAGCGTGTAGGTGTGGTCGCTCTGGGCCTTGACGGCCGAGGCGTACGGCCAGCCGTTGTCGATCGCGGGGGCGGCGACGGCCGCGGCCGTGCCGAGGAACGTCGCGGCGACGACGCCCACCGCGATCAGAGTGAGCTTGCGGGTTCTGGAACGCATGGAGATCCTCCTGAAACGGTTTCGGCCCCCGGACGCTGCGAGCATCGAAGCTGCAGGCGTCCGGGCGGTGAACCGTCTCCGACCGGCCGGTGAACGCTGGCTGCGGACTCTCACAGGAACCAGCCCGACGCCACTGGCGACGCGACTCCCAGCCGCTCAGCGAGTCGGCCAGTCCCTGCGCACGGCAACGGGGGTAGCGTGACCGGCGTGCACCAGAACCACGACCATCCAGCGCAGAAGCTGGCCGAGCGGAGTCCCTCGCCGAGGAGGGCCGACCATCGGCAGCGGCTGATGTTCTCGGCGTCCCTGGCGGCACTCGGCGTCGTGTTCGGCGACATCGGCACCAGCCCGCTGTACGCGCTGAAGACGGTGTTCCAGCTCGACAACGGCGCGGTCCGCGCCCAGCAGGACGACGTCTACGGGGTGATCTCGCTGATCTTCTGGAGCGTGACCATCATCGTCTCGATCAAGTACATCGGGATCCTGATGCGCGCGGACAACGACGGCGAGGGCGGCGTCATGGCCCTGGCGGCGCTCGCGCAGCGCCTGTACGCGACCAAGGCGGGCAAGGCCGGCACCCTCCTGGTGATCGGGATCGTCGGCGTCTCGCTCTTCTACGGCGACTCGATCATCACCCCCGCGATCAGTGTGCTCTCCGCGGTGGAGGGCCTCCACGTCACCGTGCCGGCGATCTCGCACCTGGTCATCCCGATCGCGGCCGTCATCCTGATCGCCCTGTTCGCCGTGCAGCGCTTCGGCACGGGCAAGGTCGGGGTGCTGTTCGGGCCGGTCATGGTGCTCTGGTTCGTCGTCATCGGGGTGGCCGGGCTCGCGATGGTCATCCAGTACCCCGAGGTGCTGCTCGGCCTCTCCCCCACCTACGCCGTCGCCTTCCTGGTCAGCCAGCCGTTCGTCGCCTTCGTCGCGCTCGGCGCGGTGGTCCTGGTCATCACCGGCGCAGAGGCCCTCTACGCCGACATGGGCCACTTCGGCCGGTCGCCGATCAGCCGCGCGTGGTTCTTCCTGGTCTTCCCCGCGCTGACGCTCAATTACCTCGGCCAGGCAGGGCTCGTGCTGCACAACCCGGCCGCGCGGGCGAACCCGTTCTTCCTGCTCATCCCGGAGTGGGGCCGTCTCCCGGTCGTCATCCTCGCCACCGCCGCGACGGTGATCGCGAGCCAGGCGGTCATTTCCGGCGCCTACTCGCTGTCCAGGCAAGCGGTGCAGCTCGGCCTGCTGCCGCCGCTGACCGTGCGGCAGACCTCGCAGCACGAGGGCGGCCAGGTCTACCTCCCTGCCATCAACCTCCTGCTGTTCATCGGCGTCATGGCCGTCATGCTGTCGTTCGGCTCCTCCGACCGGCTCTCGACGGCGTACGGCATCTCGGTGACGGGCGCGCTCGTCGTGGACACCGTGCTGCTCCTGCTGGTCGCGCGGCCGCTCTGGCACTGGGCGCCGTGGAAGATCGTGCTCGCGGCCGTCGCGTTCGGCGGGCTCGAGCTCGCCTTCCTGGCGGGCAACCTCTCCAAGATCTTCAACGGCGGCTGGGTGCCGCTGCTGATCGCCGCCGTCGTCATCCTCGTCATGACCACCTGGCGGCGCGGCCGCGCGCTCGTCCAGGCGGACCGGCTGAAGAAGGAGGGCTCACTGGCGGAGTTCATCGAGGAGCTCCGGAAGAAGAGACTGCCCCGGGTGCCGGGCATCGCGATCTTCCCGCACCCGAACAAGGCCACGACCCCGCTGGCGCTGCGCGCGAACGTCAAGCACAACCACGTCCTCCACGAGCACGTCATCATCGTGGGCGTGAGCATCGCGCAGGTGCCGCACGTGCCGACGGAGGACGCGTTCGAGTACGACCCGCTCGGCTACGCCGACGACGGCATCGAGTTCCTCAACATCACCTTCGGCTTCTCCGACGCCCCCGACATCCCGCGCGCCCTCCGCGCCGCGGTGCGCGCGGGCGTGCTCCCGCTCGACTCCGCGAACTTCAAGCAGGCGTCGTACTTCATCTCGCGCGGCGCCATCCGCACCACCCGGACGAACACGATGGTGCCGTGGCGCCGGTCGCTGTTCGTCGCGCTCGCGCACAACGCCGCGAACCCGGCGGCCCGGTTCGGGCTGCCGGCGCTGCGGACGGTCACCATGGGCAGCGACGTCGAGATCTGAGCCGATCGCGCCGCCGCGCGCCAGGTCAGCTCGCCGCGGCCTGGCGGATCACCTCCGCGACCCGCGCGTGCTGCGGGATGAACGCCGTGTGCGAGCCGTCGAGGTGCGAGGTCGTCGCCCCCATCCGCTCGGCGAAGAACTCCTCGGCCTTCGGCGAGATCGAGTTGTCGTGGTCGGACACCACGAACCAGCTCGGGATGCTCTTCCAGCCGGCGGCGGTCGCGTTCTGGGTGAGGGAGGCGACGGCGAGCGGCCGTTGCGTGGCGTACATGACCGCGGCGGCCTCCTCCGAGGAGTCGCCGCAGAAGACCTCGCGGAAGCGCTCCTTCTTCACGTACAGCTCAGGGCCCCCGGGGGACCCGACCGCGTCGTAGGGGGTCGGCTCGTTCTCGGTCGCCAGCAGCGGAGCCGGGAACGGCTCCTGCACGCCCACGCAGTTCTCCCCGACGTCGAGCGCGAAGGCCGCCAGGTAGACGAGGGCCTCCACGTTGCTCAGGCCGGCCGACGCCTGCGAGATCACCGCGCCGCCGTAGGAGTGCCCGGCCAGCACGACGGGGCCGTCGATCGCGCCGACGACCCGGGCGATCGCGTCCGCGTCGGTGAGGAGGCTCCGCAGCGGGTTCGGCGGTGCGACCACCGTGTGCCCTGATGCCTCCAGGTCGCCGATCAGGCCCGCGAATCCGGACGCGTCGGCGAAGGCGCCGTGAACAAGGACGATCGTGCGTGGTGCGGCCATGGCTCTTCCTTCGTGTGCATGTGTGGGTCGATGGGACGGCGCGCCGTTTTCGCGCACGCGGTCATCCTGCGACCCGGTCACATCGCGCGGCAAGGGGTGACCGCCGCGTCCACCGGACCGATTTCACGACTCGATCCGAACCTGTGCGCTCGGCGGCGATGTGTCGTTGCTATCGTGTTGTCGCCGCACTCGAACGCTTACCCGAAAGGCGTCTCACAGAATGAGCTCCGTGGTCGAACAGGATCCGGCCTGCCCTCCCTCGCGGGCGCCGCACGAGGCCGGCCGCGCGCGCGCGGTCCGCGCGATGGTGACCGCGTTCGTGGACGGCGTCTCCGGCCACAGCGACCGGGCGCGGCGGGCGACCCTCGACCTGGCGACAGCGCTCGGCCGGCGGCTGGAGTCGAGCGCCGGGGTGATCGGCGAGGGCGCGTCACCCGGCCGGAGCCTCGGCTGGCGGGACGCGCTCGCCCGTTCCGGGCCCGAGCTGGCTGCGCTGACCGAGTCGGCAGCGCGCTCGCTGCGCAGCGCCGCGTTCAGCGCCTTCTGCCTGACCAGGAACGCGGCGGCCCTGGCGACCCTCCCCGCTGTCGCGCTCGCGCATCCGGACGCCGCGGTCGTGTGGATGGGCGCCCACCCGTGCCTGCACACGCCCGCGACCACACGCACCGGCGACCTCAGCGGGATGGCGCTCGGCGGCGCGACCGGGCTGTGGGAGTCCGGCCACGGCGGCGGGCTCGCCCTGTCGAACGTGGTGCTGATCGGCACCCGCGACCTCGACCGGGCCGAGCAGCGCCTGATCGCGAACTCGCCGATCCGCAACATCCCGGCCGGCCCGCGGATGCAGGAGGAGCTGGCCGCGACCATCGCCGGCCGCGAGGTGTTCGTGCACTTCTCCGCCGACGTCCTCCAGCCCGGGATCGTGCTCACCGACTACCAGATCGCGAACGGCCTGACCATCGACAGTGTGGCCGCGACCGCACGCACCCTGGCCCGGGAGCGGGTCATCGGCCTCGAGCTCACCGAGCTGGAGCACGACCCCGCCGACCGGTTCAACACGTCGGCGCAGCTCGTGGTCGAGATGCTGGCGCCGCTGCTGCCCCGGGGCTAGCCGGCCGGCCGGTGCCGGGGCAGCAGCGGCGTCAGGCACTCACTCCGCGGCGATCCCCTCGCCGCCGACCGCGCCGGGGACGACGACCGCGCCGACGCTCGTGAGGGCGCCGCCGGCGTTCACCCGGAACCCGGCGACCCCGCCGTTCGCGCCGGTCTGGACGTAGACGTACCGGCCGTCGGAGGTCGCGGAGGCGTCCACCGTCCCCGCGCCCGCCGCTGTCGTCCCGAGCGCCGACAGGCTGCCCGTGCCCGCGTCGAGGTAGCCGGAGAGCGTGCCGCTCCCGGCGTTGGAGGCGTAGAACGCCGATCCGTCGCGGACGATCCAGCAGGTCGCGGCCTGACCGGTCGCTGCGGTCGCGATGGGCGTGACCGCGCCGCTCGGGGCGATGGCGAACGTGCCGACCGCGTTCGTGCCGGCCTCGGCGACCACGAGGTGGCCTCCCGCGTCGAACGTCACCGCGAACGGGACGGCGCCCGGCACGGCGGTCGTCACCGGGTGCGCGGAGAGGCCGCCCAGGCGGTCGACGCCGAACACGTCGATCGCGCTGCCGTTGCCCTTCGTGGTGACGACCAGCTTCGAGCCGTCCGGGGTGAACGCGACCTGGCCCGGCGTGTGCGTGAACTCGGGCGTGAGGGTCGGGTCGAGCCCGAGCGCACGGTTCCAGACCGGGATCCGGACGAGGAAGTCGGCCACGCGGGCGTAGCCCTGCACCGACCCGCCAGCGCGTGCGTTGAGCACGTACACCAGCCCGCCGTGCGTGGTCACGCTGACCGGGAAGGTCCCGCCCGAGCCGATGATCTCGCGCCGGACGAGCCGGTCGCCGTGCACGGCGAAGATCGTCACGGTGTTGCTCCCGGCGTTCACCGCGTAGAGGAGGCCGCGGTCGAGCACGAGCGAGCCCTGCGACGCGAGGTGGTCGACGACCGAGCCGTCCAGCGCGCCGCCCAGGCCACCGGTCGGGTACGTGCCGGCCTGGTGCAGCGTGCCGTCGGCGGCGCGGTCGTAGGCGATCACGGCGTTGCCGGCGAGCCCGTCGGTCTGGACGAAGACCGCCGATCCGGCTGGGCCGGCGGTGTCGGCGGCCGCGCCCGCGGGCGGCGCGGCGAGGGCCGGTCCTGCGAACAGGGCCGTCGCGGCGACGGCGACCGCCGACGCGAGGGCGAGACGAAGTGGTGTTCTCATGATTCTCCTTCGATCCATCCGTGCGGCGCCGGAGCGCCCGCCGAGCGCTGCAGAGAGCGCGCTCGGGTGGTGAGTGTCGCGGCGGCACGGATGCTTACCCGTCCGTCCGGAACTTTCTCGCGAGGCCCTACGATCGAGCCATGGATGTCGTGGACGCGGAGCCGGAGCGCTGGCGCCCGACGGACGACGACCGGAGCGAGACCGAGGAGTGGCGCCGCAGCCTGACCGCAGGCGGCGCCGTTCAGCGCTCCGCGGAGGCCCGGCTCTACGAGCTGCTCCTCCGGGTGGCCCGAGGGGAGGTCCGCCGCCGGTCGGGGTCGCTGCCCTTCGCCGGGCCGGAGCTGGACGACATCGCGCACCAGGCCGCGGCCGACGCGGTGATCGGCGTCCTGCGCCGGCTGCACGAGTTCCGCGGCGAGAGCCGGTTCACCACCTGGGCGTACACGTTCGCGATCTTCGAGGTCTCCACCAAGATCGGCCGGCACTACTGGCAGCGCAGGACGCTGTCGCTCGACGCGACCGGCTGGGACCGCCTCCCCGACCGACTCGGCATCACGCCGGAGGAGGCGGGCGCGGCGGCCGAGCTGGTCGCCGCCCTGCGGCACGGGATCGACACCGCGCTCAGCCGGCGCCAGCGCGAGGTGCTGCTCGCCGTGGTGATCGAGGGCGTCCCGCTCGAGGCGCTCGCGGTGGCGAGGCGGACGACCCGCGGGGCGCTCTACAAGGTCCTGTTCGACGCACGGAGGAAGTTACGGCGCTACCTTGTCACTAATCACTATCTGGACGACCGCGGCGGGGAGGTGACATGAGCGCACGATCGCGGATCGGGGACTTCCTCGGCACGGACCAGCGGGACGCCGGCTGCGCGCAGACCATGTCGCTCATGCACGTCTACGCGGAGCTGGTGCTGGCCGGGAAGGACGCCGCCGCGCGCTACCCGGGAGTCGCCCTCCACCTGAAGCGCTGCGCGGCGTGCGGCGACGACTACGCCGGGCTGCTGGCGGCGCTCGGCGGCTAGACTCCCAGCCACGCGCTCCCCGCCTCCGCGCTCCCCTCCACAGCCGCGAGAACGCGCTGCACGTGCAGCGCGTCCGCGAACGACGGCTCCGGCACGCGGCCCTCGGCGATGTCGGTCACGAAGTCGACGACCTGGTGCGAGAAGGCGTGCTCGTAGCCCAGCGCGTGCCCGGTCGGCCACCAGTTACCCGCGAAGGGATGCTCCGGCTCGGTGGCGAGGATGCGGCGGAAGCCGAGGCGGTCGGCCGGCTCGGTGGCGTCGTAGAACTCGAGCTCGTTCATGCGCTCCAGGTCGAACGCCAGCGCGCCGCGCGTCCCCGAGACCTCCAGCCGGAGCGCGTTCTTGCGCCCGGTGGCGTACCGGGTGGCCGTGAAGGATCCCATCGCCCCCGCGCTGAAGCGCGTTGTGAACCAGGCCGCGTCGTCCACGGTGACCTCCCCGAACCGGTCGGAGGCCACGCCGCCGAGGCCGCGCTGCTCGGCCAGGATGGGCCGCCGGCGCACGTAGGTCTCCAGCGTGCCGCTGACCGAGGCGATCCGGTCGCCGACCACGAACTCGGCGGCGTCGATGACGTGCGCCCCGATGTCGCCCAGCGACCCGGAGCCGGCCTTCGAGCGGTCGAGCCGCCAGGTCATCGGGCCGGACGGGTCGCTCAGCCAGTCCTGGAGGTACTGCCCCCGCACCTCGCGCACCTCGCCGACTGCGCCCTCCCGAACGAGCCGGCGCGCCTCCAGGATCGCGGGAACGCGCCGGTAGGTGAACCCGCACATCGCGAGCACCCCGCGCTCCTGCGCCGACGCCGCGGCCTCCGCCATCCGCCCGGCCTCGTCGAGGCTGTTCGCGAGCGGCTTCTCGCAGAGGACGTGCTTGCCCGCCTCCAGCGCGGCGATCGCGATCTCGGCGTGCGTGTCGCCGGGGGTCACGATGTCGACCAGGTCGATGTCGTCCCGGGCGACGGCCTCGCGCCAGTCGGCCGCACTCTCCGCCCAGCCGAGCCGGTCGGCCGACTCCGCCGCGCCGGTGCGGCCGACCAGGAGCGCCGGCTCCGGCCGGAGCGGGAGGTCGAAGAAGCGCGGCGCGACGCGCCACGCCTGCGAGTGCGCCGCACCCATGAAGCCGTGGCCGATGAGTGCGACGCGGAGGGACGGGCGCGCGGGCGCGCCCGTCACGACGCCACCTCCGCCCCGCGCAGCCGCGCGACGCTCCCCCACTGCTCGAGCCGCTCCCGCACGTCGGCGCGGCGCTCGGTCCGCACCGCCTCGGCGTAGCGCCGCTCCAGGAGCTGCGGGAGGTCGACGCGCTCGCCGGTGTCCGCGCTCAGCACGGCGGCCTCCACCATCGCGAGGCTGTGGATGTTCTCGTGGATCTCGCTCTGCGGGACGTCGCCGGTGCGCAGGCAGCGCACGAACTCGGCGAGCGAGCCGGCGATCTCCTCTGGACCGGCCGGCGCGTCGGGCAGGCGGTCGATGGGCAGGCCGTCGATCCCCTCCGCCTCGGGCACGCCCTCCCCGTCCCAAACGACGGTGCCGTGCTCGGCGCTGACCCGCCACGAACCGTTCCAGGAGGTCTCGCGGCCCGGCGCGCACCAGCTCCCGGTGAACGTGTACCGCGCGCCGTCGTCGAACTCGAAGGTCGCGGTGGCGGAGGCGTCGCCGTCGAACCAGCTCCACGCCGGGTTCCACGACGAGCACGACACCGAGACCGGGTCGGCGCGCAGCAGATAGCGCGCCATGTCGAACTGGTGGATCGCCATGTCGACCAGGAGCGGCTGCTCCATCCGGTCGCGGAACCCGCCGAAGTGCGGGGCCTTGTAGAACCCGGTCGCGATGGCGCCGACCCGGCCGAGCCGGTCGGCGATCGAGCGCAGCCGGGCCAGCTCGTTGTAGAACCGCCGAGACTGGCTCACCATCAGCAGACCGCCCGCGACCTCGGCGAGCGCCGCCTGCTGGAGGGCGTCGACCAGCGTCGGCGCGATCGGCTTCTCGCACAGCACGGGCAGGCCGGCGAAGAGCGCCTCCTCGTTCACCGGGCGGTGCGCGGCGGGGACGGTCACGTTCACCACGGCGACCGCGCCGCTCTGCGCTGCGACCTCCGCCACCGACGAGCCGAGGACGACGTCGAGCGCCTCCTCCTGCGCGACCCGCGCGGCCAGCTCCAGGTCGAGGTCGACGATCCCGGCCAGCCGGGCGTCAGGGGACGCCCCGATGGTGCGGATCCAGTTGCGGCCCATGCTGCCCGCGCCGACGAGCACGACGGGTAGCGCCTCCTCCCGATCGACGGTGCCGCTCACAGGGCGACCTCGTCGCGGTTGTGCAGCGCGCCGGCGTAGCCGTGCCCGGTGAAGAAGTCGCCGCGCTCATAGCGCAGCAGCACCGGGATCTGCCGCACCGGCCGATCCGAGGCCGCCCACTCCACCGCGTTGGCGATGACGTGCCGGACGTCCGGGTGGTGGTACACCGGGTAGTCCTGGTCGCCGGGGCTGAAGAAGAAGATCCTGCCGTTGCCGCGCTTGAACGTCATCCCGCTGCGGAAGCACTCGCCACCGCTGAACGTGCTGATGAAGATCAGCTCGTCGGGTGTGGGGACGTCGAACTGCTCGCCGTACATCTCCTGCGCCGGGATGTCGATCGGGTGCGGGATGCCCTGGGCGATCGGGTGCGTCGGGTCGACCGTCCAGACCAGCTCGCGGTCGTTGTCGCTGCGCCAGCGCAGGGTGCACGTGGTGCCCATGAGCGTGGTGAAGATCTTCGACCAGTGCCCGGAGTGCAGCACGATCAGGCCCATCCCGGAGAGCACGTGCCGCTGCACGCGCTCGACGATCTCGTCCGAGACCTCGGCGTGCGCCGCGTGCCCCCACCAGGTCAGCACGTCGGTGCGCTCCAGCAGCTCCTCCGTCAGCCCGTGCTCGGGGTCGTCGAGCGTCGCGGTGGTCACGCTCACGCGGTCGCCCGCGAACTCCTCGATGCCCTCCTTGATGGTGGTGTGCATGCCGGTCGGGTAGATCGCGGCGACCTCCGGCTCCAGCTGCTCGTGGCGGTTCTCGCCCCACACGACCACGCGGATGGGGTCGGCGGCGGTTCCGATTCGATGAGACACTTCTCGTCACTCTCCTTGTTCGTGGCGTCCGGGGCGTCGGGCCCCGGCCGGGTTCACTTGATCGCGCCGCCGAGGGCTCCGGCGGCGATGTACCGTTGCGCGAGGATCAGCAGCACCCCGGCGGGGATGGACGCCAGCACCGCTGTGGCCATCACCGGCCCCCACTGCTGAACGTTCCCGCTGATGTAGTCGTAGATGCCGAGCGTGATCGGCTTGACCTCCGGCGTGCTGGTCAGGGTCAGCGCGAAGAGGAAGTCCCCCCACGCGCCGAGGAAGGTGAACAGCGCGGCGGTGACGATCGCGTTCTTGCTGATCGGGACGACGATCGAGATGAAGGCGCGGAAGTTGTTCGCGCCGTCGACCAGCGCGGCCTCCACCAGCGACGGCGGCAGCGACCCCATGAACGCCCGGATCAGCAGGATGGCGAACGGGATCTGCGCCGCCGTGTCGGCGAGGATCAGCCCGGCGTACGAGTTCAGCAGGCCCAGGTCGTTGAACAGCGCGTACAGCGCGTTCGCGATCACGATGACCGGGATCATCTGGGTGATCAGCAGCGCGAACACGAACACCGTCATGCCGCGCATCCGGAACCGGGCGAGCCCGTAGGCCGCCGGGGTCGCGATCGCGATGGTCAGCACCACGGTGCTCAGCGCGATGATCGTGCTGGTGACGAGGTTGCCGCCCTGCTCCTTGAGGGCGGTGACGTAGCCGTCGAGGGTCGGCTGGAGGGGCAGCCAGGCGGTCGTGGCGGCTCCGGCGTTCGCCTGCAGGCTGCTGTTGATCATCCAGTAGACCGGGAAGATCATCACCGCCAGGAACAGGACGCCGAGGACGGTCATCGGCCAGCGCCGCCTGACGTGCCGGCGCGCGGGGAGGGTCCCCTTCGGGAGCACGATGGCTCTGGTCTCGGTCATTCGTCGACCTCCTTGCGTGTCATGTACAGGTAGACGACGGCGAAGACGAGCGAGATGACGATCAGGATGTTGCTGATCGCGGCGCCCTCCCCGAACGCGAACTGCACGAACGACTTCTGGTACGCCCAGGTCGCGAGCGTCTGGGTGGAGTTGGCCGGGCCGCCTCCGGTGAGGCCGAGGATCACGTCCACGACCTTGAGCGTATAGACCACGCCGAGCACGATGACGACGCTGACGACCGGCCGGATGCTCGGCCAGGTGATGTGCCGGAACGCCCGCCAGCCGACCGCGCCGTCGAGCGCCGCGGCCTCGTAGAGCTCCTCCGGCACGCCCTGCAGGCCGCTGTAGAGGATGGTCGTGTTGAACGGGATGCCGAGCCAGACGTTCACGCCGATCACCGCGATCAGCGCGAGCGACGGGCTCACCAGCCACGGGATCGGCTGGACGCCGAAGACGCCGAGGAACTGGTTGAGCGCGCCGCTGTCCTGATCGAGGATCCACTTCCAGACCGCGCTCGACGCGATCAGCGGCAGCAGCCACGGCAGCAGCAGCAGCGAGCGCAGGAAGCCGCCGAGCGGGAAGTTGCGCTTGAAGAACAGCGCCAGGCCGAGCCCGATCGCGAACTGGAGCACGATCGAGCCGATCGTGAACAGCGCCGTGTTCAGCATGGTCGTGCTGAACAGCGAGCTGGTCACGGTCGTGACGTAGTTCTGGAGGCCCACCCACGGGGCCTCGCCGGTGTAGAAGGTGGTCGTCGTGTAGTCCTGGAACGACATCGCCAGGTTCTTGACGATCGGGTAGCCGAAGAAGATCAGGACGAACAGGACGGCCGGGAGGACGAACAGCCACTTGCTGATCGACCGGGCGAGCCGGAACCTGCGGCGCCGCGGGCTGCCCGCGAGTGGGCTGCTGTCGCGGACGGGTGGGGCGATCGCGGGGGTCTCCGCGTTGAGAGTCGTCATCGACCGTGTTCCTTTCCCGCGGAGGCGGGAGCCGTCAGGGCCCCCGCCTCCGGCGAGCTCGTTACTGGTTCTCCGACTGGGCCTGCTTGAGGGCGTCGGCGGGCGACGCCTTGCCGGTCAGCGCGAGCTGCACGGCGGTGTAGATCTTGGTCGCCGCCTTCGGCCAGTCCGCGCCGAGTTCCGCGGTGCGCGCCCGGGCATCGGCGACGACGCCGACGAACGAGGCCACGTCCGGGTTCGCCGCGCCGAACTTCTTGGCCTCGGCGAGGTCGGTCGGCACGGTCTGCGCCGTCTTCGCCTCGAACGACTGCATGGCCGGGGTCATCAGGCACTGGACGAACTTCGCGCCGGCGGCCTGGGCGTCCTTCTTGCCGGTCTGCGGCACCGTGTACTGCTCGCCGCCGAGGGGCGCGACCGAGGTCTGCGACGCCTCGCGGACGGGGATGGGGACGCTGGCCCAGTGCAGTCCGCTCGCCTTCGAGAGCGCGGGGATCTGCCAGGGGCCGTTGATCATCATGGCCGCCTTGCCCGCGATGAATTGGTTGTTCACGTCCGCCTGCGCCCAGGAGATCGAGCTCTTGGACAGCGAGCCGTCGTTCTGCAGGTCGAGGACGAACTGCAGGGCCTGGGCGGCGTCGGGCGTCGCGATGTTCTTCTCGTCGCCGCCGTTGGTCCAGAAGAACGGCAGGAACTGCCAGGTGCCCTCGTAGGTGTTGATGTTGCTCATCGCGAAGCCGTAGCGGCCCTTGCTCGCGTCCGTGAGCTGACGGGCGGCGGCCCGCAGCTCGTCCCACGTCTTGGGCGGCTGGACGCCGGCGGCCTGGAGGATGTCGGTGTTGTAGAACAGGGCGATCGAGTTGGCGAGCGGCTGGGCGCCGTACAGCTGGCCCTTGTAGGTCCCGGCCTTGACGGCGGCGGGGGTGAGCCCGTCCCCCGTGATGCCGAAGTCCTTGAGCGGCGCGAGGGCGCCGGTCGCGGCGATCTGCTGGACGTCCGGGTTGTCGAGCATGAGGACGTCCGGGAGGGTCTTGGACGACACCTGCTGCAGGACCTTCTGGATGAGGGAGGCGCCGGCGATGTGGACCGCGTTGACCTTGATGCCGGTGCTGGCCGAGCACTTCGCGTACTGCGCGTCGTGCGACCCGTCGGTGTAGTAGTCCTCGACCGTGATGCTCTTGGCCGTGGAGGCTCCTCCTCCGCCGCTGCAGGCGACGAGTCCGAGCGGGATGATCGCCGCGGCCGCGAGGGCCACGACGGCGCGTTGTGCTGTCTTCATGGGTGGATGCTCCTTTGCATTGCACTGTGGCTGACGACGGTGTGTGCGAAATTGTAAGCATAAAATCAATCGGAAGTCACGAACTTTTTTTATGCTTACAACTGAGGGCCCGGCATGTGCGAAAATGAAGGACTCATGACCGCTCCCAAGAAGGCGGGCACGCGCAAGCCCAGCATGGCCGACGTGGCCCGGCACGCCGGCGTCTCCGTCATGACCGTGTCCAACGCCATCAACCGGCCGGACATCGTCAGCGACGCGACCAAGGAGCGCGTGCGCGCGTCGATGGACGCGCTCGACTACCGCAACAACCTGGTGGCCCGCAGCCTCCGGCTGGCCCTCCCCCGCCAGATCGGCTACCTCATCGGCCCGCACCGCTTCGCGGCCGACGCGTACATGGACCAGTTCCTGCACGACCTGGCCGCGACCTCCGAGCGGCACGGCCGCAACCTGACGCTCATCTCGGCCCGGTCGCAGGAGATCGAGGCGTGCGAGGACCTCTACTACGGCCAGATGGCGGCCGGGTTCATCGTGCCCAACATCTCGATCGGCGACCCCCGCCTGCCCGCGCTCGCGGAGCGCGGCATCCCGTTCGTCGCCTACGGCGGCGACCCGCAGGACGAGAGCGCCACCTGGAACTGGGTCGACACCGACGCCGAGAAGGGCATCGTCCTCGCCGTCGACCACGTGACCTCGCTCGGCCACACCGAGCTCGCCTACCTGGGCTACCCCGACGAGCTGATCACGACGCGCTACCGCCGGCTCGGCTACCAGCGCGCCTGCCGCGAGCGCGGGCTGGAGTCGTCGCTCGCGCCGGGCCGGGTGCTGGAGACCGGGCCTGAGTTCAGCGACACCCTGGTGGCGGCCCGCACCCTGCTGACCTCCGCCGACCCGCCGACCGCGATCGTGAGCGCGACCGACCAGCACGCGCTGGCCGTGTTCCTCGTCGCCCGCGAGCTCGGCATCCCGGTCGGCACCGGCGTGGCGGTGACGGGCTTCGACGACTCGCCGGTGGCGGGCGAGTCGGGCTTCGGGATCACCTCCGTCCGCCAGCCCAAGGACCGCATCGCGGAGATCCTGGTCGACATCCTGGTCGGCGAGGGCACCGCGGTCCGGCAGGAGCTGCTGGAGCCGGAGCTGATCGTGCGATCGAGCACCGTCTGACGGCCGGCGCCAGCGGAGGAGATCCAGCCCGACACGCCCGGCGACCTCCTTCGGTGGCTACTTCCCGCCGGCGTGTCGCCGATGATCTCCTCCGGTGGCGACGGCCGCGATGCCCTACCCTCGCGTGCCCGCCAGCATCCCCCAGTCCCGCAGGCTCTCCGCCGTCGCGACGATCGTCTCCACCGCCGGCCGCGGCCGCGCCCCGAGCTCGGTCTTGGCGCGCTCGTTGTGGATGACGAGCGGCGTGGGCTCGTCGCCGGGCAGTTCCGCGGTCGGGACCAGGCGGGCGAGGTCGCCGAGCTCGGCGCGCAGGACGTTCGCGACGTCCAGGAACGTCATCGTCGGCCCGTCCGCGAGCACGAGGTAGCGCTTGCCGGCGGCCGTCGGCGTGGACATGGCCGCGATGTGGGCCGTCGCGACATCCCGCACGTCCGCGATCCCGAAGCGCTGCCGCGGGACCGCGGTCATCGTGCCGTCGAGCATGCCGGTGAAGAACTGGAGGGAGGACCGCGCCGAACCGGTCAGCGTCGGGCCCGCGATCCAGGTCGGGTTGACGGCGACGAGCTCCAGGTCGCCGCCCTCCCGCTCGACGAAGTCCCACGCGGCGCGCTCCGCGACCGCCTTCGACAGCGGATACGCCGGCAGCCCGGGCGTCTCCGGGTCGGTCCAGTCCGACTCGTCGTACTCCCTGACCGGTTTCGGCGAGTAACCGACCGCCGCGAACGACGACGTGAGCACCACGCGCCGGGCGCCGGCGGAACGCGCGGCCCGCAGCACCCGCAGCGATCCGTCCCGCGCGGGGACGACCACCTCCGCGGGGTCTGTGGCGTGGATCATCGGCGAGGCGACGTGGTACACGTCCTCGACCCCGGCGAGCGCGGCCGTCCAGCCGTCGTCGTCGGTGAGCGACGCGGTGGCGAACGACAGCCCGGCGTCGTCGGTGCCCGCGCGACGCACCGCCGCGCGGACCTCCTCCGCACGATCGGGGCTTCGCACGGTCGTGCGCACGTCGACGCCGGAGGCGAGCAGGTCGGCGATGAGGCGCGTGGCCAGGTAGCCGGTGCCTCCTGTGACGAGGGTGGTGGGTGCAGTGGTCATCGGAAGGTCTCCTCGAGTCGGGGCAGCAGGGCCCCGAGTTCGACCTGCGCCTCGGCCTCGGCCGCGACGTCGCCCCGCGAGCGGGCGTCCCAGAGCGCGGCCTTCGCCCGCAGGTAGTCGAGGTGCGTGCGCAGCGTCACGAGCTGCTCTTCGACGCGCACGGCGTGCCGCAGCAGGATGTCGCGCTGCTCGCCCGCCGCCGCGTGCCCGAGCAGGCGGTTCGCCTGGTAGGTGCGCATGTCCCCGATCCCGACGCCCATCGCCCGCAGGCAGGCGAGCACCTGCGCGGCATCGAGGTCGCCCTCGCTGTACCGCCGGTGCCCGCTGCTGCCGTCACGCGCGATCGGCCCGAGGAGGCCGACCTCCTCGTAGTACCGGAGGGTGGGCTCGCTGAGCCCGCTCTGCCGGGACACGTCCTGGATGGTCAAACTGGTCATGTCCCCATCAGAACAGACTTCAAGCGCTTGAAGTCAAGCGCCGCCCTTCACGCCCGGTCGTGGAGCGTGACGTGGTACCCGTCCGGGTCGGCGAACGTGAACGTCCGGCCGAACGGACCGTCGACGGGCGCCGCGACGATGGTGCGGTCGTCGGCGGCGAGCGCGTCGTGGATGGCCTGGACATCCGTGGCACGCAGCCACAGCGCGACGCCGATGCCCGGCTGCGGGACGGCGGCAAGGTCGACGCCCGGCACGACCTCCCGCAGCGCGAACGCGATCGGCGCGGTGTCGAAGACGACGGCGTGCGGAGGCCCGGCCGGCGAGCGGACGAGGCCGAGGTAGCGCTCGTAGAACGCCTGCGAGGCGTCGAGGTCGCGGACCTGGATGGAGATGAAATCGGGGCCGATGGCGGTCATCGTGGAACTCCTCTCGTGTGTCAGTTTTCTGACACAGGAGAGCCTATGTCAGACTACTGACATGAGTCGCGACGATGAGGTCATCCACCTCGAGACCTCGCTGGGCTACCTGCTGAAGGAGGCCTCCAGCTCGCTGCGCGCCGCGATGGAGGAGGTGCTGCGCCCGCTCGGGATGACGGTCACCCACTACTCCTGCCTCGAACTGCTCGCCCAGCGCCCCGGCCTGTCGAACTCCGAGCTCGCGCGCGGCGCGTTCGTGACCCGCCAGACCATGAACGTGCTGCTCCAGGCGCTGGAGCGCGACGGCTACGTGGCCAGGCCGGAGCAGGCGCGGGTGGGCAAGGCGCTGCCCGCCCGGCTGACCGCCCGCGGACGGCGGAGCCTGGCCACGGCGAGCGCGGCCGTGCGCGCGGTGGAGGTCAGGATGCTCGGCGGAATGACCGCGGACGAGCAGGCGGCGGCATTCGCGAGTCTGCAGAGCATGGTGCGCGCCCTGCAGGCCGACCGGTCCTGACTCGGGTCAGGCCCCGATCTCCCGCACGAACACCTGCGCCTCCCACGGCTCGCACCACCCGTCCACCCGGGGCGGCCCGCCGTCGCGGTTGCCGAGCACGGGTTCCGCGTCGCGCCAGGCGGCGGCGTCCGGGAGGTCGTACTGCGCCCGCTCCCCGGAGAGGTTCGCGATCACGAGCAGTTGCCGGTCGCCGAGGGTCCGCGTGTACGCGAACACCGTCGGGTGCTCCCGCAGCACGAGCTCGAAGCTGCCGTGCGAGACGACCCGATCGCTGTGCCGGAGGGCGATGAGGGCACGGTAGTACGACAGCACCGACCGGGGATCGGCGGACTGGGCAGCGGCGTTGATCCGCGTGAAGCCCGGATTGACCGCGATCCAGGGAGAACCGGTGGTGAACCCGGCGTTCGGCTCCGCCGACCACTGGACGGGCGTGCGCGCGTTGTCCCGGCTCATCACACGCAGTGCCGCGAGCACGGTCTCCGGCTGCTGACCGCGCAGCCCGACGGCCTCCGCATAGTGGTTCAGCGACTCGATGTCGCGGAAGTCCTCGACGGCGGCGAACGGCATGTTGGTCATGCCGAGCTCCTCGCCCTGGAAGATGTACGGGGTCCCGCGCATCAGGTGCAGCACCGTCGCGAGCGCCGTGGCGGACTCCCGCCAGTGCTCGGCGTCGTCGCCGAAGCGGCTGACCGCCCGCGGCTGGTCGTGGTTGTTCCAGTAGAGGCTGTTCCAGCCGGTCTCGGCGAGACCCTCCTGCCAGCGGGCCAGCGACGCCTTCAGCTCGGCCGGCCCCGAGGCACGGGGGTCGAACTTGCCGCCGACGCCGTGATCGAGCCCGACGTGCTCGAACTGGAACACCATGTCGACCTCGCCCCGGGCCGGGTCGGTGAACAGCCGGGCGTCGTCGATCGTCACCCCGGGCATCTCGCCCACGGTGAGGAATTCGCCGGCGCGCCCGGCGAAGACGCGCTCGTGCATCTCGTGCAGGAACTCGTGGATGCGCGGCCCGTGACCGTAGAAGGGGAAGCCGTCTCCATGGATGGCGCCGGCCGGCACCTCGCCGTCGGGAAGCTCCACCACCTTGGAGATCAGATTGATGACATCCATGCGGAACCCGTCGACCCCGCGGTCGAGCCACCAGTTCATCATGTCGTAGACGGCCTCGCGCACCTCCGGGTTCTCCCAGTTGAGGTCCGGCTGCTTGCGCGAGAACAGATGGAGGAAGTACTCGCCGGTGGCCGGATCGAGCTGCCACGCAGGACCCGAGAAGAACGACCCCCAGTTGTTCGGCTCCGCGCCCGGCTCACCGGCGACGAACCCGTCGCGCGGCGGCCGCCACCAGTACCAGTCGCGCTTCGGGCTGTCGAGCGAGCCGCGGACTCCACGAACCACGGGTGCTCGTCCGAGGTGTGGTTCACCACGAGGTCCATGATCAGCTTCATGCCGCGCGCATGGATGTCGCCGAGCAGCGCGTCGAAGTCCTCGAGGGTGCCGTAGTCCGGGTCGATCGCACGGTAGTCGCTGATGTCGTAGCCGTTGTCGTCGTGCGGCGACGCATAGATGGGCGAGAGCCAGATCACGTCGACGCCGAGCTCCTGCAGGTGACCGAGCCGCTGCCGGATGCCGCGCAGGTCGCCGATGCCGTCGCCGTCGCTGTCCGCGAAGCTGCGCGGGTAGATCTGGTAGACGACGGCGGAACGCCACCACTGGTCGTCGCCGGCGAGCGCGGCGCCGCCTCCGGCCGGGGTCGTGGTCAGGTCGGTCATGACGCTCCATTCGGTTCGAGGTCGACGAGGACGAGCTGCCAGGCCCCCGGAGGCGGCAGGACGACGGTCGCGTGCGTCCCGTCCGCGGCGACCGGGAGTTCGGCGAGCCGGGGCGATCCGTCGGGATCGGCCACGCGCACGCGCGGCGTCGCGCCGGCGACGGCGCGCAGGCGCAGCGTTCCCGGCCCGATGTCTGGGACGCCCGCCTTGGGGGCGTCCCAGAGCGTGTCCGGCTGACCGGCGAGGTTGATGAGGTGGACGACGAGGCCGTGCGGAGTCTGCACGACCCGACGCCAGACGGCGCCGGCGACGGGGTCGCCCGAGACCGGCGTGTCCGCGTAGGACACGTCGAGGTCGTCGTTGTACGGCCCGGCGTACGAGCCGGTGACCTCCACGATCGCGGGATCGAACAGCAGCTCGTCGTGCTCGACCATGAAGTCGTACCAGCGCCGCAGCAGCGCGGCCGTCGAGTCCTCCACGGCGTGGTTGCGCACGTAGTACGGGTCCACCAGGATGCGGTCGGCCTCCCCGGCCAGGAGCTGCGTGGCGCCGTGCGAGAACAGCGTCGCCATGGTGAGGGCGGTGGCCCGGTCGGCCGTGACGGCGGGCGCCGAGTCGTAGATGTGCTGGTACGCCGCGATCGCGATGGGCTTGTCGCCGCCCGCCGCGCGCGCCCGGGTGGCGACGGACGCGAGCGAGCCGAGCGTCAGGTGCGGATCCCACACCTCGATGTAGACCGCATCCTGCGGGCTCGCCGCAGTCGTCCAGGTCGGGAAGTCGTTGACGTTGTTGAAGACCAGGTGGGCGTCGGGCAGCCGGTCCCGCACTCCGCGGATCAGCGCGTCGAACGACCGGGCGACTTCCACCGCGCGGCCGTCGGCGCGGCGCGCGTGCTTCGGGTAGCCGTACTGGTCGAGGTGGAACCCGTCGAAGCCCACCGACTCGACCGCGGCCGCCAGCTCGTCGCGGAAGTGCGACAGCCACGGCACGGCCGCCGGGTCGACGATGAAGAGGAAGTCGCCGAGCGCATACGGCTCGCCGGCCGCGTCGAGGAGCGCCCACTGCTTCCAGCCGTCCCATTCGTTCGGGCCCACGGCGTACACCGCCGCGTACCCGAGGGCGCGCGCTCCCGCCTCCCGGACGGCGCCCACCAGGCGCCGCACGGTGGCCAGCGACACCGGCTGGCCCAGCGCGTCGTCGTAGTCGTCGCCGCCGCCCAGCAGCTCCGCGTGCCGGTACGCCCAGTCGTAGAACTGCACGTCGGTCAGATGGAGGCGGCGGACGGTGTCGACCAGCCCGCGCGGATCGCGCCCCGGCGCGTAATCGACCGTGAAGCCGTACCGCAGGCGCGGCGCTGCCTCTCCGGCGACCTGGACGGCGGTGCGGAGGAGCACGGATCCGTCCGTCCACTCGACGCCGTAGCCTCCGGGCGCCGGCGTCCCTAGCGAGACGACGCCGGACCCGTCCGTCGTCCGGGAGCCCTGCTGCTCGCCGAGGCGCCAGAGGGTGAGCTCGCCGGCGCCGGAGACGTCACGCAGCTCGATCCGGACGTCCTGGCCCGGCGCGAACCAGGCCCGTTCGGGCAGCAGCTCGCTCATCCCTTCACCGCCCCGGAGGTCAGGCCCTGCACGAAGTAGCGCTGGAAGACGAGGAACACGACGATGACGGGAACGACCGCGATCACCGAGGCGGCGAAGACGAGCCCCCACTGCGTGGCGTTCTCACCCTGGAACAGCGCGATGGCGATCGGGAGGGTGCGCCGCTCCGGCGTGTTGATGATCGTCAGCGCCCAGGCGAACTCGTCCCAGCACGAGAGGAACGTGAAGATCGTCGCCGTCGCGAGTGCGGGCTTCGCCAAGGGCAGGGCGAGCCGCCAGTACCGGGTCCACGCGTTGGCGCCGTCGACCTGCATCGCCTGGTCGAGCTCGGCGGGGATCGAGGCGAAGAAGCCGCGCAGCAGGAAGGTGTTGAGGGCGAGCGAGCCGGCGACGTAGAAGACGATCAGGCCGCCGAGCGAGTCGATGAGCCCGAACATCTTCGCGATGAGGAACTGCGGGATGATCAGCATCATCGCCGGGACGACCAGCCCGATCAGCAGGATCCGGAACATCGTCTCGCGTCCGGCGAACCGGTAGCGCGCGAAGCCGTACGCCATCATCGACGAGATCAGGACCGACAGCGCGGTCGAGACGACCGCGACGATCGTCGAGTTGAGGAAGTACAGCCCGAAGTCCTGCGTGGTCAGCGCCTGCGTGTAGTTCTCGGTCGTGGCCGGGTTCGGGATGAACTGCGGCGGGACGGTCAGCACGTACGCCTGGCTCTTGAAGCTGGTCGACAGCATGTAGAGGAACGGCGTGACCATGATCGCGGCTCCGACGACGAGGATGGCGATCCGTGCGCCCGCGCCGAGCGTCCGCCGGGTCTTCAGGCGCGGCCGGGCGAGCCGGCCCGCCGTATGCCGGTCGTTCACTGCGGCGGTCATGAGAGGTCCTCTCCGCCGCGGTCGCGGAAGACGCGCAGCTGGACGACGGCGAGCACGAACACGATGACGGCGAGGATCACGGCGAGCGCCGAGCCGTAGCCGAAGTCGAGGAACTTGAACGCCTGGTTGTACATGTAGGTCAGGATGACGTCGGTCTGGCCGCCCGGTCCCCCACCGGTCATCACCAGCACCGAGGTGAACACGTTGAAGCCGCCGATGACGAGCATCACGGTGACGAACAGCAGCGACGGCCAGATCGCGGGGACCGTGACGACCCGGAAGCGCTGCCAGCGGCCGGCGCCGTCCATGGTCGCGGCCTCCTCCAGCGACTGCGGGACGCCCTGGAGGGCCGCGAGGAAGATCATCATCGACCAGCCGACGCCCTTCCAGACGCCGAGGGCGCAGATCGCGACCAGCGCGGTCCAGCGGCCGGACAGCCAGGACACGTCGGAGTCCATCAGGTGCAGGAAGTCGTGCAGCGTGAAGTTGACCAGGCCGCTGTCCGCGAAGAGGTACTTGAAGAGCAGGGAGACGACGACCCAGCTCGTGATGACGGGCAGGTAGAACAGCACGCGGAAGACGGGCTGGCTGGGGCTCTTGCGCTTCAGGAGGACGGCGATGAACAGCCCGAGGACGATCTGCGGCGGAACCGTGAAGAGCATGTAGACGCCGCTGTTCGTCAGGCTCAGCCAGAAGTGCGGGTCCTGGAACGCGCGGGAGTAGTTCGCCAATCCCAGGAACTGGCTGACCGCCCCGGCCATGATCTTCCAGTCGTAGAAGCTCATCTGCACGGCCTGGAGGATCGGCAGCAGGATCAGCACGGCGAAGAGGATGAACCCGGGCGCGATGAAGAGGTAGGGGGTGGCGCCCGCGCTGAGCCGGCCGGCCGTGGCGCGTCGCCGCTGCTGCGGTCGCCTTGGCTCGCCGGCGCGGCGCCGCGGCGCGGTGGGGTCGTCCCCCACCGCGCGCGCGGTCCGTTCTGCTGTGGTGCTCACGTCGTCACTTTCCGGTCAGCAGGGGGTCGATCTGCTGGGCGGCCGTGGTCAGCGCGTCTTTGACGCTCGTGCTCCCGGTGAAGGCCGGCGTCAGCGCGGCGCTCAGGATGCCGTCGATCTTCGCGCCCTCAGGGATGGCCAACCGCGGCTTGGCGGTCTTGAGCTGGTCGGCGAAGGTCGTGTAGTACGGGTCGATCGCGGCCTGCTTGGACGCGAACGCGGGGACCACGGTCATCTGGCCGGTCTTGGCCATCTCGATCTGGAACTTCTCGGACTGCGTGAAGCGGATGAACTTCTCCGCCGCGGCCTGGTTCTTCGACGTGGCCGTGAGCACGATGTCCTCGCCGCCGACGACGCTGGTCGACGCGCCGTCGCCCTTGGGCACGGGGGCGTAGATCGGCGAGAAGTCCTTGTACTGGCCGGCCCAGATCCCCTTCATCCACGGGCCGTCGAGGATGGTCGCGTACTTCCCGGTCGGGAGGCCGTCGGAGGTGGAGGTCGCGCCCTGGTTGCCCGTGATGAGGTTCGGGATCTGGCCCTCCTTGTAGAGGTCGACCAGCATCTGCACGGCCGCGACCGACTTGGGCCCGTCGAGGTAGCCGCTGGCCTTCGTCAGCTTCGCGTTGGTGATCTCGCCGCCGTTCGACCAGATCCACGGGTAGATGTTCCAGCCGCTGAGGCCGCTGTCGGCGAAGACCGAGACGCCGGTGCCCTTGAGCTTCGCCGCCATCTGCTCGAGGTCGTCGAACGTGGCGGGCGGGGTGCTCACGCCCGCCGCGTCGAGCGCCTTCTGCGAGGTGATGAGCACGCGGGTGTTGGTGTCGAGCGGGAGTCCGTAGTACTTGCCGTCGAACTTGTTCGTGGCCAGCGTTCCGGGGTAGGTCGCCTTGGAGAGCGTGCCGAAGTCCGACATCGAGTCGGACAGCGGCGTGAGGACGCCGAGCTGGGCGAGCTGCGGCACCCAGCCGATGTCGGAGCGGACGAGGTCGGGGAGGCTGCCGCCGGCGGCGCTGGTGGTCAGCTTCTGGAGGAGGCTGTCGTACGGGATGTCCACGTACTTGACGGTGATGCCGGGGTTGGCCTTCTCGAAAGCGGGGATCAGGGTGCGGTTCAGCGCGTCCTGCTGGGTGGAGTTGCCGCCGTTGCCGTACGAGCCCCAGAACGTAAGGGTGACCGGGTGGCTGGACGAGCCGTCGGACGAGCCGCCCGAGGCGGCGGAGCATCCGCTCGCGACCAGTGCGACGGATGCCGCGAGCGCCGCCGTCGCGGCCAATGCGGTGGAACGCTTCATTGCAGTTCTCCTGTCGGAAGGGGGCGCTCGGTGCGGGCCCCGCGGTGTGGAGTTATTTCTATGACAAAAGCAACTCGGTGTCAACAGTGTCTTGAATCGCCGGTTTTCGACGCAGTTCGTTGATTGACGAAACAATCTCCGTATGCCAAAGTGAGGGAACCGACCGAAGGGGGAAGCGTGACCGTCACTGCACCGACGTGGGCGCCGGACACCGGCGCCTCCCGGTCCGTCGCGCTCGAGGTGCTCCTCAACGGCCCGCTCTCGCGCAGCGAGATCGCGCGGCGGCTCGACCTCTCTCCCGGGTCGCTCACCCGGTTGAGCGCGCCGCTGATCGAGACCGGCCTCCTGGTCGAGACGGGTGAGCTGGCCGAGGGCCGCACGGGCCGCCCGTCACGACCGCTGGACGTCGTGCCGAGCTTCCGCCACTTCATCGGCATGAAGCTCATGGCCGACCGCGTGCAGGGCGTCGCCACCGACCTCCGTGCGAACGTCATCGCCACCGACCTGGTCGAGTTCGCGTCCCGCGACCCCGAGACCGTCGCCGACGCGATCGCCGAGCTGGCCCGGCGGCTCTCCCGCGAGGTGCCTCCGGTGACGGCGATCGGCATCGGCCTCGGCGGCCGCATCGCGGACAACTCGCGCGTCGCGAGCGCCGCCTTCCTCGAATGGGAGGACGTGCCCCTGGTGGACATGATCGAGCAGCGCGTCGGCATCTCCACCGTGATCGAGAACGACGTGGTCGCGTTCACCGAGGCGGAGCACTGGTTCGGCTACGGCCGCGGCCTGGACCGCTTCGCGGTGATCACCCTCGGTGCGGGCATCGGCTACGGCCTCGTCATCCACGACGGCATCGTCGCCGACGACGACACCGGCATCGGCCTCATCGGCCACTGGCCGCTCGACCCGTTCGGACCGCTGTGCCCGGCCGGCCACCGCGGCTGCGCCCGCAGCGTCCTCACCCAGGCCGCCATCGTGCACGAGGTCGGCACGGCACTCGGACGCGAGGTGAGCTACGACGAGGCCCTGACCCTGGCCGCCGCGGGCGAGCCGGCCGCCCGCCGCGTCGTCGACGACGCCGGGCGCGGACTCGGCCGGCTCCTGGCGGCCGTGGCCAACCTGACGATGCCGGAGCGCATCGTCCTGGGCGGGGAGGGCGTCCGCCTCGTCGACGTCGCGCGCGAGACCATCGACCAGGGAATCGCGGCAGACCGCGACCCGCGCGCCGCGCAGCTCGACCTGATCACGACCTCCGGCGACAACCTCGAATGGTGCCGCGGCGCCGCGGTGATCGCAATCCAGACCTACGTGCTCGGCACCCACCCGGGCTTCGCCCGGTAGCCGCCGGACGGCTCAGCCGCGCACAGCCGGTTCCAGCGCCTCCGCCGGGAAGCCCTGGTACGTCACCGGCCGCCGGAAGCGCTCGATCGCCGCGGTCCCGACCGAGGTCGTGACCGACGCCGTGCTGGCCGGGTACGGGCCGCCGTGCGTCATCGCCGGGGAGACCGCCACCCCGGTGGGCCAGCCGTTCCAGACCAGGCGGCCAC
The DNA here is from genome assembly GCF_057655165.1 of Leifsonia sp. Soil_N53. Classification (NCBI taxonomy): domain Bacteria; kingdom Bacillati; phylum Actinomycetota; class Actinomycetes; order Micrococcales; family Microbacteriaceae; genus Leifsonia; species Leifsonia sp. Soil_N53. The sequence goes on from NZ_JBDGMM010000030.1 coordinate 27,478, forward strand.
TGTTCCTGGTCGCCTCCGTCAGCAGCGGCCGCAGGCCGTCGTCTGCGGCGGACTCGGCGTGCACGGTCGTGGTCAGCGTCCCGCCGATGGCGCGGGACGCCTCCGGGAGGTGCCGGATGTCGTCGTACGCGACGACGAGCGCGCTGGGGCCGAAGCGTTCCTCCGCGAGCGTGTCGACGTCGCGCGCGAACACGTCGAGGGTCGTCGCGTAGAGGCTGGGCGTCACCGCGCCGGGCCCGGCCGATCCGGGCAGCACCGTCCGCACTCCCGGCCGGCTGTCGTACCGTGCGGCGAGCGCGTCGTAGCCGCTCCGGATGCGCTCGTTCAGCATCGCGGCGGCCGGCCTGCCTGTCAGCATCTCCGCGACCACCGCCGTGAAGGCGTCGGTGTCGGCGGCCGGGACGAACACGATGCCGGGCTTGGTGCAGAACTGGCCCGCCCCCAGCGTGAACGACTCGGCGAAGCCCTCGGCGATCCCGGTCAGCCGCGCCCGGGCGGCCTCCCGCGTGACATAGACCGGGTTCACCGAGCCGAGCTCGCCGTAGAACGGGATCGGGTCCGGGCGGCGGGCCGCCAGGTCGAACAGCGCCCTCCCGCCGGCGAGCGAACCGGTGAAGCCGACGGCGGCGATCGCGGGATGCTGCACGAGGGCCGCCCCCGCCTCGAACCCGTCGACGAGCGCGAACACGCCGGCCGGAAGTCCCACCGCGGCCAGCGCGTCGGCGATGTGCCGCGCGGTCGCCCGCGACAGCTCCGGGTGGCCGGGATGCGCCTTGACCACCACCGGGCAGCCCGCGGCGAGGGCGGAGGCCGTGTCACCACCGGCGACGCTGAACGCGAACGGGAAGTTGCTGGCGGCGAAGACGGCCACCGGGCCGAGCGGCACCGGCACCCGGCGCAGTTCCGGGAAGCCCACGGGATGGTCGACCACGGCCTCGGGGCCGCTCGCGATCAGCTCTGCGAACGCCCGCAGCTGTCCGGTCGTCCGGCCGACCTCGCCGGCCAGCCGGGCGGCGCCGAGGTGCGTCTCGGCGTCGGCGAGCGCGACGAGAGCGTCCCGGTCGGCGTCGAGCCGGTCGGCGATCGACGTCAGCAGTGCCGCACGCGCCGAGACGGGTGCGGCGGAGTACTCCTGCGCGGCGTCGGCGGCCGCAGCGCACGCCGCGTCCACCTCGGCCACCTCCCCCGCGCTCATCGCGCCGCCAGGAAGTCCCACGCGTCCCGTCCCGACATGACCGGATTGCTGAGCGAGCCCACGTCCTGCACCTCGATCGTCACCCGGTCGCCGACGCGCAGGGTGAACTCGTCCGGCGGGACGATGCCCGTGCCGGTCGAGAGCCAGGCGCCGTCCGGGAAGTTCTCCGCCCGGAACAGGTAGTCGACCAGGTCGGTCAGCGGGCGCGCGATCGACCCGGTGGAGACGGACTCGTCGACGACCGCCGCGCCGTCGCGTTCGATCCGGAGCCGGATCTCCAGAGCGGTCGCGTCGACCTCCCACGCCGGCCGGATGACCGGACCGAGCGCGCAGGCTCCGGCGAACACCTTCGCCTGCGGGAGGTACAGCGGGTTCTCGCCCTCCAGCGAACGCGAGCTCAGGTCGTTGCAGACGCCGTAACCGACGATCTCGCCGTAGCGGTTGGCGACCACCGCGAGCTCGGGCTCCGGCACATCCCAGCCGGAGTCCTCCCGGATCGCGACCGGCTCCCCGTCGGTGACCACGCGCCACGCCGCCGACTTGAAGAACAGCTCGGGCCGCTCCGCCGCATAGACGCGGTCGTAGATGTCCGGGTCGGCCGACTCGCCCATCCGGGCGGTGCGGGAGCGCAGGTAGGTCACGCCGCTCGCCCACACCTCGGTGCGCCCGTCGATCGGCGCGGCGGCGGCCCCTGGCTCGGCGGGCGCCAGGTCGCCCTCCAGGAGGGCGCGGAGCTCGGACGACCGGAGCCGGAGCAGTTCGGCCATCGACGACACCGGCACGAGCCGGTGGCCGTCCTCGCGGTGGACGACGACGCGGCCGTCGGAAGAGCGGTGAAGCTGCACGGGGGACTCCTCAGCTGGCGGGGACGGTCGGGCGGTGGAAGTACGAGCGGGCGTCGACCGGGCGGATGTCGGCCACCGCGTCCTCGAAGATCCGCATCGGGTGGGAGGTGTACGGGTGCTCGGCGATCGCGTCCAGATCCAGTTCGATGCCGAGCCCGACGCCCTCCGGGATGAGGATGTCGCCCTCGTCGGTCAGGGTCAGCGCCTCGGTGGAGATGTCGCTGCGCCACGGCACGTCGGTCGCCATGATCTCCAGGTACCGGAAGTTGGGCAGCGCCGCCCCGAGCTGCAGGGTCGCCGCCGTGCTGAGCGGACCGGACGGGTTGTGCGGCGCGAACGGCACGTAGTGCGCGGCCGCGAGGGTGGAGAGGAACACCAGCTCGGACAGGCCGCCGGCGTGCGTCGCATCCGGCTGGAGGTAGTCCACAGCCCCGCGCTCCAGTACAGGGAGGAAGGCGTTGCGGCCGAACCAGCGCTCGCCCGCCGCGATGGGCACCGGCGACTTGGACCGGATCTCCACCAGCGCGTCGATGCTGTCCGGCGGGCTCGGCTCTTCGAAGAAGACCGGCTGGAACTGCTCCAGCTCGCGCGCGACCCGGATGGCGGTCGGCACGTCGAACCGGCCGTGGCCCTCGATGAACAGCTCGATGTCGTCCCCGACCGCGGCCCGGACAGCGGCGACCGGCTCCAGCATGCGGCGGAGGTCGGCGGCGCCGGCGGTCAGGTCGGCGGCCTCGAACGGGTCCCACTTCAGCCCGCGGAACCCCTGGGCGACGGTGGCGAGCGCGGCCTCGGCGAAATCGTCCGGCGTCTGGGCGCCGGAGAACCAGCCGTTGGCGTAGGCGCGCACCCGGTCGCGGGTCTGGCCGCCGAGCATCCGGTGGACGGGGACGCCGAGCGCCCGTGCCGACACGTCCCACATGGCCATCTCGAGCGCGCTCAGGGCGGTCATCGACACCGGGCCGCCGCGCCAGTACGAGTCGCGGTTGAGCCGGTAGATCGTCTCGGCGATCCGGGTGGGGTCGGCGCCGATGACCCGCTCCTCCAGCAGCCGGACCGCGCCGACCACGGCGAGCTCCTGCCCTTCGAGGGTCGCCTCGGCCACGCCGGTGATCCCCTCGTCGGTGCCGAGCAGGACGAACACGAGGTTCGTCCGGTAGAAGTCGACCACGACCGTGTCCAGGCTGATGATCTTCATGGCTTGGGGTTATCCCTTCACGGCGCCGGCGGTCATACCGCTGACGACATAGCGTTGTGCGAACAGGTAGAAGGCCACGGCGGGCAGGGTGAACAACAGGGCGACCGCCATAATGCTCTGGATCGAGGTGTCCTGCTCCCCGATGAATCCGGCGACCCCCACCGATGCCGGCTGGAGTCCCTTGTCGAACACGAACGTCACCGCGAACACGTACTCGTTCCAGGCGCTGAAGAACGCGATCACCGCCGACGCGGCCACCGCCGGGGCGATGAGCGGGAGGATGACGCGGCTGAGCACCGTGAACGGGCGGCCGCCGTCGACGCGGACGGCCTCGTCGAGCTCGCGCGGCACCCCGTCGATCGCGCCCTTCAGGATGAGGGCCACGACCGGGAGGGCGAACGCCGTGTCGGCGAGGATCAGTCCCTGCAGCGAGTTGAGCAGGTCGAACCGGCGGAAGATCGAGAACAGCGGGACGACCAGCAGGGCCTCCGGGAGCATCTGCGTGAAGAGCAGCGCGAGCCCGACGACCAGCTTTCCGCGGAAGGAGAACCGGGACAGCGCGTAGCCGAGCGGGATGCCGAGCCCCACGGAGAGCACGGTCGTGCCCGCCGCGACGATCAGGCTGTTGAGCAGCCAGCCGAGCACCTGCCCGTCGGCGAGCACGTCGCCGAAGACGCCGAGCCTGCCGAGGTCGGGCAGGAGGCCGGTCGTGCCGCTGTAGAGCTGGGAGTCCGGCGTCAGCGCGGTGACGAACATCCAGTACACCGGGAAGATCGCCAGGCCGAGGACCACGAGGACCGCGACCATGCGCCCGGTCACCCCGAGACGTCGTGTGGTTCGCATCATGCCTCCCGTGCCGCCGCGCGGGCGACGAATCTGCTGCCGATGATGACGATCACGGCGATGACGATGCCGACCATGCCGATGGCGGCGGCGACGCCGAGCTGCTTGGACTCGAACGCCTGCGAGTAGAGGTCGATCACCAGCGTCCGGGTCGAGCCGAGCGGACCGCCTCTGGTCATCAGCCAGATCAGCTCGAACCGCCGCAGCGACCAGATCGTCATCAGCACGGCCACCAGGCCGACCGTGGGCTTGAGGACCTGCCAGGTGACCACGCGGAACACCGTCCACCGGCCGGCGCCGTCCATCTGCGCCGCCTCGAGCAGCTCCTGGGGAACGGCCTGGAGCGCGGAGAGGAGCACGACGGCCACGAACGGCACGAGCTGCCAGATCGTCGTGAGCAGGATCGCGGCGAGCGCCAGCCTGGGGTTGTCCAGGGCGCCGCTCGGGCCCGGGTCGATGCCGACCGCGCGCATCAGCCGGGTCAGCACGCCGAACTGGGGGTTGAACATCCACGTCGCGATCAGCGCGACGGCGATCCCGGGGGCGGCCCACGGGATGGTCACCAGCGAACGGGCGACGCCCCGGCCGGGGAACCGCCCGTTCAGCAGCAGCGCGACGAGCAGGCCGAGCCCGACCGCCCCGACGACGCAGCACACCACATAGACCGCCGTGGTCAGCAGCGTGCGCTGGAAGGCCGGGTCGGCGAACACCCGCTGGTAGTTCGCCAGCCCGACCCAGACGCTCGCGGTGGGGTTGAGCAGCGTCGTCCTCGTGAAGCTCAGGTAGACCTCCTGCACGAGGGGGACGAGCTGGAAGACGACGATGTAGAGCGCCGCGGGCGCGAGGAAGAGGTACGGGGTCCACGGGCTGCCGATGACCCGGCGGCGCCGGCGGGCGGAAACCGGCCCGGCCGGCGCGACGGGGCCGCCGGCCGCGG
>NZ_JBDGMM010000031.1:0-39793 GCF_057655165.1 Leifsonia sp. Soil_N53
CGTCCGCCGGGGTCGCCGCCAGGCGCGCGGTGCCGCCGAGCAGCGCCTCCACGGCGGGAGTCGCGGTGAAGGCGGCGCAGTCGAGCGGCGGAGCCACATCCACCGCCGGAGCGGAGGTCGCGCGCGGACTCGTCGGTCCGGCGCCGGGGAGCCCGAGCGCCTGGCAGCCGGAGAGACACAGCAGCGCGGTCGCCAGCGCCGCCGCTCCCCACCATCGCCTCGCCGTCATGGTCCCTCTCGATCGAGACGACGATAACAGCGAAGAGGGCGCCTCCCGCGAACGGGAGACGCCCTCTACAGCGTGTCGGACGGACTCAGAAGTCCATGCCGGCGCCCGGGTCGCCGACCGGTGCGGCGTTCTTCTCGGGCTTGTCGGCGACGACGGCCTCGGTGGTGAGGAACAGGCCCGCGATCGACGCGGCGTTCTGCAGCGCCGAGCGGGTGACCTTCACCGGGTCGTTGATGCCGGAGGCCAGCATGTCGACGTACTCGCCGGTCGCGGCGTTGAGGCCGTGGCCCACGGGGAGCTCGCGCACCTTGGCGACCACGACGCCGGCCTCGAGGCCCGCGTTGATGGCGATCTGCTTCAGCGGAGCCTCGATGGCGACCCGGACGATGTTCGCGCCGGTCGCCTCGTCGCCCGTGAGCTGGAGCTTCTCGAACGCGGTCTTGCCGGCCTGGATGAGGGCCACGCCACCACCGGCGACGATGCCCTCCTCGACGGCGGCCTTCGCGTTGCGGACGGCGTCCTCGATGCGGTGCTTGCGCTCCTTGAGCTCGACCTCGGTGGCCGCGCCCGCCTTGATGACGGCGACGCCGCCGGCGAGCTTCGCGAGACGCTCCTGGAGCTTCTCACGGTCGTAGTCCGAGTCGGTGTTCTCGATCTCGCCGCGGATCTGGGCCACGCGACCGGCGATGGCGTCGGGGTCGCCCGCGCCCTCGACGATGGTGGTCTCGTCCTTGGTGATGACGACCTTGCGGGCCTGGCCGAGCAGGTCGAGGGTGACGTTCTCGAGCTTGAGGCCGACCTCCTCGGAGATGACCTGGCCGCCGGTCAGGATCGCGATGTCCTGCAGCATGGCCTTGCGGCGGTCGCCGAAGCCCGGGGCCTTGACGGCGACGGACTTGAAGATGCCGCGGATCTTGTTGACGATCAGGGTGGCCAGGGCCTCCCCGTCGACGTCCTCGGCGATGATGAGGAGCTGCTTGTTGGCCTGGATCACCTTGTCGACGATCGGGAGCAGGTCCTTGATCGAGGAGATCTTCTGGTTGGCGATGAGGATGTAGGTGTCCTCGAACACCGCCTCCTGGCGGTCCTGGTCGGTGACGAAGTACTGCGACAGGAAGCCCTTGTCGAAGCGCATGCCCTCGGTCAGCTCGAGCTCGGTGCCGAAGGTGTTCGACTCCTCGACGGTGACGACGCCCTCCTTGCCGACCTTGTCGATCGCCTCGGCGATGATCTCGCCGATGGTGGTGTCGCCGGCGGAGATGGACGCGGTGGCGGCGATCTCGGCCTTGGTCTCGACCTCCTTGGCGCTGGCGATGAGCTCCTCGGTCACGGCCGCGACGGCCTTCTCGATGCCGCGCTTCAGCGTGATGGGGTCGGCGCCGGCGGCCACGTTGCGGAGGCCCTCCTTGACGAGCGCCTGAGCGAGGACGGTGGCGGTGGTGGTGCCGTCGCCCGCGACGTCGTCGGTCTTCTTGGCGACCTCCTTGACGAGCTCTGCGCCGATCTTCTCGTACGGGTCGTCGAGCTCGATCTCCTTCGCGATGGAGACGCCGTCGTTCGTGATGGTGGGAGCGCCCCACTTCTTCTCGAGGACGACGTTGCGACCGCGCGGGCCCAGCGTCACCTTGACGGTGTCAGCCAGGATGTTGAGGCCGCGCTCGAGGCCGCGACGGGCTTCCTCGTCGAAAGCAATGATCTTTGCCATGTGTTTCTCGTCCCTCCCGGACGTCTGCGAAAGATTCGGTGTGTTAGCACTCGATCAGATGGAGTGCTAAAGCGATTCTGGCACTCGCGCCCATGGAGTGCAAGGCGAACGGCGAGCCCGCGTTCCGCGCAGAGAGAAAGGAGCGCCGCCCCGAAGGGCGGCGCTCCTCTTATATGGTCTTGCCGATCGCTGCGTACTACAGCGGACGCACCGACTCGGCCTGCGGGCCCTTGTTGCCCGAGCCGACCTCGAACTGCACCTGCTGGCCCTCTTCGAGAACCTTGTAGCCGTTCATGTCGATTGCGGAGTAGTGAACGAAAACGTCCTGTCCCCCACCATCGACGGTGATGAATCCGTAGCCCTTTTCAGCGTTGAACCACTTCACGGTCCCGTTCGCCATGCATTACTCCCATTGCTGTGTCGCTCGCCCGGTCCAGCGCCGCGCGTTGACTCCCGATCCTAATGCTTGCAATAGCTGTTCACGCCAGTGTTTTCGCCATTCCGTTACCAAATCGGCCCAAAGTTAAACACACATGAAACAAAGGGGTGACGCCCTGTCCCCGCTCCGGAGGACGCCCGGTCAGCCCGTGTAGTTGCTGCCGACGACCACGGTCAGGTCGGCGCCGCTGCCGGCGAAGTCCTGCGTCAGGGAGACCGTCGCCCCCGGGAGCGACTGCGCCACCCCGAGCGCCGCGGCCTCGTTCTTCGGGTCGGAGTAGTAGACGATCGTCTGCGTCAGGTCCTGCCGGTCGGCGTTCGCGACGGCCCCGACCTTCCAGCCCGCCTGCGTCAGGGTGTCGCCCACCTTGCCGCCGAGACCCGAGGTCGTGGTGCCGTTCAGCACGTTCACCGTCAGGGACGGGTCGACCGTCGGCACGATGGTCGGGGTGGGAGTCGGGGTCGGGGTGGGCGTGCCGCTGGAAGAGTTGGGCGTGCCGTGGAACGAGATGGAGCCGCTCACCAGCGACAGCCCGAAGATGCCGGCGCCGACGAGGACGACGACGGCGAGCGCCGCCCAGCCGACCGCGATCCAGCCGCGGCCCTTCGGGCGGGGAGCCCGGTGCGCCCCGACGCGCTGCAGGTCGTCGGGGATGTCGTCGAACCGGTCTCTCGGGTACTTCTCTGCCATCTACGGGTGATTCCTCGCGGTGTCAGTCGCCGGACGGGAGTGTCCGGGATCGCCGTGCAGCCAGCCTGGTCTCGCGCAGCCGGAGCAGGCGCTTGACGAGCATGGGGTCGTGCCTGAGCGCCTCCGGCCGGTCGATCAGGGCTCCGAGGAGCTGATAGTACCGCGCGGCGGAGAGGCCGAACTCCTCGCGGATGGCCTTCTCCTTGGCGCCGGCATGCCGCCACCACTGACGCTCGAACGCGAGGATCGCCGCCTCACGGTCGGTCAGGCCGCTCGCGTCCGGCGCGGGGATCCGGTGGTCCGCAGTCTCCGCCACGTGCACCGCCTCCCCTCACCGTCTCGAGTCAGCCCTTCCCCGCGCTCGCGCCTCATCCTAGGCGCGCTGTCCTGTGCGTTGCCCGTTTGGCCGCGGCAGGTCGCGCGCCGAAACAGGGAACAGCGGCGCCAGCCCTGCCGTTTAGGCTGGAGACGGACGACGAAAGGAACGCACGATGAGCGCATCGCACGAGGCAGCGCAGGGCACGGCAGCGCACGAGGGATTCGGGGTCAGCAAGACCGACGAGGAGTGGCGGCGCGAGCTGAGCCCCGAGCAGTACGCCGTGCTGCGCGAGGCGGGCACCGAGCGCCCGTGGACCGGCGAGCTGCTCGACGAGGGCCGCGCCGGCCTCTACACCTGCGCCGCGTGCGGAGCAGAGCTGTTCAAGTCGGGCACGAAGTTCGACAGCGGCTGCGGCTGGCCGAGCTTCTACGAGTCGATCCGCCCGGAGGCGGTGCAGCTCCTCGAGGACGACAGCCTGGGCATGGTGCGCACCGAGGTGCGCTGCGCGAACTGCGATTCGCACCTGGGCCACGTGTTCCCCGACGGCTTCGGCACCCCGACGGGCGACCGCTACTGCATGAACTCGATCTCGCTGAACTTCACGCCCGAGAGCTGATGGCGGACAGCGACCTGGCCGCGCGCGTGGCGGCCCGGCGGTCGTACTCGCGCGTGACGGCCGAGGCTCCGACCCACGAGGAGCTGCTGCCGCTCGTCGCCGCCGCGGGACGCGTCGCCGATCATTCGGCGCTGCATCCGTGGCGGGTCATCGAGCTGCGCGGCGACGCGCGGGAGCGCCTGGGACAGGCGTTCGTGAAGGACGCCGGGGTGACCGGCGCGGAGGCCGAGAAGCTGGCGGCCAAGCCGTTGCGCTCCTCCCTCCTGCTGGCGATCGTGGCCGTGCGCACGAAGAACGAGAAGGTGCCGGGCTGGGAGCAGGACGCGGTCGCCGCCGGCGTCGCGCACCTCCTCAGCCTGCTCCTGCACGACGCCGGCTGGGGTGTGATGTGGCGGACCGGCCACCACACCCGTTCCAAGGCCGTCCATCGGATGCACGGCCTCGCGAAGAACGAGCGGCTGCTCGGCTGGCTCTACGTGGGCGGCGTGCCCGACGACGGCAAGGAGGGCCACCGGACCACCCTCGACGCCGAGCGCTTCCTCAGCACGCTCGACTGACGATCGTCCCGTCAGGTCGTCGGCGAGCGGCGGGGCCAGCGGACGCTCGCGACGACGACCGCGAGGAGGGCGAGCAGCGTGCCGGCGATCGTCGAGAACGCCACGGGGGCGGGCGAGCTGGGCGCGAGCAGGTCGAGCAGCAGCGCGGTCACCAGCTGGCCGGCGACGGTCGCGAGGCCGAGCAGCAGCACGCCCGTGATCCGGACGAGCAGCGCGGCCGCCGCGATGAAGACGCAGCCGATCGCACCGCCGAGATACAGCCAGGGCTCGGTCGGGAGCGGCTCGGGGAGGCCGCGGACGCTCCAGTCCACGGCCGTGAGCACCAGGAGCACGCTCGTGCCGACGACGAAGTTGATGAAGGTCGCCGTCAGGGCGCTCTCGGCGACCACCCGGACCTGACCGTTGACGGCCTGCTGCCAGCCGAGGCCGAGACCCGCGATCAGCGGCAGCAGCATCAGCCAGATCGGTACGGGACCGCCGAGCTGCGCGGACACCGCCCAGCTCACGGCACCGAGCGCGATGACGGCGCCGGCGAGCCGGGCTGGCGTGATCAGGCGCCGGCCGCCCGGGCCGAGGCCGATCCGGTCGAGCACGAGCCCGCTGACGGTCTGCCCGGCGACCACCGCGACCGTGAACAGCGCGACCCCGAGCACCGCCGCGGCGACGCCCTGCGACAGCACCAGGAACGCGCCCGCGGTGCCGCCGGCGACGTACCACCAGCGCAGCTCGCGCGCGCGCAGCGCGGCCACGACCCGGCCGAGCCCGCGCCGGCCCGCGGGCGCGACGGCCATCGCGACGAGCAGGATCACCAGCCCGGAGCCGAACGAGATGACCGCGGCGGTCACGCCGTCATCGAGCCGCTGGCCCAGCTCGCCGTTGATGCGCGACTGGAGCGCGACGCCCGCCCCGCAGAAGATCGCGCAGACCAGCGCGAGCCAGAGCGGGAACGGGCGGGAGGTCACTCCGCCAAGCCTAGGGTGCGAGCGCCCAGTGCGCCGACCGCTCAGGGTGCGGAGCGGACGCTCAGGGCGCCGGCGCGTCGCCGTCGCTGGGCGAGGGGTGCGGGAGCCAGGGGATGTTCTCCTCGGGCGCGACGTCCTTCTCGAAGTCGAGGTCGTAGTCGTCGCCCCGCTCGACCAGGTCGGGCTTGTCGGCGTCGTCGGGCTCTGCTGCGTGCTTCGGCTTGTCGCTCATCCCTTCACCGTACCCGGCGACTCCGCGGCGAGGAAGGCGATCGGCGACTCGATCGCGTCGGCGATCTCGCGGAGGAAGCGGGCCGCCACACCGCCGTCGGTGACCCGGTGGTCGAAGACCAGGCTGAGCTGCACGATCCGGCGCGGGACGACGGCGCCGTCGACCACCCAGGGGCGCTCGATGACGCGGCCGATGCCGAGGATGGCGACCTCCGGGTGGTTGATGATCGCGGCGCTGCCGTCGACGCCGAGGCTGCCGTAGTTGTTCACGGTGAAGGTCGAGCCGGTCAGCTCCGCCGGCGGGAGAGCGCCGTCGCGGGCGGCGGCGGCCAGCCGGCCGAGTTCGGCGTCGAGCTCGCGGACACTCGCCCGGTCGGCGCGGCGGATGACCGGGACGAGGAGGCCGCGCGGGGTGTCGGCGGCGAAGCCGAGGTTCACCCCGGCGAACAGCTCGAGACCGTCGCCGTCCGCGGTGACCCGGCCGGCGAGCTCGGGATGCCGCCCCAGCGCGCTCAGCGCGAACCGCGAGACGAAGGCGAGCATCGAGGGGGGCTTGCCCGATGCCGCGAGGGCTCGCCTGGCCTCCCACAGCTCGGTGGCGTCGACGTCCACCCAGACGGTGGCCTCCGGGATCTCCGAGCGGCTGCGCGTCATCGTCTCGGCGACGGTGCGGCGCAGGCGGGAGAACGGGGTGACGGAGGCGATGTCGAGGCCGGTGCGGGGGTCGGCGCCGTGCCGGGGTTCGGGGGCGGGCATGGGGGTGGACGGTGCGGGACGGGTGGGTGCGGCGGTGGGCGCGGTCGCCTTCGCCGCCGCGAGTGCGGCTTCCACATCCCGTCGCGTGACGACGCCTCCCGCGCCGGTCGGCGTGAGCGAGGCGAGGTCGATGCCGTGGCTGTGCGCGAGCGCGCGGACCACCGGCGACACGACCGGCACGATCCGGCTCGGCGCTCCGGAGGTCACGCCCGGGCCGCGCTGTGCGGCGCGGCCGCGGCGGCGGGCGGTGGCGTGGTCGGTGGTGCCGTAGCCGACGAGCACCTGGCCGGAGCCGGCGGCGACCGGTTCGAGCTCGCGTTCCTGCTCGACGGCGACGGCCTCGGCCGGGCCCTCCACCTCCGCGTCCTCCCGCACCTCCAGCAGTGGCGCGCCGACCAGGATGGTCTCGCCCTCCTCGCCGTGGCAGACGGCGACGACCCCGGCGTACGGGGACGGCACCTCCACGACCGACTTGGCGGTCTCCACCTCGGCGATCGGCTGGTCCACGGCCACCGTGTCGCCGACCGCCACCAGCCAGTGCACCAGCTCGGCGTCCGCGAGTCCTTCGCCCAGATCGGGCAGCGCGAAGACCTTCATGCGTCCTCCCACTGGAGGTCGTCGACGGCGTCGAGGATGCGGTCCACACCCGGCAGGTAGTAGCGCTCCAGCTTCGGCGGCGCGAACGGGGTGTCGAAGCCGGTCACCCGGCGCACCGGCGCCTCCAGATAGTGGAAGCAGCGCTCGGAGACCCGGGCGGCGATCTCGGAGGCCACGCTCGCGAAGCCCGGCGCCTCGGCCACGACGACAGCGCGGCCGGTGGCGCGCACGGCGGCGCACACGGTCTCGTCGTCGAACGGGGTGAGGGTCCGCACGTCCACGACCGCGAGGCTGCGGCCCTCCGCGGCGGCGGCCTCCGCTGCGGCGAGCGCCACCGGGACCGTGGGTCCGTACGCGATCAGGGTCGCGTCGGTGCCCTCCCGGGCGACGCGCGCGCGGCCGAGCTCGGGCAGCGGGGCCGTCGTGTCGACCTCGCCGGTCGACCAGTACAGCTTCTTCGGCTCCAGGAACACCACCGGATCGGGGAACGCGATCGCGGCGCGCAGCAGGCCGTAGGCGTCCTGCGGCGTCGCCGGCGACACCACGGTCAGGCCAGGGGTGTGGACGTAGTAGGCCTCGGAGGAGTCGGAGTGGTGCTCGACGCCGCCGATCCCGCCCGCGAAGGGGATGCGGATGACCATCGGGAGCCGGACCTTGCCGCGGGTGCGGTTGCCCATCTTCGCCACGTGATCGACGATCTGCTCGAACGCCGGGTAGGCGAACGCGTCGAACTGCATCTCGACCACCGGGCGCATCCCGTTCATCGCCATCCCGACGGCGGTTCCGACGATGCCGGACTCGGCCAGCGGGGTGTCGAAGCAGCGCTGCTCGCCGAAGCGCTTCGTCAGGCCGTCGGTGATGCGGAAGACCCCGCCGAGCGTGCCGACGTCCTCGCCGAACACCAGCACCGACGGGTCGGCCTCGAGGGCGTCGGCGAGGGCGCGGTTGAGCGCCTGGGCCATGGTCATGGTCGCGACCGCGGGCTGCGCGGGCTCGGACGGCCGTTCGGGCTCGGGCTGCCGGTCGGCGGGGGCGTCGTGCATGAGCGTCATCGGGCGACCTCCTCGGTGCGGGACTCGGTGCGGGCCTCTGCGCGGGACTCTGCGGCGAGCTCGGCCGCCAGCAGTTCGGACTGCTCGCGCAGCTGCGGGGTCGGCTCGGCGTAGACGTACGCGAACAGGTCGAGCGGCTGCGGCTCGGCATCGGCCATGATGCGGGCGCGCAGGTCGAGGGCGACCCGTTCGGCGTCGGCCTGGAACTCGGCGACGTCGCCGTCGGTCAGGGCGCCCTCCGCCGTCAGCCAGGTGCGCAGGCGCAGCAGCGGGTCGCGGGCGAGCCACGGCTCGACCTCCGCCGCGGTGCGGTAACGGGTGGCGTCGTCGGCGTTGGTGTGCGACTTCATCCGGTAGGTGATCGCCTCCACGAGCGTGGGGCCGCCGCCCTCGCGGGCCTCCGTGACGGCCTCCCCCAGCACCGCCAGCAGCGCCGCGAGGTCGTTGCCGTCGACGAGCCGGCCGCGCATCCCGTAGCCGACGCCCTTGTGCGCGAGGCTCGGCGCGGCCGTCTGCCGGCTGAGCGGCACGGAGATCGCGTAACCGTTGTTCTGGACCAGGAAGACGACGGGGAGATGGAAGACGGCCGCGAAGTTGAGGGCCTCGTGGAAGTCGCCTTCGCTGGTGGCGCCGTCGCCGCACAGCGCGACGACCACGGTGTCCTCGCCGCGCAGCCGCGCCGCGTGCGCGAAGCCGACCGCGTGCAGCAGCTGGGTCGCCAGCGGGGTGGCCTGCGGCGCGACGCGGTACTGGTTCGGGTCGTAGCCGGAGTGCCAGTCGCCGCGCAGGAGCAGGAACGCCTCGAACGGGTCGACCCCGCGGGAGACCACGGCCACCGAGTCACGGTAGGTGGGGAACAGCCAGTCGCCGTCGCCGAGCACCATCGCCGCGGCGACCTCGCAGGCCTCCTGGCCGTGCGACGACGGGTACACGGCCAGCCTGCCCTGCCGCACCAGCGCGTCGGCCTGATCGTTGAGCCGCCTGCCCAGCACGAGCCGGCCGTAGCCCTCCCGCAGGAGGTCGGCGGACGGGAACGCGTAGTGCTCGTGCGGGTGGCCCGAGCCCTGCTCGTCGATGAGCCGCAGCGGGGTGTCGCCCGGCATCAGATCGTCGGCGTGCATCTGTTCTCCTTCGAAAGACGTCGCTGATCATCAGGATGACTTCGCTGGACCCCGTTTGCCAGGCGTCCGCGACTTTCGAGACGAATGGATGCGCAGCCGCGCGATGGATGCCAAACTGTCTTCCACCATGGACGACATCGACACCCGCATCGTGGACGCCCTGCGCGCCGACGGCCGGGCCTCCATCACGGCGGTCGCCGAGGCGGCGCACGTCTCCCGGGCCAACGCCTACGCCCGCGTCTCCCGCCTGGTCGACGAGGGCGTGATCACGGGCTTCACCGCCAAGGTCGACCCGCGCCGCTCCGGCCGCGCGTCGTCGGCGTACGTGACGATGCGCGTGGAGCAGGCGGCCTGGCACGACCTCCGCGAACGGCTGCGCGCCATCCCGGAGGTGGAGCACTTCGCACTGGTCGGCGGCGACTTCGACGTCATCCTGCTGGTGCGGGCGCGCGACAACGAAGACCTGCGGCGGGTGGTGCTGGAGGAGCTGACCAGCATCCCGTCGGTGCGGGACACCAAAACGTCGCTGGTGTTCGAGGATCACGACCTGCGCTAGGCGGCTGGTGCGCGGGGACACGGGACTCGGTACGCTCGCGTCATGGCGGGCGCGCTCACCTCGGAGCTGACGGTCGGGGACCTGATGGCCCTCGCCCGGCTGGGCGACCGCGCGGCCGTGGACGGGCTCACGGTCGCGCTGACCTGGCGGTACGAGCACACGCTGACGCTGGCGAAGGCGCTGGCCGCGGCCGGATCCGGGGTGATCCTGTCGCTCGTGGTGCCGGTGCTGCAGTCGGATCCGGCGGTGAATCCGGTGCCGGTCGCGGCGTGGCTGTGGGTGCTCATCGCGGGGACGGTCACAATGGCGAGCGGCGGCGTCTTCTACCTGCTCGCCCGGCGGGCGCAGCGGACATTCGTGCTCGCGCAGGGGCTGCTCGCCGAACTGCTCGCGCTGCGTGCGACCCCTCCTGCGCCTCCCGCCGAAGGAGGCGCCCGGTGAGCACCACCATCGTCGTCGTCCTCGCCTCCATCGTCGTGGTGCTGGCCGTCGCCATCGCCGTCGCCGCGCTCCTCGTGCGGCAGAACCGGCTCCGGTCCGACCGCGATCGGTCGGCCGCGCTCGGGACCCCCGCCGCGTGGAGTGCGCTCGACGGGATCACGCTGAGCGGGTACGCCGACGACGAGCGCGTGCGTGCGGCGGTCGACGGGTTCCTGAGGGCCGGCCGACGCGGATGAGCGGCGGTCGCCTCCCCCGCCTCCCCGTCGCGGGCGACCGGGACCCGTCGCGGGCGCACTGGATGGAGCTGTTCTTCGATCTGGTGTTCGTCGCGCTGGTCGGGCAGCTCGCCCACGGCCTGCACGCCGAACCGTCGTTCGGCACGCTCGCGGTGTTCGTCGCCCTGTTCGCGTCGGTGTGGTGGTCGTGGGTGAATCTGACCTTCGTCGTGGATGTGTCGCCGCAGCTGAGCCGCCGGCGGCTGTCGCTCGTGATGCTGATCGCGATGTTCGCGGTCGGCGCGCTCGCGGTCGCGGCCCCGGAGGCGGTCGGCGACCGGGCCTGGCTGTTCGCGGCGGGAAACGCGCTGCTGCGGGTGCTGCTGCTGGTGGTGTGGATCCGCTTCTCGTGGTCGAACGGTGTGGCCTCCCGGGTCCGCATCCTCGCCTACAACGGCCTGACCGCCGTGATCTGGCTGGTCTCGATCGTCCTCCCGGCGCCCGCGAACTACGTGCTGTGGGCGGTCGCGATCGTGCTGGAGGTCGTGCTGCTGACCGCGACCTCCGGCAGCTGGGCGGCGATCGCGCTCGACCGGCTGAACGTCGAGCACCTCTCCGAGCGGTTCGGGCTGCTCGTGATCATCGTGCTCGGCGAGTCGGTGCTGAGCATCGTCGCGGCGGTGAGCGACGCCTGGACGGTCGCCGCCGGGCTGGTCGGCGCGCTCGCGCTGCTGGTGACCTCCGGGCTGGCCTGGTCGTTCTTCCTCTACGGCGTGGATGCCATGACCAGCGGGCTGGAGCGCCTGCTGGCGGCCGGCGACGTGCGCACGATCCGGGACACCGTGGCCTTCCTCCCGTTCCTGCTGCTGGCCGGGGTCACCGCGCTCTCCGGAGCGCTCGCGGCGGCGATCGCGCATCCCGGCGAACCGCTGCCGCCGGCGCTGGCCGTCTCGCTCGGCGGCGGCATCGCGCTGTTCTACCTGACGAACGCGATCATCGCCCGGCGCTTCGGCGACCCGTGGCGGGTCGTGCTGCGCTGGGCGGTTCCGGCGGTGGGGCTGCCTCTCCTGCTCGCGCTGGCGGCGCTGTGGGTGCCCGCCGCGGCGTCGATCGGCTGCGCGGTGGTGATCCTGGGGGTGGTCGTGGCGTCCGCCGAGCTCGGCTCGCGCTCGCGGCGGTTGCTCGCCGGTCGGGGTTCTGCGAGTATTTACTAGCTGAACGTTCGTTCGGTAATTCGCATTCGAAGGAGCTGCGATGGCCGAGGCCTACCTCGTCGGAGGGGTCCGCACCGCGGTCGGACGCTACGGCGGAGCGCTGGCGGGCGTGCGGCCCGACGATCTGGCGGCACTGGTGGTCGGCGAGGCGGTGCGCCGCGCGGGCGTGGACGGGTCGGCCCTCGATGACGTGATGCTCGGGGCCGCGAACCAGGCCGGCGAGGACAACCGCAACGTGGCGCGCATGGCCGCCCTGCTGGCCGGCCTCCCGGACAGCGTGCCCGGGGTCACCGTCAACCGGCTCTGCGCGTCCGGCCTCAGTGCCGTCACCCTGGCGGGCCAGGCGATCCGCGCGGGGGACGCCGACCTCATCGTGGCGGGCGGCGTGGAGTCGATGACGCGCGCGCCGTGGGTGCAGGCCAAGCCGGAACGGCCGTGGGCCAAGCCGGGAGCGCAGTTCGACACCTCGATCGGCTGGCGGTTCACGAATCCGCGGTTCCTGGAGCGCGACAAGGCCACGTACTCGATGCCGGAGACGGCGGAGGAGGTCGCCCGGCTCGACGGGATCAGCCGGGAGGACGCCGACGCTTTCGCGCTGGAGAGTCACCGGCGGGCCGCGGCGGCGACGGACGCCGGGCGATTCTCGGACGAGATCATCGCCGTCCCGACCGTTGAAGGGGAGTTCGCGGCCGATGAGAGCATCCGGCGCGACACCGACGCGGCTGCGCTCTCGGCACTGCGACCGGTCGTCGCCGGCGGCAGCGTGGTCACCGCAGGCAACTCGTCGCCCCTCAACGACGGCGCCTCCGCGATCGTGGTCGCGAGCGGGGAGGCGGTGCAGCGCTACGGCCTCCGCCCACGCGCCCGGATCGTCGCCTCGGCGAACGCGGGCGTCGCTCCCGAGGTGATGGGCCTCGGCCCGGTCCCGGCGACCAACCGGGCGCTCGACCGGGCGGGCCTGGAGCTGGACGACATCGGCTCGATCGAGCTCAACGAGGCGTTCGCCGCACAGGCGATCGCGTGCCTGCGCCGGCTCGGCCTGGACGACGACAGCGGCCGGGCGCGCGTGAACGCCGACGGCGGCGCCATCGCGCTCGGGCACGCCCTCGGTTCGAGCGGCGCGCGCATCCTGGTGACGCTGCTCGGCCGGATGGAGCGCGAGCGGTCCCGGTACGGGCTGGCGACGATGTGCGTCGGCGTCGGCCAGGGCGCGGCCCTGATCGTGGAGGCGATGTGATGGCGGCGCCGACGACTCTGCTGGTCACCGAGAGCGCCGACCGGGTGGTCGCGACGCTCAACCGTCCCGAGCGCCGCAACGCGATCGACCAGCGGATGGTCGACGAGCTGCACGGGCTGTGCGAAGACCTGGAGCGCGACCCGCGCATCCTCATCCTCACCGGCTCCGAGGGCGTCTTCGCGTCCGGCGCCGACATCGCCGAGCTGCGCGAGCGCACCGCGGCCGACGCGCGCCGCGCGATCAACGCGACGATCTTCCTCCGCATCGCCGAGCTGCCGATGCCGGTCATCGCGGCCCTCGACGGCTACGCCCTGGGCGGCGGCGCGGAGCTCGCCTACGCCGCGGACTTCCGGCTCGGCACCCCGCGGCTGCGGATCGGGAACCCGGAGACCTCGCTCGGCATCATCGCCGCGGCGGGCGCTCTCTGGCGGCTGCCGCAGCTCGTCGGCGAGCCCCTCGCGGCCGAGATCGCGATGGCCGGTCGCGTGCTGAGCGGGGAGGAGGCGCTGGCCGCCGGGCTCGTGAGCGACCTCTTCGAGCCGAACGAACTGCTCGCCGCAGCGCACGCCCTCGCCGACCGGATCGCCGCGAACGACCCGCTCGCGACCCAGTACACCAAGCGTGTCCTCCGCGCGCCGCTCGGCGACCATCCCCGGGCCGAGCGGGAGGCACAGGCGGTGCTGTTCGAGTCGCCGGAGAAGCAGCGGAGGATGACGGAGTTCCTGGAGCGGAGGCGGAAGTGAGCGACCTCACGACCGGCGTCCCCGAGCACGTCGCCCTCCCGGAGCGCATCGGAGTGATCGGCGGTGGCCGGATGGGCGCCGGGATCGCCCACGCGTTCCTGATGGCGGGCGCGCGCGTCGCCGTCGTCGAGCGGAACGCCGCGTCGGCGGCCGCCGCTCGCGAGCGGGTGGAGGCCGCGATCGACGGCAGCGTCCGCCGCGGTGCGACCGCCCCGGCGCCGGACCGGCTGATCGCCACAACCTCCTGGGACGCCCTGCGCGGCTCGGCCCTCGTGGTGGAGGCCGTGCCCGAACTGCCCGAGCTCAAGCACGACGCGCTCCGCCGCGCCGAGGACCTGCTCGAGCCCGACGCCGTGCTGGCGAGCAACACCTCGTCGCTGTCCATCGACGGCCTCGCGGAGGTCCTGCGGCGGCCCGGCGCCTTCCTCGGCATGCACTTCTTCAATCCCGTGCCCGCCTCGGCACTGGTGGAGGTCGTGGCCGGGCAGGCGACCGCGCCGAGCGCCATCGAGCTCGTCACCGGCTGGGTGGCCGCCCTCGGCAAGACGCCGATCGTGGTGCGCGACTCCCCGGGTTTCGCGTCGTCCCGGCTCGGCGTGCTGCTCGGGCTGGAGGCCGTGCGGATGGTCGAGGAGGGCGTCGCCTCCCCCGAGTCCATCGACACGGCGATGACCCTCGGCTACAAGCACCCCGTCGGGCCGCTGCGGCTCACCGACATCGTCGGGCTGGACGTGCGGCTCGACATCGCGGAGTACCTGGCGAGCGAGCTCGGCGCGCGCTTCGAGCCGCCCGCGCTGCTGCGCCGGATGGTCGCCGACGGCCTGCTCGGGCGCAAGTCCGGCCGCGGGTTCTACGACTGGAGCGACGAGGCGGCGGGCGGCGTGCCGCTCACGCGCGCTCCGGAGCCTCCACGATGAGGTTCGTGATGCGGACGGTGCAGAGCCGGTTGCCGTCCTCATCCGTGAGCACCACTTCGTGCGACGTCACCTTCCGCCCCAGCCGGATCGCGGTCGCGACCCCGGTCACGAGCCCGCTGCGCACCGAGCGGTGGTGCGTCGCGTTGACGTCGAGCCCGACCGCGCTGCGCCCGGGTCCGGCGTGGATGACGGCCGCCCACGAGCCGAGCGCCTCCGCGAACGCGACGGAGGCGCCGCCGTGCAGCAGCCCGAACGACTGGCGGTTGCCCGCCACCGGCATCGTCGCGACGACGCGCTCCGCGGATTGCTCCAGGATGCGCACGCCCATCTTCTCGTCGAGCTCGCCGAGCTCGATCGTCCAGTCTCCATCGGCCACGGCATCAGCCTATGTCCGATCCGCCGGAGCGCCGCTCCAGATCCTCCCGGGAGGTACCGAACGATGAGTCTGCCCAGCTACCTGCGCGATCAGTGGTGGAGCCCTGCGTCCGACGAGGGCGCGGCCGAGGTCCACGACGCCTCCACCGGAGAACTCGTGGCCCGCGTGAGCGCCGAGGGCGCCGACCTCGCCGGGGCCCTCGACTACGCCCGCACGGTCGGGCAGGCCTCGCTCGGCGAGCTGACCTTCCACAAGCGCGCGGTGCTGCTCAAGCGGATGGCGCAGGTGCTGACCGAGCGCAAGCAGGAACTGTACGACCTCTCCGCCCGGGCCGGCGCCACGCGGACCGACGCGTGGATCGACGTGGACGGCGGCATCGGCGCCCTGTTCACCTACTCGTCGAAGGGGCGCCGCGAGCTGCCGAACGCCCAGGTGGTCGTGGACGGCCCCGCCGAGTCGCTGGCGAAGGACGGCTCGTTCCTCGGCCAGCACATCTTCACCCGGCTGCCGGGGGTGGCCGTGCAGATCAACGCGTTCAACTTCCCGGTCTGGGGGCTGCTGGAGAAGTTCGCGCCGTCGTTCCTCGCCGGGATGCCGACCCTCGCGAAGCCCGCGACACCGACCGCGTACGTCGCGGAGGCGATGGTGCGCATCCTCGTCGAGTCCGGGCTGCTTCCCGCGGGGTCGCTCCAGCTGGTCTGCGGCGGCGTGCCCGGACTGATCGACCAGCTGCGGCTGGGCGACCTGGTGGCGTTCACCGGGTCGGCCTCCACCGCCGAGCGGCTGCGCGCGCACGACACGGTGCAGACCGGCGGGGTGCGGTTCACGAGCGAGACCGACTCCATCAACGCCTCGGTGCTGGGGCCCGACGCGCTGCCCGGGACGCCCGAGTTCGACGCCTACGTCAAGCAGCTGGTGGTGGAGCTGACCGCGAAGGCGGGGCAGAAGTGCACCGCGATCCGGCGTGCGATCGTCCCGGCCGCCGCGGTCGACGACCTCCTCGCGGCCGTGCGCTCGCGCATCGACGAGCGCGTCGTGCTCGGCGACCCGCGCGCCGAGGGCGTCACCATGGGGCCGCTCGCCTCGCGCGAGCAGCGCGCCGAGGTGCTGCGTCAGGTGGCGCGACTGGTGGCGGCCGGGGGCGAGCTCGCCATCGGCGGCCTCGACCAGCCGAGCGTCCGCCGCGGCGACGGCAGCCTGGGCGCCGAGCCGGAGGGCGCGTTCGTCGCCCCGATCGTGCTGCGCTTCGCCGACGCCCGCACGCCGGAGGCGCACAGCGTCGAGGCGTTCGGCCCGGTCGCGGCCGTGCTGCCGTACGACACGGCGACCGAGGCGGCGCAGCTGGTGGCCCTCGGCGGCGGCTCGCTCGTGACCAGCGCGGCCACGCACGACGCGGCGTTCGCGCGCGAGCTGGTGCTGGCGACCGCGGCGTACAACGGCCGCATCCTGCTGCTCGACCGCGACGACGCCCGCACCTCCACCGGGCACGGCTCGCCGATGCCGCACCTCGTCCACGGCGGTCCCGGCCGTGCGGGCGGCGGCGAGGAGCTGGGCGGCATCCGCGCGGTGCTGAACCACATGCAGCGCACGGCGATCCAGGGCTCCCCCGACCTCCTCACGGCCGTGACCGGCGTGTGGCACGAGGGCGCCGCCGCCGACACCGGTGGCCCGCACCCGTTCCGCAAGTCGCTCGCGACGCTGCGGATCGGCGACCAGGTGCAGTCGGAGACGCGGCGGGTGACCCTGGACGACATCGAGACGTTCGCGACCTTCACCGGCGACACCTTCTACGCGCACATGGACGAGGAGTCGGCCGCGGCGAACCCGTTCTTCCCGGGACGCGTCGCGCACGGCTACCTGCTCGTGTCGTGGGCCGCCGGGCTGTTCGTGGACCCGGCTCCTGGTCCCGTGCTCGCGAACTACGGGCTGGAGAACCTGCGGTTCCTGACGCCGGTCTCCCCCGGCGACAGCATCCGGGTCGCGCTGACGGCCAAGCAGATCACGCCGCGCGAGACGGACGACTACGGCGAGGTGCGCTGGGACGCGCGGATCCTCAACCAGAACGACGAGCTCGTGGCGTCCTACGACGTCCTCACCCTCGTCGCGAAGGAGTAGCCCCTCCGCCGAGGGGCACGTCGTTGTCACTTTCGGGCGCGAAAAGTGACAACAACGTGCCCCTCGCGTCAGGAACGGAGGGCGAGGGCGAGGATGGTGTCGGCCAGTTCGTCGGGCGGGACGGGGCCGGCGGGGTCGTACCACTCGGTCAGCGAGTTGATCATGCCGAACAGGAGGCGGGCGACCACGGCCGGGTCGGCCTCCACCCGCAGCGAGCCCTCGTCGCGCGCCTCCGCGACCAGCGCCGCCACCGCGTGGTCGAAGGCGCGCCTGCGCTGCAGTGCTGCCCGCTCCACCTCGGTGTTGCCGCGCACGCGCAGCAGCAGGGTGACGTACGGGAGGCGGTCGGCCAGCACCAGCACCGCCTCGCGGAGCACCTGCGCGAGCCGGTCGGCGGCGGTCCCGCTGGTCTCCTCGGCCGACCGCAGCGCACCTTCCAGGCCGTCGAGCGCCTCGTCCAGCGCGAGAGCCAGCAGCTCGTCCTTGGACGCCACGTGGTGGTAGATCGCCGACTTGGACAGCCCGAGCCGCTCGGCGAGCATCCCGATGGAGGTCGCGTCGTAGCCGTGCTCGTTGAAGGCGGCCACGGCGACCTCGAGGATCCCGCGCTGGTCGTAGCCGGGCCGGCCCCGGCGCAGGGGCTCGGCCGTCCGGGTGTCGGTCACTCAGCAAGTGTGGCATGAACCCCCCTGGCCCGCATATACTGAACGAACGATCAGTCAGTATTGATTGGAGCGCCGTTCGATGGCGAACGCAACCGAGACGACCCCCCTCCCGACCGACGAGGAGCTCGCAGGCCAGGCCCTGTTCGAGCAGCTCATCGCCGCCGACTCCCGCATCGAGCCGCGCGACTGGATGCCCGACGCCTACCGGCGCACGCTCATCCGCCAGATGTCGCAGCACGCGCACTCCGAGATCATCGGGATGCAGCCGGAGGCCAACTGGATCAGCCGGGCGCCGAGCCTCAAACGCAAGGCCATCCTGATGGCCAAGGTGCAGGACGAGGCCGGTCACGGGCTCTACCTCTACTCGGCGACCCAGACCCTCGGCATCACGCGCGACGAGATGACCGAGCAGCTGATCAGCGGCGCCGCGAAGTACTCCTCGATCTTCAACTACCCCACGCTGAGCTGGGCCGACATCGGCGCGATCGGCTGGCTCGTCGACGGCGCGGCGATCTGCAACCAGGTGCCGCTCTGCCGGTGCTCGTACGCGCCATACGGCCGCGCGATGGTGCGGATCTGCAAGGAGGAGTCCTTCCACCAGCGGCAGGGCTTCGAGATCCTGCTGACGCTGATGCGCGGCACCCCGGAGCAGCAGCGGATGGCGCAGGACGCGGTGAACCGCTGGTACTGGCCGTCGCTGATGATGTTCGGGCCGCCGGACGCCGACTCCCCCAACTCCGCGCGGTCGATGGCGTGGAAGATCAAGCGGTTCTCCAACGACGAGCTGCGGCAGCGGTTCGTCGGGATGCTCGTGCCGCAGGCCGAGGCGCTCGGGGTGACGTTCCCGGACCCCGAGCTGCGCTGGAACGAGGAGCGCCAGGCGTACGACCTCGGCGAGATCGACTGGAGCGAGCTGCAGCGCGTCATCGCCGGCGACGGCCCCTGCAACGCCCAGCGGCTGCAGCGCCGCCGCGAGGCGCACGAGGACGGCGCCTGGGTGCGCGAAGCGGCCGCAGCCTACGCCGAGAAGCGGGCGCAGCGGGCTCGGGAGGTCGCGGCATGACCGGCGAGAAGCCTCCGGCCCACGAGGTCTGGCCGCTGTGGGAGGTCTTCGTGCGCGCCTCCCGCGGCCTCAGCCACGTGCACGTCGGCTCGCTGCACGCGCCCGACGAGGAGCTCGCCGTGCGCAACGCCCGCGACCTCTACACCCGGCGCGGCGAGGGCGTCTCGATCTGGGTGGTGCGCTCCGACGCGATCACCACGAGCGACCCCGACGCCAAGGACGCGTTCTTCACCTCGCCGGAGGGCAAGAACTACCGGCACGCCACCTATTACACGGAGAGCGAAGGGGTGAAGCACCTGTGAGCGACGCGCACGACGCCGACCTGCACGGCCACGTCGAGCTCAGCACGGTGACCCTGTCCGCCGAGTTCGTGGCGGCCGAGACGACGGCCTCCCCCGACGTCGCCGAGTACGCGCTGTGGCTCGGCGACGACTCGCTCGTGCTGGCGCAGCGGCTCGGCTGGTGGATCTCCCGAGCACCCGAACTGGAGGAGGACGTCGCGCTCGCGAACATCGCCCTCGACCTGCTCGGCCACGCCCGGTCGCTGCTGCGCTACGCCGGCAGTGCCACCGACCGCTCCGAGGACGACCTGGCCTACTGGCGCGACGAGCAGGACTTCCGCTCCGCGCACCTCTTCGAGCAGCCGAACGGCGACTTCGCGCACACGATCGTGCGGCAGTTCGCCGCCTCCCACTACCTCTTCGAGCTCTACGAACGGCTGCGCGCCTCGGCGGACCCGGTGCTGGCCGCCGTCGCGGGCAAGGCCGTCAAGGAGGTCGCTTACCACTGCGACCACGCCGACCAGTGGGTGCTGCGGCTGGCGCTCGGCACCGACGAGTCCCGCCGCCGCACGCTGACCGCGTTCGACGACCTGTGGCCGTACGTGGCGGAGCTGTTCCGCGACGAGCTGCTGAGTGACCGGCTGGAGGACGTGGCCCCGCGGCCGTCGACCCTGCGCGACGCCTTCGACGCGGCGATCGCGCCGATCCTGGCGGAGGCCGAGCTGGAGCTCCCGACGACGTTCACCGCCGCGGGCGGCGGCCGCCAGGGCCGGCACTCCGAGCACCTCGCGCCGCTCCTCGCGGAGATGCAGGTGCTCACCCGTTCGCACCCGGGAGCGACCTGGTGACCGGGCACGCGGCCGAGGCCGGCCGGGCGTGGGCGGCCGCAGCGGCCGTCCTCGATCCCGAGGTGCCCGTGCTGACGATCGACGACCTCGGCGTCCTGCGCGCGGTCACGGTGACCGACACCGGCGTGGAGGTCGTGCTCACCCCGACCTACTCCGGCTGCCCGGCGATGGACGCGATCCGCGAGGACGTCGTGCGCGCCCTCGCCGCCGAGGGCTTCGCCGACGTGCGCGTCAGTCTGGCCCTGGCCCCGGCCTGGACGACGGACTGGATCAGCGACCACGGCCGCGCCGCGCTCCGCGACTTCGGCATCGCCCCGCCTCCGGGCACCGGGCCGGTGCGCCTCACGCTCGCGATCAAGTGCCCGCACTGCGGCTCGCTGAAGACCAGGGAGATCTCCCACTTCGGCTCCACCGCGTGCAAGGCGCTCTTCGTCTGCGACGCGTGCGGCGAGCCGTTCGACCACTTCAAGGCGCTGTGAGGTCCCGCTGATGGCGCGCGCGCGATTCCACACGCTCGCGGTCGCCGAGGTGCGCTCGCTCACCGCCGCGAGCGTCGAGGTGACGTTCGCGGTGCCGGACGCCCTGCACGGCGAGTACGACTACCTCCCGGGGCAGCACGTCGCCCTGCGCGCGACCGTCGGCGGCAAGGAGCTGCGGCGCAGCTACTCGATCTGCCGGCCGCCCTCGCGCGGCCGGATCAGCGTCGCGATCAAGCGCGACCTCGGCGGCGCGTTCTCGACCTGGGCGACCAGCGAGCTGCGCGCGGGCGACCGGATCGACGTGATGAGCCCGCAGGGCACGTTCACCATCGACCTCGGGCGCCTGGACGGCGTCCACGTCGCCGGGATCGCCGCCGGATCGGGCATCACGCCGCTGATGGCGCTGGCCTCCAGCGTGCTGGCCGCCTCGGACACCAGCTCGTTCACGCTCGTCTACACGAACCGCACGGCGATCGACGTGATGTTCCTGGAGGAGCTCGCCGACCTCAAGGACCGCTATCCGTCGCGCCTCGCGCTGCATCACGTGCTCTCGCGCGAGCAGCGCTCCGCTCCCCTGCTCTCCGGCCGGATCGACGAGGAGCGGCTGCGCACCATCCTGGACGCGCTGCTGCCGCCGGACACCGTGGACCAGTGGTTCCTCTGCGGGCCGTTCGAGCTGGTACAGCTCTGCCGCGACGTACTGGAGACCTACGACGTTCCGCGCTCGGCGATCCACTTCGAGCTGTTCACGACCGGCGAGCCGGGCGAGGTGCGCGGGGACGTCGGGCACCCGGTCATCGTGCACGAGGGCGAGAAGACGGCGGAGATCGAGTTCACGCTCGACGGCCAGACCTCCACGGTGACGACGCCCGTCGACGCGAACGAGTCGGTGCTCAACGCGGCGCTGCGGGTGCGGCCGGACGTGCCGTTCGCCTGCACGGGCGGCGTCTGCGGAACCTGCCGGGCCCGGCTGCTCTCCGGGGACGTGAGGATGACCGAGAACTACGCGCTCGAGCCGGAGGAGCTGGAGGCCGGCTATGTGCTCACCTGCCAGTCGCATCCGCTCACCGAG
Organism: Leifsonia sp. Soil_N53; assembly: GCF_057655165.1. Taxonomy (NCBI): domain Bacteria; kingdom Bacillati; phylum Actinomycetota; class Actinomycetes; order Micrococcales; family Microbacteriaceae; genus Leifsonia; species Leifsonia sp. Soil_N53. The sequence continues at coordinate 21,497 of NZ_JBDGMM010000031.1, forward strand.
AAGGTCGCAGTGGACTATGACGTCTGAGTCGTTCCTGAAATCCGAGGAGGCGCGATGATCGAGCTCACCATCCAGGACGACGTCGCTCACGTCACGCTGAACGCGCCGGAGCGGCTCAACGCGCTCGGCCCCGACGACCTCCGCGAGCTCGACGCCGCCTACGCGGAGGCCGAGGCCGCCGGAGTGCGCGCGCTCGTGCTGCGCGGCGAGGGCCGCTCGTTCTGCGCGGGCCGGGACATCGCCGGCGTCGACCCCGCCACGGACGATGTGCCCGCCTACCTGGACGGACTGGTGACGCCGCTGCTGCGCCGGATCACCGCGTTCCCCGCCCCGACCTTCGCGGCGGCCCGCGGCGCGGCGCTCGGTGTCGGCCTCGGCCTCCTGGTCGCCACCGATGTGGTGTACGTCGCCGAGGATGCCAAGGTCGGCTCGCCGTTCGCCGCCCTGGGGGCCGCGCTCGACTCGGGAGGCCACTGGCTGCTGGTCTCCCGCCTCGGCCCGCACCGCGCGCTCGACCTCATCTACTCGGGCCGGCTGATCTCCGGCGCGGAGGCCGTGGCTGGCGGGCTGTTCAGCCGGGCGCTGCCGGCCGGCCAGGTGGCGGCTGCGGTCGAGGAGGCCGCCGGCGCCGCCGCGCGCGGCGCGACCCAGGCGTTCCTCGCGAGCAAGCGCATCGTCGCGGGCCTCCGTGACGGCACCCTCGACCTCTGGGAGTCGGTCGCCGCCGAGACGGCGGCCCAGACCGCCCTCCGCGACACGCAGGACTACCGCGAGGGCTTCGCCGCGTTCCAGCAGAAGCGCCCCCCGGTCTTCCGCGGCCACTGAGCCATCCGTTCCGGAGTTGTGTACGCGACACGCCGCGGCGGAGCGTACACAACTCCGGAAACCATGGCTGGTGGGCGTTACGGAATGTGGCGGGCAGGGTGCGTCGGGGGCTGAACGCATGCATTCTGGAGCGCATGACCAGGCAGATCCGTTTCAACGCTTTCGACATGAACTGCGTCGCCCACCAGTCCTCCGGGATGTGGCGTCACCCCGACGACCAGGCCTGGCGCTACAAGGACCTCACCTACTGGACCGAGCTCGCCAAGCTCCTGGAGCGCGGCACCTTCGACGGGATCTTCATCGCCGACGTGCTCGGCACCTACGACGTCTACGGCGGCAGCAACGAGGCCGCGATCCGCCACGGCGCGCAGGTCCCGGTCAACGACCCGCTCCTCCTGGTCTCCGCGATGGCGCTGGTGACCGAGAACCTCGGCTTCGGCGTCACCGCCGGCACCGCCTACGAGCACCCGTACCCGTTCGCGCGCCGGATGTCGACGCTCGACCACCTGACCAACGGCCGGGTCGGCTGGAACGTCGTCACCGGCTACCTGCCGTCCGCCGCGCGCAACATGGGCCACGACGACCAGCTGCAGCACGACGACCGCTACGACCACGCCGACGAGTACCTGGAGGTGCTCTACAAGCTGTGGGAGGGCTCCTGGGAGGACGACGCGGTCATCCGCGACCGTGAGTCCGGCGTCTTCACCGACCCGGCGAAGGTGCACGAGATCGGCCACAAGGGCAAGCACTTCACCGTGCCCGGCATCCACCTCTCCGAGCCGAGCCCGCAGCGCACGCCGGTGATCTACCAGGCCGGCGCGTCCAAGCGCGGCATCTCCTTCGCTGCCGAGAACGCCGAGGCGATCTTCGTCGCGGCCTCCACCAAGGAGGGCCTGAAGGAGACCGTCGGCAAGCTCCGCGACGCGCTGGAGGCCGCCGGACGCGACCGCTACGCCGCCCGGATCTACACGCTGCTCACGATCGTCACCGACGAGACCGACGAGAAGGCGCAGGCGAAGTTCGAGGACTACCTGCGGTACACGAACGACGAGGGCGCTCTGGTCTTCATGTCGGGCTGGATGGGCGTCGACCTCTCGCAGTACGACCTGGACGAGCCGATCGGCAACGTCAAGAGCAACGCCATCCAGTCCGCGGTCGCGAACTTCCAGCGGCCGAACGCCGACGGCGGCGAGTGGACCGTCCGCGACATCGGCCGCAACGGCGTCATCGGCGGCCTCGGCCCGTTCATCGTCGGGGGCGCGGTCAGCATCGCCGACCAGCTCCAGGAGTGGGTCGAGGAGACCGACGTCGACGGGTTCAACCTCGCCTACGCGATCACGCCCGGCACGTTCGAGGACATCGTCGAGTTCGTCATCCCGGAGCTGCGCAAGCGCGGCGCCTACCCGGAGGCCTACGCCGAGGGCACCCTGCGCAACAAGCTGCACGGCGCGGGCGACCGGCTCCCGGAGGGCCACCGCGGGGCGCGCTACCGGATCGGCGCGCAGGCCGCGGGGTAGACACCGCATTCTGCCTGCCCGCGGACACGCGCGCGCAGCACAATGCGCACACGGGCGGTCACGGGCTTCGAAGGTGTCCGCTCTACGCGGTGCCCGGCGTGCGGGTAACACACCGGGCGCCGCGGTTGCTCCCGCCGCGCACGGCGTCCGGCCCCCTCAGTGCGCGATCCCGGCGGCGTCGCTCAGCAGCCGGTCCACCGCCGCGCGCGGGATCGGGATCCAGCTCGGCCGGTGCCGCGCCTCGTACGTGATCTCGTAGACCGCCTTGTCCAGCTCGAACGCCGCCAGCAGTTCGGCGAACTCGTCCAGGAGGTCGCCGGCGACGCTCGCGTAGCCGTCCAGGTAGGCGCGCCGGGCGTCGGCCGCCCACCGGGTGGCGTCGACCGGAGGCTCGCGCCGGGCGAGCGAGCCGGCCACATAGTCGAACGAGCGCAGCATGCCGGCCACATCGCGCATCGTCGCGTCGGGCAGCGCCCGCTCGGCGAGCGGCCGCAGCGGTTCGCCCTCGAAGTCGATGAACTGCCAGCCCCGCTCGGGCGAGAACAGCACCTGACCCAGGTGGAGGTCGCCGTGGATGCGCTGCAGCACCGGCAGCGGCGCCGCCGCCGCGGCTTCGTACACGGCGGCGATCGGGCCGCGCACCGCCTCGACCTCCGGCACCTCGGTGGTCGTGATGGTGAGCCGCTGGAACATCCCGTCGAGCGCAGCCCGCACGTCCTCCTGCTCGGCCGGTTTCGTGGGCAGCACGCTCGCGAGCAGGGTGTGCAGCTCCGCCGTTCCCGCGCCGAGGGCGAAGGCGCGCGCGGTGAAGTCCTCGCCCGTCTCGGCCGCGCTGACCGCCAGCTCCCAGCCGTCCTCCGCGCCCGGCACGAAGTCCTGCATGAGCGCGAGCTCCCCCGCGGCCGTTCCACCGTCCGGAGCGGGCCACGATCCGGCCAGCCAGCCGAGCAGCGCGGGCGTGCGCTCGGAACCGCCCGCGGTCAGCGCCGCGAGCGTGGAGATGTCGGGGTTCTCGCCGTCCTGCACGACGCGGAAGACCTTCACGAGCGCGAGCCGGTCGCCGAGCTCGGCGACGATGGACGTGTTGGACTGCTCCGCCGACAGCCGGCGCGAGGACAGCACGGGGATGCGTGTGCCGAGGGTTCGGCCGGTGGCGTGCGCGCGTTCGCCGTCCGCCGCTCCCGCCCCCGTCATGAGCGCCGCGAGCGCGGCGACGTACGCTTCCTCGACCGGCCCGTCGTAGAGGTGCCTGCCGCCCGCCTCCCCCACGTAGCCGGCCGGATCTCCGTCACGCAGCACGCGCGCCACGAGCGGTACCTGGTACACCCGGGGCGCGCGGGGCGCGTCGTCGCAGAAGAAGTGCGTCACGATCCGGGAGCCGTCGTCCGGGCTCTCGGGGGCGCGCTCGAGTTCGAAGGAGCCCAGCAGACGCAGCCTCGGTTCCACGGCCTTGGTCGAGTACCAGCGCTGGCGGCGCATCCACGAGCCCACCAGCTCCGTCAGTTCCGTCATGCCTGAACCGTACGCCCCTCAGCGGGTTCCGACGATGACCCCCCGTGCCGCGAAGAACGGGTACGGGTCTATTTGCACGCCGTTCACCCGGACTTCGAGGTGGAGGTGGCATCCGGTCGACGCTCCCGTCGAGCCGACCTGCGCGATCGGCTGTCCGGCGGCGACGTGCTGGCCGACGGTGACCCCGATCCCGCCGTCGCGGATGTGGCCGTACGCGGTCTCGACGCCGCCGCCGTGGTCGATGAGGACGAAGTTGCCGTACGAGCCGTTCGGCCCGGCCGCCAGGACGGTGCCCTCCGCCGCCGCCACGATCGTCGTGCCGCACGCCGCGCCGATGTCGTCGCCCGGGTGGAAGGGCGCGGTGCCCGCCGGACGCGACGGCCGCGGCCCGAACGGGTCGGTCATCGGCCCGCGCACCGGGAGGACCCACCCGGTCGCGATGGCGGACGGGTCGACGGTGAGCGCCTGCCAGCCCGTGCCCGCCGTGAGCAGGGTGGGCAACTGCGCGAGCGCCGCCGAGGCGGTGTCGACGCGTGCCTGGGCGTCGGTGATGGCCCGCTCGCTGGCGTCGACGTCGATGCCGGCGAGCGCGTCGGCGGCGTGCTCCGCCTGACCGCGGAGACTCGTGGCGGCCTTCGCGTCCGCCGCGGCGTCGCGAAGCGCTGTCGTCCGGTCGCCGGCGAGCGTGCGGAGGCGGTCGACGGCGCCGAGCTTCGTCAGGAGGTCGCCGTTGGTGCCGAGCACCGCCGCGAGCGGGTCGGAGCCGAGCCCCTTCCAGCCGGCCTCCCGGATGAGCGCGGTTGCGAAGGCGGCGGAGGCCTCCGCCTTCTTCTTCGCCGCCTTCGCCTGCGCGGCGAGTGCGTCGGCCGCAGCCTTCGCCTGGGCCTGCTCGCGCTCCACGCCGAGGTTGGCGTCCGTCGCGTCGGCGAGCGCCTGCTGCGCGGAGGCCAGGTCGCTGGCGAACCGCGCGGCCTGCTCGGCCTGTGCGAAGTCGGCCTGCACGGTCCCGCCGAGGTCGGGCACGAACAGCGGCACGTTGTCGGTCGGCGGCGGGGTGGCCGGCTGAGTCGGCGTCGGAGTGGGTGTGGGAGTCGGAGTGGGCGTCGGGGTCGGAGTAGGGGTCGGCGTGGGAGTAGGTGTCGGGGTCGGGGTCGGCGTAGGACTAGGGGTCGGGGTCAGCGTCGGCGTCGGAATCGGCGTCGGGGTCGGACCCGGGATGGTCGTCAGCGTGGGCGAGGGTGTTGGAGCGGGTGAAAGGCTCGGCGTCGGCGTCGGCGTGGTGCAGTCGCCCCCCGGGCACTCGACGGCCGTGGCCGGCAACGGGGCGAGCATCAGCCCGGCGGCCAGGACGACGGCCGCAGCGTGGGCCAGCGCCCGCAGCACCGATCGCTGCGCCCTCGGCTGCGATGGCTGCCACGGCTCCGCTGTCGGCCGAGACGGCTCCGGGACCACCTGCAGATCGTCGGCCCGGTGGCGGGCACGCTCTCGACGGCCGCGGCGCGGAAGTTCGCGTCGTGTCAGCAGTCCTAAGCGCGTCGACGCATCCCGCATGATCACGCGGGCCCCCGACCGGCGCCGGGTCGGCCCGTTCTTCGATCCTTCCACCGGCCAGGGGCAGAGGACAATCCCTCGTGAGGGGGTCGGATGCGTCTCACAGCCTCGGCACGCTAGCGTGAACGATTGTGACCGACAGCACCGAGACCCTGCGACCCCGTCGCACCGCGCGCAAGTCCGGCTGGAAGGTCCTCCTCCGCGACGTCGTGGTGATCTTCGTCGTCGCCGTGCTGGTCTCGTTCCTGATCAAGACCTTCGTCGCTCGGTCGTTCTACATCCCGTCCGGTTCGATGGAGAACACGCTGCAGATCAACGACCGGATCATCGTGAACGAGCTGCAGCCGTCGGTCTTCCCGCTGTCCCGCGGCGATGTCGTCGTGTTCAAGGACCCGGGAGGCTGGCTCCCGCCGACGCCGCCGCAGACCGGCAACCCCGTCCAGCGCGGTGTGGGCGCGGTGCTCGACTTCGTCGGGCTCGGCGCGTCGGACAGCGACCAGCACCTCGTGAAGCGACTGATCGGGCTTCCGGGCGACCACGTCACGTGCTGCAACGCGCTCGGCCAGATGAGTGTGAACGGCGTGCCGCTCAAGGAGCCGTACGTGCTGCTTCCCGCCGGCCAGCAGGCGGTGTCGGCCAAGCCCTTCGAGGTGACCGTGCCCGCCGGCAAGGTCTGGGTCATGGGCGACAACCGCTACAACTCGGCGGACTCCCGCTACCACATGGACGACCCGACCAAGGGGTTCGTCCCGCTGAGCGACGTGGTGGGCCGCGCGTTCGTGGTGAGCTGGCCGGTGAGCCACTGGACCTGGCTGAGCGACTATCCCGAGACGTTCCAGGGCACGGACCCCAAGAAATAGTGGCTAGACCCGCTCGGACCTTCCGAGCCGCCAGTACCCCATGAAGGCCACGCGGCCCCGGTCGATCCCGTGTCCGCGCACGAGCAGCCTCCGTAGCGTCTTCACGACGCCCGACTCCCCGGCGATCCAGGCGTAGAAGCCGCCGTCGGACTGCGCAGGGCTGTCCCAGAGGATGTCCGCGTCCACGTCCACGTCCACGTCGTCGAGGCGCTGCGCGCGTCCGGCCGCGGCCGCCGCGACCACGTCGGGGTGCTCGGCCAGCCAGCCGGTCACAGCCGGGATGAGGCGGCTGCCGTGCTCGCGGCCGTCGCGCGCCAGCCAGGTGACCTGGACGTTCCCGCCGGTCCGCAGCGGGAGCACGTCGGCCGCGGTCGGCACCTCGATGAACGCGTGCGCCGTCCGCGCCGGCGGCAGCGCCTCCAGGATCGAGCCGATGGCCGGCGCCGCGGTCTCGTCGCCGGCCAGGAGCAGCTCGGTCGCCTCCCCCGGACGCCAGTCGATGCCGACGCCGGAGTGCGGGCTGAGCGAGTCGGGGCCGATCACCACGAGCTCGTCGCCCCGCGCTGCGCCGGCGAGCCAGCGCGCTGCAGGGCCGCCGTCGCCGTGCACGACGAAATCCACGTCGAGCCGGCGCTCGTGCGGGTCGATGTCGCGCACCGTGTAGGTGCGGAACGGGTTGCGCCGGTGCTCGGGGAGCGCCCGCCACTGGTCGTACCAGTCGCCGGCGTCGAGCGGGCTGAACGTGCCGTCGGGCAGCGGGAAGACCAGCTTGATCCGCTGGTCCAGCCGCTCGGTGCCGAAGGTCTCGAAGTCGTCGCAGGCGAGGCTCACACGTGCGAACCCCGGGCTCAGCCTCCGGATCGCCACGACCGTCGCGCGGTACGGCCGGTAGGCCGGACGGTCCGTGAGGGGCGGAGCGAGCACGGGCACGACTGTTCCCTTCGGGTCGGGCGGAGGGCGGGGTTCCGAGTAAGGTAAGGCTACACTAACCGCCTCTCCGGACGCTGGACGCCCCCGCCGCCCGCACAGTATCGTCGGGCGCGTGACGACCGTGCGCATCCACCCGCTGCTCGGGAAGGACGCGCGCCTGATCATCCTGGTCACCGGCGTGCTCGCGGGCGCCGCCGTCGGCTTCCTGCACATCCTCGACTACGAGCTCGGCAGCAACACGAAGCGCGAACTGCTCAGCCCGCAGCTCTTCCTGTACGGCCCGGCCGCCGCCGGGGTGGGCTTCGTCAGCGCCGCGGTGCACTACGCCTGGTTCGCGCGTGCGCAGCCGAGCGGCATTCACTGGTGGCGTCATGTCTGCGCCACGGCGAGCGCGTTCGTGGTCGCCTTCCTCGGCTACACGCTGCTGTGGCTGACCACTCCCGCGACGTATCTCGGCTGGTTCAGCGAGCCCTTCGGCGCGGCCGTGGTCGCGGGGGTCGTGGAGTACGTGGTCACCCGTCTCATCCGGAAGCGCCGGAATGTCGAGCGGAGCCCGCTCCGTTCGACGTCCCAGTGACAACCGTTCTCCAGCGACAACCGTTGCGAACGACAACCGTCTCGAAAGGACGCCACCGCGATGAAGTACATGATGTTCGTGATCACCGACTCCCAGCCGGACGCCCAGACCGACGAGTCCGACGTCGACCTCTGGGTGGACCCGCTCGACGCCAGCGGCAAGCGGATCATCGGGGAGGTGCTCCAGCCGCAGTCCGAGTCGCGGGTGGTCCGCGTGCGCGACGGCAAGCGCTACGTGACCGACGGCCCCTTCACCGAGACGAAGGAGGTGATCTGCGGCTTCGACATCCTGGACGTCGAGAACCTCGACGAGGCCATCGAGATCGCCTCCCGGCACCCGATGGCCCGCAACGGGCAGCTCGAGCTGCGGCCGTTCATGGTCTGGGAGTGACACCCTCCCCCTAGACTCGGGCGCATGGTCGTCCTCCCGCTGCTGATCCTGGTCTTGTTCGTCGGCGCGCTGGTCGACATCATCCTGCGCGACAGCAGCCAGGTGAAGCATCTGCCGAAGCTGGCCTGGGTCTTCATCGTGATCCTGCTGCCGCTGATCGGCGGGATCCTGTGGTTCGCCGTCGGCCGGGAGTACGGCGGAGCGGGCTACCGCCGCCCGCGCGCGACGACGATCGTCGTGCGCGAGCAGCCGGCTCCCACCGCGCGCCTCTCGTCGACGGAGGAGCAGCTCGCGGCCCTGGAGCGCGAGATCGCGGACGACCGCATCCGGCAGCTGGAGGCCGAGCTGCGCCGCCGTCGCGACGGCGAGCTCGACCCGTCCTGAACCTGTTTGGTCAGTACTCGGTGTGGCCGAGGCGCGGCTCCGAGACGAAGGCGGCGGTCGCGTCGGCGGCGGACTCCAGCTCCAGGATGACGAGCTCGTTGCGGCCGGTGCGGGTGACCGGAGCCGGCACGTGCAGCGTCTCCTGGGGTCCGCGCGTCCAGTAGCGGCCGAGGTTGAAGCCGTTGATCCAGGCCACGCCCTTGCCCCAGCCGGTGGTGTCGAGGAACAGCGTCCCGGGCTCGGCCAGCTCGAACGTCGCCCGCGCGAACACCGGGCCGGCCAGCCGCTCCGGCTCGCGCTCCACCGCGGCGCCCCCGGCGTCGAGCTCGGCGTGGACGGCGTCCAGCGACGGCAGCCGCAACGGGAGGACGCTCCAGCGCCGCAGGCTCTCGCCGTTCAGCCGCACCGGGCCGATCAAGCCCTTGGGCTCGCCGATCCGGGGCCCGTAGTCGACGCGGCCCTGGTCCTCCACGAGAACCGTGAGCGTGCCCCGGCTCGGCGACAGTGTGATCGCGCTGTCGTGGTGGTCGCGGGCGAGCACGCCGACCCGGGTGGAGCCGACGAAGACGTATGCGCGGTCGCGCACCTCGCCGAACTCCAGCACGGCGGGCTCCGTCGTGTCGATCTCGGTGCGGTAGAGCCCGAGGCCTGCGTAGTGGCCGAGCGCGTCGAAGGTCGGGAGGCCGTCGCTGTGCTGCCAGTCGCCCAGTCTCGGCGCCACTGCGAACAGCGGCACCGCATCGAGGAACGGCACGGTGAACGCCGGGGCCGCCGCGGCCACGACGGGCTCCTCGGCCGGCACCGGAGCGTGCTTGGCGATCACCTCGCGGAACGCCCAGAACTTCTCGGTCGGCTCCCCCGCCTCGTCGAGCGGGGCGTCGTAGTCGTAGCTGGTGACGATGGGCTGGTAGACGCCCTTGTCGTTGGCGCCGTTGCTGAAGCCGAAGTTGGTGCCGCCGTGGAACATGTAGATGTTGACCGAGGCCCCGAGGGCGAGCAGCTCGTCCAGGTCGGCCGCCGACTGCTCGACCGAGGTGGTGTGGTGATGCGCGCCCCAGTGGTCGAACCAGCCGTCCCAGAACTCCGAGCACATCAGCGGCCCGGTCGGCTGGTGCTCGCGGAGGGTCGCGAGCCGCTCGCGCGAGCGGGAGCCGAAGGAGGCCGTCTTGAGCAGGCCCGGCAGCGAGCCGTTCTCGAGCATCGCCGGCTCCGGCTGGTCCACGGTCGTCAGCGGGACGGTGATTCCCGCGCCCTCGAAGACCCTCACGAGGTGGCGGAGGTAGTCCTTGTCGTCGCCGTACGCGCCGTACTCGTTCTCGACCTGCACGAGCAGCACCGGGCCGCCCTCGGTGACCTGCAGCGGGCGGACGATCGCGAGCACGCGCTCGAGGAACGCCGTGACCGCGGCGAGGAAGCCCGGCTCCGAACGGCGGATGCCGACCGACGGGTCGGTGAACAGCCACGCGGGCAGCCCGCCGTTGTCCCACTCCGCGCAGATGTACGGCCCCGGGCGCACGATCGCGTGCATCCCCTCCGCCTGCACCGTCCGGAGGAACCGCGCCAGGTCGAGCGCGCCGTCCGCCACCCACTCGCCCGGCCTCGGCTCGTGGGCGTTCCACGGCACGTAGGTCTCGACGGTGTTCAGGCCCATCAGCCGCGCCTTGCGGATGCGGTCGGCCCAGTCGTCGGGGTGGACCCGGAAGTAGTGGATGGCCCCGGACAGGATGCGGTGGGGCCGGCCGTCGAGGAGGAAGTCGTCCCCGGCGATCTCGAAGGTGCTCATCTGCTCTCTCCTCCCTCGGGCGCCCGCCGTACGGCGAGCGCCCGAGGGCCGGTGACGGTGTTTGTTGCGAGTGGAGGGGATTACTTGCCGGTGACCGTGAAGCCCTGCTGGTTGCCGTAGCTCACCAGCGCCTTCTGCCAGGCCTGCAGGCCAGGGTTCAGGCTGGAGTTGGACGTGTACGACTGGCCCACGGTGTCGCCGTAGATGCTGTTCGCGTAGACCTGGAAGGGCAGGTACTCCCAGCCGGTGGACACGTTCTTCGCACCGTCGACGAGGACCTCGTTGATCTTCTGGCCGCCGAAGTAGTCGGGGGCCTGAGCGAGGAAGTCGGACGAGTTCAGGTCCTTGGTGGTGGACGGGAAGCCGCCGGACTTGAGGAACACGCTGATCGACTCGGGGTCGTTGTTCAGCCACTTGAGGAAGCCGGCGGCGAGCGCCTGGTTCTTGGACTGCTTGAGCACGACCTGCGCGCCGCCGCCGTTCTCGGCGTTCACCGGGGTGCCGTCGTAGGTCGGGATGGGCGCGACCCGCCACTGGCCGGCGCCGTCCTTGACCGAGGACTCCAGCACGCCGGGCATCCAGGCGCCGGTGACCAGGGTCGCGATCGAGCCGTTGCCGAGCGCCTTGAACCAGTCGTCGCTCCAGCCGGGGACGGAGGAGAGCAGCTTGCCCTGCACGAGCTTGTCCCAGGTGGCGGTCCACTTCTTGGTGCCCTCGTCCTGCAGGTTGATCGACACCTTGGTGCCGTCGACCTGGAACGGGCGGCCGCCGGCCTGCCAGATCATCGAGGTGGTGAAGCCGGAGTCGCCCGAGTCGCTGGTGATGTAGGCTTTCGGGTCGGCCGCGTGCAGCTTCTGGGCGGCGGCGACGTACTCGTCCCAGGTCTTCGGGACGGCGATGCCGTACTTGTCGAAGACGGTCTTGTTGTAGAACATCGCCATGGGGCCGCTGTCCTGCGGGAGGCCGACGAGCTTGCCGCCGACGTTCACCGAGCCCCACGGGCCGGGCGTGTAGTCGCTCTTGAGCGAGTCGAAGCCGTACTGCTTCAGGTCGACGAGGGAGTCGGAGAGCGCGAACTGCGGGATCGCGTAGTACTCGACCTGGGCGACGTCCGGGGCGCCGGAGCCGGCCTTGATCGCGTTCTGCAGCTTCGTGTACTCGGTCGTGTTGGTACCGGCGTTGACGAGCTTGACCTTCACCTTGGGGTAGGCCTTCTCGAACGCGGCGACCTGGGCCTCCGCCGACGGGGTCCACGACCAGTACGTGATCGTGCCGCCCTGCTTGAGGGCCGCGTCGACGTCGGAGGCGCTTCCGCCGCCGGTGGAGCCGGAGCCCGACGAGCAGGCGGCGAGCGAGGCGCCGATGACGGCGGTCGCGACGACGGCCGTCGCTAGCCGTCGGAGGTTCCGTGAACGCAGGATGCGCTTCATGGTGGTGTTCCTTTCACTTCCTTGTGGGTGGGAGGGAGGTGCTGTGTTCACTGCTTGACGCTTCCGGCGGCCAGACCCGACTGCCAGTAGCGCTGGAGCACCAGGAACGCGGCCACGATCGGGACGATCGTGATGAGCGATCCGGTGATCACGAGGTTGAAGATCGGCTGGGCGCCGACCCCGGTCGCCTGCGCGCTCCACTGGCTGAGGCCGACCGTGAGGGGGTACCAGGTCGGATCGCTCAGCATGATGAGCGGCAGGAAGTAGTTGTTCCAGGTGGCGACGATCGCGAAGAGCGCGACGGTCACCACACCGGGGGCGAGGAGGCGGAGCGAGATGGTGAAGAAGGTGCGGAACTCCCCCGCGCCGTCCATCCGGGCGGCCTCCAGCAGTTCGGTCGGGATGGCCTCGCTGGCGTAGGTCCAGATCAGGTAGAAGCCGAACGGGCTGATCAGCGAGGGCAGGATGACTGCCCAGGGGGTGTTCGTGAGCCCCACCTGGCTGAACATCAGGAAGGTCGGGACGGCGAGCGCCGTGCCGGGCACCGCGATGGCGCCGAGCACGACGGCGAACACTGCCCGCTTGCCTGGGAAGTTGAACTTCGCCATCCCGTAGCCGGCGACCGTGGCGAGCAGCGTCGCGCCGCCCGCGCCGACCACGACGTAGAGGAGGGTGTTGCCCAGCCACTGCAGGAAGATGCCGTCGCGGTAGGTGAACAGCTCGGCGATGTTCTGGAAGAGGTTGAAGTCCTTGCCGAACCAGAGCCCGAACGACGAGTACAGGTCCGGCTGGCTCTTCGTCGCGTTGACGAGCAGCCAGACCAGCGGCACGAACGAGTAGAGCGTGAAGACGATCATCACGATGGTGAGCACGGTCGACTTGCGGGTGCGGCGGCCGGAGACCGGCGCGGCCGCGCGGGCGGCCCGGTTGGAGCGGGCGGCGGCGCGCGACGGCGCTTTGCGGTGTTCGGTGAGCGCGGTCATCAGCGGACCTCCTTGCGCGAGCCGCGGAGCTGGACGACGTACGCGATCACCGCGGTGACGACCCCCATCACGATCGCGACCGTGGCCGCGTAGTTGAACTGCTGACCGGCGAACGACAGGTTGTAGGCGTACATGTTGGGCGTGAAGTAGCTGCTGATCGCGTTGGGCGCGAGCTGCTTGAGCAGGTTCGGCTCGTTGAAGAGCTGGAAGCTGCCGATGATGGAGAAGATGGTCGCGATCACGATGGCGCCGCGCACCGCGGGGAGCTTGATGCTGAACACCGTGCGGAACGCCCCGGCCCCGTCGATCTCGGCCGCCTCGTACAGCTCGCCCGGGATGACGCGCAGCGCCGCGTAGAAGATGAGCATGTTGTAGCCCATGAACTCCCAGGTCACGATGTTGCCGATCGAGCCGAGGATCCACTGGCCGCTGAGCGGGGCGAGCTGGGTGCCGAGCGCCTGGTTGATCCCGGCGGTCAGGCCGAACTGGTCGCCGTAGATGAAGCCCCAGATCAGCGCGGCCACGACGCCGGGCACGGCGTAGGGCAGGAACAGCGCGATCCGGAAGAAGCCCGCTCCGTGCAGGCGGGCCGAGTCGATCGCGAGCGCCGCGACGAGCGAAAGCGCGAGCATGATCGGCACCTGCACGACCAGGAAGAGCGAGACGCGGCCGAACGACTCCCAGAACTTCGCGTCGGTGAGCACCGCGGCGTAGTTGGCCAGCCCGACGAAGGCGTTGCCGCCGATGAGCTGCTGGCGGAACAGGCTCAGATAGATCGCGTACACGACCGGTGCGATGATCATGAGTGCGAACACGACCATGAACGGGGCCACGAAGGCCCAGCCGCGCCAGTCGCGTCGGGGTCGACCGTTGCGGCGCGGGCGGCGGAGGCTCCGCTGCGGCGTGGCTGCCGGCGGGGCTGTCGGCGGGAGGGACGTCGTCGTCATGGCCTTCCTCGGTGGTTCGGTGCTCGTCGCGGGAGCCGATGGTGCCTGGCGGTGTCGCGGCGGATGTTTACGTCAACATCTGGTTGCATACCCTAGCATGTTGACGTCAACATGATGCAAGTCCGTTTTCGATCCCCGGATCGTCGCGGCGAGTTTTCACCAGCGTTCTCACCAGAATTGGGAGTTATGACCGAGTCGATCGCTTCGCCGGCGGCCGCACGCCGCGGCGGCCGCACCCGTGGCCCCTCGCTCGGCGATGTCGCCGCGCACGCCGGGGTGTCCACCCAGACCGTCTCGCGCGTCGCCAACGGGCTCACCAACGTGGAGGCCGCCACCCGGGACCGAGTGCTGGCCTCCATGCAGGCGCTCGGCTACCGGCCCAACCGCGCCGCGCGGGCGCTGCGCTCCGGGCTCTTCCGCAACATCGGCGTCGTCATGTTCACCCTGTCGTCGTACGGCAACATGCGCACCCTGGATGCGATCGCCGTCTCGGCCGCGACCGCCGGCTACTCGATCACGGTCGTGCCGGTGGAGCATCCCACGCAGCAGGACGTGAGCGTGGCCTTCAGCCGGCTGCTGGAGCAGGCGGTGGACGGCATCATCATCGTCATCGAGGCGCACATCGTCGACCGCGCCGACGTCGAGCTGCCCTCCGGCCTGTCCGTCGTCGTCATCGACTCCACCGAGCGCCCGGACTACCCGCAGGTCGACACCGACCAGGCGGAGGGCGCCCGCCAGGCCACCGAGCACCTGCTGTCGCTCGGGCACGAGACCGTCTGGCACATCTCCGGCCCCGCCGACTCCTACTCCGCCGCGCGCCGCGAGCAGGCCTGGCGGGACACGCTGGAGGCGGCGGGAGCCCCGGTGCCCGAGGTGTTCCGCGGCGACTGGTCAACGACCGCCGGCTACGCGTACGGCCGGGAGATCGCGGCCCGCCCCGAGATCACGGCGGTCTTCGCGGCCAACGACCAGATGGCGCTCGGCGTGCTCCGCGCGCTGCACGAGGCCGGCCGCCCGGTGCCGGGCGAGGTCAGCGTGGTCGGTTTCGACGACATGGCCGAGTCCGACTCGTTCTGGCCGCCCCTGACGACCATCCACCAGGAGTTCGAGGCAACCGGCCGCCGGGCGCTGGAGCTGCTGATCGCCGAGATCGAGGGGAGGCCGGAGCCGGTCCGCTCGTCCGTGCTCCCGACCCGCCTCGTCGTACGCGCCAGCAGCGGGCCGGCCCCCGCCTGAGCGCGCGCCCTCACTTCCGTTGCGCCGCCGGCTCGGGCGCCGTGCGCAGGAACTCGTCCCACGTGATCCGGCCGCGCTGAGCGCCGGGACCCGCGAGGTTCGCGTCGGCGCGGTACGCGGCGCCCACTTTCCCCGGCAGCCCGAACCGCACGAACCGCCGCCGCAGCCCGAGCGCATCGGCGTACCGGCGCAGCAGCTTCTCGGCCTCCAGCACCTCCGGTCCGGCGAGCTCGCCCGCGAGCCCCGCCGGCTCGCCCAGAGCGAGCTCGGCCAGGCGTTCGGCGACCTCCCCCGCATCCACCGGCTCGAAGCGGATGCGCGGGGCGGGCGCGACGGGGAGCTTCGTCACCCCGGCCGCCATCCGGAGCACCAGCTGGTGCACCTGCGCCGCGCGCAGCACGCTCGACGGCACGGCGGCCGCCGCGAAGACCGCCTCCACCTGCTCCTTGGCCCGGAAGTAGCCGATCGGCATCCGTCCCGCCCCGATCACCGAGAGCGTCAAGACGTGCCGCACGCCCGCGCGCTCGGCCGCGGCCACGACATTCGCCGCCGCCACCTCGTCGCCCTTCGCGCCCCCGGCGAGGTGGACGACGACCGCGGCGCCGCTCATCGCGGCGTCGAGCCCGGCCCCGCTCATCACGTCGCCGACGACGTGGTCTCCGGCGCCGTCTGGAGCGTGCCTGGTCAGCACCCGCACGCTCGCGCCGCGCTCCTCCAGCAGCGGCAGCAGCCGCCGCCCGATCGTGCCGGTCCCCCCGGTCACCAGAATCCGCTCGCCCATGTCTCCGCCCTCCTGTCACATCGAGGCGCACTGCCTCGTCGATAGGGTGACGACCAGGTGACGGAGGATGTGACATGACCGAGGACGAAACGCGGCGGGAAGCACGGCCGGACGTGCGGCTGCTCACCCGCCGCTTCGAGACCGCGCGGCCGCGGCTGCGCGCGATCGCGACCCAGCTCGTGGGCCCGGCCGACGCCGACGACGCCGTGCAGGAGACCTGGCTGCGCCTCCAGCGCGCCGACGTCGCCGCGATCGAGAACCTCGACGCCTGGCTGACGACCGTCGTCTCCCGGGTCTGCCTCGACCAGCTGAAGAGCGCGCGCCGGACCAGGGAGCGCTCGTGGGAGGTGCTGCCCTGGCAGGACGAGCCGGTCTCCGGTCTCGGCGACCCGGCCGAGCTGGCCGCGCTCGGCGACCGGGTCGGCGTCGCGCTGCTGGTCGTGCTGGAGACGCTGTCGCCCGCCGAGCGGCTCGCGTTCGTGCTGCACGACGTGTTCGGCCTCCCGTTCGAGGAGGTCGCCGTCGCGCTCGACCGCTCCCCCGACGCCGCGCGCCAGCTCGCCTCCCGAGCCCGCCGCAGGCTCCGGGACGCGCCGCCCGTGCGCCCGGCCCAGCGCGAGCAGCGCGCGGTGCTCGACGCGTGGCTGCGCGCGGTGCAGGACGGCGACCTGGCCGCCCTGCTCGCCCTCCTGGACGACGGGGCCGTACTGCACGCCGACTACGGCCGGGGCCGGCTGCAGACCATCGCGGGAGCCGCGGCCATCGCCGAGCAGGCGACCCTCGCCGCGCGGCTGGCGCAGAGCTCCGTCCCCGTGCTCATCGACGGCCGCCCGGGCGTCGCCGCCGTGCTGGACGGCCGCGTGGTCTCCGTGATGGCGTTCGACATCGCCGGAGGCCGCATCGTCGGGCTGGACGTGCTCTTCGACCCCGCCCGCCTCGCGCACACCCGCCTCTGACCGTCCATCGCGGCGGCGAGGGGCACGTTGTTGTCACTTCCACGCGCGAAAAGTGACGACAACGTGCCCCTCGGCGGTCAGCTCGCGCGCTCGACGACCTCGAAGCGGTTGCCGTCGGCGTCCCGCGCCTGGAACATCGCGGGGACGCCGGGCCAGCGCAGCAGCGCCCCCACGTCCACCCCGCGCCGGGTCAGCTCCTCGTGGGTGGCCCCCGCGTCGGCGCTCTCGAACCGGATACCCGTCTCGATGCCGGCCGGGACGTCGTCGCTCGCGACCACGAGCGACACGGAGACCGCGGACCCGGGCGGCGCCAGCATGATCCAGCGACCTCCCGTCGGCAGCGGCGCGTCGACCAGCACGCCGAAGCCCAGCATGTCCCGGTAGAAGGCCAGCGCCCTGTCCTGGTCCCCGACCGGGATGCCGATGGTGTTCACTCCGATGATCCCTGTGTCCGTCATGACCGCATCCTCCTCCGGCCGTCCTCCCCCTGACAACATCCGTCAGCCGCGGCTGACCAGCGGTCGCACCTCGATGCCGCCGTGCCCCTGCCGCGCCTCGGCGAGCGTGCCGGCCAGCGCGACCGCGGCGTCCTGACTCTCGGCCTGCACCACATAGAAGCCGCCGACGACCTCCTTGGCCTCCGCGAACGGCCCGTCGGTCGTCTTCGGCTCGCCGTCCTGTCCGGTGCGCAGCGTCGTCGCGGTGGACGACGCCTGCAGCTCCCCCGACGCGCGGATCTGCTCGCCCGCCGTCTGCCAGAACGCCCCGTGGGCGGCGTCGACCGCTGCGCGACCGTCTTCGCCCAGCGCGCCCCAGCGATTCTCGTCGCCGTAGATGAGGATCAAGTAATCGGTCATGTCTGTCCCTTTCGTGGATGCCCAACACCTGGACGTCGAACACGGCACGCCGTTTTCGACAGCGGATATACTGCTGGCGTCCGGCCGTTCCACGGCCCGGTGCTCGAAAAAAGGGCACGAAGCCGCGCTCGGTGACGCAGCGCGCGAGACACATACGGATCATCGCACCTCCGTTCCCGTCTCGAAAGGCACCCTCATGCCGTCCGTCTCCGCCCACGTCGCTTCCACCCTCGCCCGTCACGTCGACCAAGTGTTCGGGGTGATGGGAAACGGCAACGCGCACTTCCTCGACGCCCTGGAGCGCGAGGGGACCGTCCCGTACACCGCGATGCGGCACGAGGCCGGCGCGGTCGTCGCCGCCGATGCGTACCACCGGGCGTCCGGGCGGCTGGCCGCCGCCACCGCGACGTATGGCGCCGGGTTCACCAACACGCTGACCGCCCTCGCGGAGGCCCGCCAGGCGCACATCCCGCTGGTCCTGGTCGTGGGCGACGAGCCGACCTCCGGACCGCGCCCGTGGGGTGTCGACCAGATCGCGCTGGCCAGTGCCGTCGGGGCGCGCACCTACACCGTCGGCCGCACCGACGCCGCGGCCACCGCCGCCATCGCGGTCGAGCACGCACTGACCTACCGGGTCCCCACGGTGCTCGCCATCCCCTACGACGTCGCCACCCGGGAGGCCGGCCCGGTCCCCGAGGCGCCGGCGCTCGCCCTCCCCGCACCGCTAGGCCCCGCCGGCCCGTTCTCCCGCGGGGCGATCGCGGACGCCGCCGCCGCG
>NZ_JBDGMM010000032.1:0-5558 GCF_057655165.1 Leifsonia sp. Soil_N53
GGCGGCGGTTTCGGCGCTCCGCGTCCGGCCGGCGGCGGCGGTGGCCGCGGCCGTGGACCGGGCGGCGGCACGGCCGGCGCGTTCGGTCGTGGCGGCGGAAAGTCCAAGGCACGGAAGTCGAAGCGCGCGAAGCGCCAGGAATTCGAGATGAGGGAAGCTCCGTCGCTGGGCGGCGTGAGCGTTCCCCGTGGCGACGGCGGCACCGTTGTGCGCTTGCGCCGCGGCTCCTCCATCTCCGACTTCGCCGACAAGATCGACGCGAACCCCGCGTCGCTGGTCACCGTCCTCTTCCACCTGGGCGAGATGGCGACCGCGACCGAGTCGCTCGACGAGGCGACCTTCGCGATCCTCGGCGAGGAGCTGGGCTACAAGATCCAGGTCGTCTCGCCCGAGGACGAGGACCGCGAGCTCCTCGAGGGCTTCGACATCGACCTCGACGCCGAGCTGGAGGGCGAGTCCGACGAGGACCTCGAGATCCGGCCCCCGGTCGTCACGGTCATGGGTCACGTCGACCACGGTAAGACGCGCCTCCTCGACGCCATCCGCAACGCGAACGTCGTCGCAGGCGAGGCCGGCGGCATCACCCAGCACATCGGTGCTTACCAGGTGTGGACCGAGCACGACAACATCGAGCGCGCCATCACCTTCATCGACACCCCCGGTCACGAGGCGTTCACCGCCATGCGTGCCCGCGGTGCGCAGGTGACGGACATCGCGATCCTCGTGGTCGCGGCGGACGACGGCATCATGCCGCAGACGATCGAGGCGCTGAACCACGCCCAGGCGGCGAACGTGCCGATCGTGGTCGCGGTCAACAAGATCGACAAGCCGGACGCCAACCCGGCCAAGGTGCGCCAGCAGCTCACCGAGTTCGGTCTGGTCGCCGAGGAGTACGGCGGCGACGTCATGTTCGTCGACGTGTCGGCCCGCAACAACATCGGCATCGAAGCCCTGCTCGACGCGGTCCTGCTGACCGCCGACGCCGGGCTCGACCTCCGCGCGAACCCGAACAAGGACGCGCGCGGTGTCGCGATCGAGGCGAAGCTCGACAAGGGCCGCGGCGCCGTGGCGACCGTGCTCATCCAGTCCGGAACGCTGCGCGTCGGCGACGCGATCGTCGCGGGCACGGCTTACGGCCGCGTCCGTGCGATGGCCGACGAGAACGGCGACCCTGTCTTCGAGGCAGCGCCGTCCCGCCCGGTCCAGGTGCAGGGTCTGTCCAGCGTCCCGCGCGCCGGCGACACCTTCATCGTCACCGAGGAGGACCGCACCGCCCGGCAGATCGCCGAGAAGCGCGAGGCCGCCGAGCGCAACGCGCAGCTGGCGAAGGCCCGCAAGCGCATCTCGCTCGAGGACTTCACCCGCGCTCTGGAAGAGGGCAAGGTCGAGGCGCTCAACCTCATCATCAAGGGCGACGTGTCCGGTGCCGTGGAGGCGCTGGAGGAGTCGCTCATGAAGATCGAGGTCGACGACTCGGTCAGCCTCCGCATCCTGCACCGCGGCGTCGGCGCGATCACCGAGTCGGACATCGACCTGGCGACCATCGACAACGCGATCGTGATCGGCTTCAACGTCCGCCCGGACGTGAAGGCGCGCGAGCGTGCGGCCCGCGAGGGTGTGGACGTCCGCTTCTACTCGGTTATCTACAACGCGATCGAGGACATCGAGAACTCGCTGAAGGGCATGCTCAAGCCCGAGTTCGAAGAGGTCCAGTCGGGTGTGGCCGAGATCCGCGAGGTGTTCCGCTCCTCCAAGTTCGGCAACATCGCCGGTGTCATCGTCCGGTCCGGAACGATCACGCGCAACGCCAAGGCGCGCGTCATCCGCGACGGCGTCGTGGTGGGGGATAACCTCGCCATCGAGTCGCTGCGCCGGTTCAAGGACGACGTCACCGAGGTGCGCACGGACTTCGAAGCCGGTATCGGCCTCGGCAAGTACAACGACATCCAGGTCGGCGACGAGATCGAGACCACCGAGATGCGGGAGAAGCCCCGCGCCTAATCGGTAGCATGCAAGGCCCGGCGGGAGACCGCCGGGCCTTCGGCTTCCGCACCGAACCACCCAAGGAGTTACAGACATGGCCGATCCGGCACGCGCGAGGAAGCTCGCCGACAGAATCCAGGTCATCATCGCCAAGCGGCTGGATCGCGGCCTCCGCGACCCGCGGCTCGGCTTCGTGACGATCACCGACGTGCAGGTGACGGGCGACCTCCAGCACGCCACCGTGTTCTATACGGTGTACGGCACCGACGAGGAGCGCGCGGACACCGCGGCGGCTCTGCAGGCGGCGACCGGCATGCTGCGCAGCGAGGTGGGCAAGAACATCACCGCGCGGCTGACGCCGACGCTGGCGTTCCAGCTCGACACGATCCCCGAGAACGCGGCCCACATCGAGGACCTGCTTCGCCAGGCGCGCGACCACGACACCGAGGTGGCGGGCCTCGCCTCCGGCGCCAGCTACGCCGGCGAGGAGGACCCGTACGTGAAGCCGCGTGAGGCCGACGAGGAGGACTAGGCTCTGCGCCATGTACGCCGTCTCGTTCTACGATCCCGACCCCGACACGACGCCGGAGCGCTTCCAGCTGATCGTGGCGGCCTACCCGCGCCACAAGGCGTACCTCGACGCGTTCGCGGCGGAGACCGGCGACGTGCTGATGATCGGCACGTTCGGCGACCCCGGCACGCAGGGGTCGATGGCGGTCTTCCGGTCGCGGGAGGCGGCGGAGCGGTTCCGCGACAGCGACCCGTTCGTCACCGAGGGGCTGGTCTACCGTTCGCGGATCCTGGACTGGGATCCGCTCGTGTTCGCGGAGTCCTGAGCGGCCCGCGTGCCCGTCACGGCAGCGTGTAGCCGCCGTCCTCCTCGACCGCCAGGCCGTCGGCGACCAGGCCGCGGAGGGCGCGGTCGCGCTGCTCGGCGTCGGGCCAGACGTCCTCCAGCTCGGCGGCCGTCACCGGGATGTGCGAGCCGCGCAGCTCGGCGAGGATGCGGCCGCGCACCTGGCGGTCGCTGCCCTCGTACTTGTTCTGCACCGCCTTGCGCGGGCCTGCGTACACGGGGTAGCCCGCCGCCCGCCACGCGCACGTCGCCGCCAGCGGGCACTCGTCGCAGCGCGGTGTGCGGGCGACGCAGACGATCGCGCCGAGCTCCATCATCCCGGCGTTGAACGCCGCGGCCGCCGGGCGGTCGTGGGGGAGCAGGGCGGTCATCGCGGCGAGGTCCCTACGCGCGCTCGGCGGCGCGGGCTCGCCCTGGCCGTCGACGGCGCGGGCGATGACGCGGCGCACGTTGGTGTCGACGACCGGATGCCGTGCCCCGTACGCGAAGACCGCGACGGCGCGCGCGGTGTAGTCGCCGATGCCCGGGAGCGCGAGCAGCGCCTCCACGTCGTCCGGCACCACGCCCCCGTGGCGCTCGGTGATCGCGACCGCCGCCGCGTGCAGCCAGAGGGCGCGGCGCGGATAGCCGAGCGACTGCCACGCGCGCACGGCCTCGCCGGGCGGGACGGCGGCCAGGTCGGCGGGCCTCGGCCAGCGGGTCAGCCACTCCTCGAGGCGCGGGATGACGCGCGCGACCGGGGTCTGCTGCAGCATGAACTCGCTGACCAGTGTGCCCCAGGGGGTGAAGCCCTTGCGGCGCCAGGGGAGGTCGCGGCGGTTGGCGTGGTACCAGTCCACCACCGCCGTGGCGAATGCGTCGGGCATGCATCGAGGCTAGCGGGTGCTGCGGCATATGCTCGTCGCATGATGTTGCCTCCCACTCCGCGGGTCCTCGCCCTCCGCGAGATCGTGACGGAGGTGCGGGCGCTCGCGCCGGGTGGCCGCGTGATCGTCGCGGTGGACGGCGGCGGCGGCACCGCGCCGTTCGCGGACGACCTCGCCGCGGTGTTCGGGAGACCGGCGTCGACACGCACCGGGCGTCGGTCGTCGACTTCCACCGGCCGCGCGCGGATCGCACGTTGTTCGGTCCCGAGACGCCGGAGCGGTTCTACCGCGACGCGTTCGACTACTCGACGCTGCAGCGGGTGCTGCTCGATCCGTTCCGGATGGCGGGGAGCACCGGGTTCCAGACGGCGGCGTTCGACGAGGTGCGGGATGCGCCGTTGGTGGCCAGGTGGGAGACGGCCGGCCCGGAAGCGGTGCTCGTCATCGACGGCGAGTTCCTGCTGCGGCCGGAGCTGCGGCGCATGTGGAACGCGTCGATCCTGCTGGTGAACGCCCCCGAGCGTGCGGTCTACGAGGAGGACGCCCGGCCGCGGGACTTCGCGACCATCCTGGTCGACGAGTCCGACCCGGTCGTCCCGGTGCGGGTGCCGCGCCCGGAGTCCGCCTAGCGGCCGAGCAGCCGAGCCATGCGGCGGGCGACCTCGGCCGGCGCGATGAAGGCCTTCGTCGCCTCCACCTCGTGGACCAGAGCGGTCAGCGCCGCATTGACCGGAGCCTCCTGCCCGATGGCGCGCGCCTCGGCGACGACGGCGCCGTTGAGGTAGTCGATCTCGCTGAGCTGGCCGCGGCGGATGCTCTGCAGGGTCGAGCCGGGGTTGGGTGTCGCGCCCATCCGCCGGCGGATCAGCAGCGGCACGGCCTGCGCGAGCCAGCGCGGCGACGCCGCTACGAAGCGCAGGATCCGGTCGTCGAGGCCCTGGACGCTGCCGAACCGGACGCCGCGCGCGATGCCGACGCGGACGGCCTCCTGGAGGCTCGCGGTGATGATCGGCCGGAGGGCTCGGTGGCCGAGGGTCTCCTGGGCGCTCAGGCCGGTGATCGCGGGCATCGCGTTGACCTGGTTGACCATGAGCTTGGTCCACTGGCTGCCGGTGAAGTTCGCGACCGCGAAGCTGGGCATCGCGGCGTCGAGGATGCGCGCGGCCTCCACCGCTGCCGCGGGCGGCTCGCCGTCGCCGGCGCCGAGGTAGGTGTTCGCGGTCGTCGTGACTGTGACCCGGCCGGGGGAGAGGTAGCTGGCGGCGTAGAGCGCGAGGGCGCCGATGCAGGCCGAGCCGGGGAGCAGCTCGTTCGCGACCCGGAGGCCGGCCAGGCCGTTCTGGACCACGACGACCGTGATGCCGTCCAGGAGCTCGGCGTTGTCGCGGATCGCGGCCTCCGCGTCCTGCGCCTTGGTGCAGACGAACGCGAGCTCGGGCCGGATCTGCAGCCGCTCGGCGGCGGCGACCCGCGCGGTGTGGGCTCCCCAGCCGCCGTCGAGCCGGAGGCCGTCCGCCCGGATGGCGGCGAGCTGCTCGCCTCGGGCGGTGACCTCCACCAGATGGCCGACCCGGTCCAGGAGCGCCGCGATCGTGCCGCCGATGGCTCCCGTCCCGATCACGCCGATTCGCACGCCCTCCAGCCTAGGCCGCGCCACGGCTCCCCTGTGCAACGCGAGGGGACGCAACACCGCTACGCGATTCGCGCAGCGGCGTGTTGCGCCCCCTCGAAGACGCGTGGGTCAGTCGGCGAGGACCGGGGTGGGCTCGGCGGTCGCCTCGGCGGCCGCGGCGGCGCCGAGAGCGTCCTCCTCGGCCGTGTCGGCGGCGTGCGCGGCCGCCAGCTCCGCGGCG
>NZ_JBDGMM010000033.1:0-38531 GCF_057655165.1 Leifsonia sp. Soil_N53
GTGGGGTGGGTGGGCGGCGTAGGTGGGGTGGGGGTCAGTTGGGGGCGGGGTTGGTGGGGTCGGGGGTGGGGTCGGGAAGCGTGGGGATGCTGTCGGTGAACTGCGAGGCGCGCTGCTCGTTCTCGGGGGTGCCGCCGAAGAGGCGGCCCTCGCCCTCCTGAGCGGTGCGGGCGCGGGCGCTCGGCAGCTGCGGCTCCGGGGCCTCCACCCGTTCGACGCGCACGCGCGGCAAAGCGGCGTCGGAGTAGCGCTGCATCCAGTCGATCAGCCGTTCGCGCACGTGGCAGCGGAGGTCGAACAGCGTCGGCGCGTCCTTGCCGGTGACCAGCACGCGCACCCGCACCCAGCCCTGCACCGCGTCGGTCACCTGCAGCACACCGGTGCGGCCGTCCCACAGGTCGGTGGCGGCCAGGATGCGCTGCAGCTCGGCGCGCATCCCGGACGGCGACACCCGCCAGTCGAGGTCGAACTCCACCGAGCCGAGCAGCTCGCTGTGCTGGCGCGTCCAGTTCTCGAACGGCTTCGTCGTGAAGTAGGTCGACGGCAGCACCAGTCGCCGGTCGTCCCAGATGTGCACGACCACATAGGTCAGGGTGATCTCCTCGATGGTCCCCCACTGCTGCTCGACCACGACCACGTCGTCGATCCGGATCGCGTCGCTGAAGGCGAGCTGGATGCCGGCGAACAGGTTCGCCAGGCTCGACTGCGCGGCGACGCCGGCGATCACCCCGATGATCCCCGCCGACGCGAGCAGGCTGGCGCCCGCGGCCTGCAGCACCGGGAACGTCAGCAGGATGGCGGCGAGCCCGATCACGACGGCCGCGACGACCGTGAGCCGCCGCAGCACCAGCACCTGCGTGCGCACCCGGCGGGCGTACCGGTTGTCCGGCACGTCCACCCGGTAGCGGACCAGCCCGAGGTCCTCGACGAACACCACGAGCGCCGCCAGGAACCACGTGCCGGTGGCGATGGCGAGGATCAGGAAGGTGTGGTGGATGGCCTCGGTCGCGTCCGGCGGCACCTCCGGCGGGAGGGTCAGCGCGACCGCGATCCACAGCACCACGACGGCGAGGAACAGGCGGAACGGCACCCGCGCCCGCTTGACGAGCACAGCGGGCCATTGGCGTCGGCGGCCCACCCCGCGCAGGATCACGCCGACGATCGCCGTCGCCACGACGGCCAGGACGATCGCGATGAGGCACGCGATGACGAGGGAGGGCCAGGTTCGCAGTTGCACGACGGGTGAACTCCTTGGCGTTGTCGGCCGGGTGGACGACCTGCACTGTACGCGGGGAGCGGCGGGACCTTAACCTCGCGACCCGCGGGCGCGTTAGTCTGGGTCGTCCGCGCTAGTCTGAGTTGTCCCTGCGGCAGGGTCGTCCCGGCACATCCGGTACGGCGGCTCGGGCAGTACGGACAGGGGGGCGCGGCCGGTTCCGGCCGCCGATCCGCGCGGTGACAGGCCGGCGACGATGCGAGGAGCAGGGGATGGCAGCGACACGGACACTCTTCATCGGCGGAACCGGGGTCATCAGCTCCGCGTGCGTCGCACGGGCCCTCGACCAGGGTCACGAGGTGACCGTCGTGAACCGCGGGAACAGCGACCTGCGCCCGCTGCCCGACGGCGTCGAGGTGCTGCACGCGGACATCCGCGACGCGGACAGCGTGCACCGCGTGCTCGGCGAACGCAGCTTCGACGTCGCGGCCGAGTTCCTCGCCTTCACGCCGGAGCACATCCGCACCGACTTCGACCTGTTCGAGGGCAGGGTCGGGCAGTACGTGTTCATCTCGTCCGCGTCCGCCTATCAGACGCCGCCGTCGCGGATGCCCGTGACCGAGTCCACGCCGCTGCGCAACCCGTTCTGGCAGTACTCCCGCGACAAGATCGCCTGCGAGGACCTCCTGGTGGAGGCGTACCGCGAGCGCGGCTTCCCGATCACGATCGTGCGCCCGTCGCACACCTACGACCGGACGCTGATCCCGACCAGCGGGCACTGGACCGACCTGGAGCGCATGCGCCGCGGCGCCCCCGTGGTGGTGCACGGCGACGGCACGAGCCGCTGGACCATTACGCACAACACGGACTTCGCGGTCGCGTTCGTCGGCCTCCTCGGCCGCCCGGAGGCCGTCGGCGACTCCTTCCACATCACCTCGGACGAGGCGCCCACCTGGGACCAGATCTACTGCTACCTCGCGGAGGCGCTCGGCGTGGAGGCCGAGCTCGTCCACGTCGCGAGCGAGACGATCGCGGCCGTGATCCCGGACCTCGGCCCCGGCCTCCTCGGCGACAAGGCGCACTCGATGCACTTCGACAACGCCAAGGTGAAGGCGCTCGTGCCCGAGTACCAGGCCACCGTGACCTTCGCGCACGGCGCGGGCGAGATCGTCGACTGGTATCTCGCCGACGCGTCCCGTCAGCGCCTCGACCCCGACCTCGACGAGGCGTTCGACCGTCTCGTGGAGCACGCCCGCTCGGCGGTCTGACCACGCACTCCGGCGTGATCCCCGTCGAGGGGCACGTCGTTGTCGCTTTTGCGCGCCGAATGTGACAACAACGTGCCCCTCTGCGGGGATTTTCGCATCTCGCTTTACTATCAAGAAAGTTTACTGATACATTCTGGCCATCAGATCGTTCCGACGAGGGGATGAGAATGGCCGACCGACCCGTCCGGGGCACTCCGGGGTGGCTCCGCGAGACCAACGACCGCACGGCGCTCGCCCTGCTGCTCGAGCACGGGGTGCTGACGCGCACCAGGATCGGCGAGCTGTCGGGGCTCTCCAAGCCCACGGCCGCGCAGATGGTCTCCCGGCTGGAGACGGCCGGGCTCATCCACGTGGTCGGCGAGGTCTCCGCCGGCCGCGGACCGAACGCCGCCGGCTACGCGGTGCGCACCGACCGGATGCTCGGCGTCGCCGTCGACATCGACGCGACCTCCATCCGCTCGACCATCGTCGACGCCGTCGGCGCAGAGCACCCCATCGCGGTCACCCCGCTCGCCGCCCGGGCGCCGGAGGCCGACCTCCGGCTCGCGATCGACGCCGCCTGCGATGCGGCCTCCGTCGACTCCGCCCGCGTCCGGGCGGTCTGCGTCGGCGTCCAGGGCGCCCTCGACCCGCGGACGGACGAGCTCACCTACATCGAGACCCTCCCCGGCTGGCCGAAGCGGGGCATCCGCCGCCGGCTGGAGGACGCACTCGACATCGCGGTCCACATCGACAACGACGTGAACCTCGCCGCTGTCGCCGAGCGCACCGACGGCGCGGGCACCGAAGCCGGCGGCTTCGCGCTGCTCTGGATGGGCGACGGCCTCGGCCTCGCCGTCGACCAGGCCGGCTCGGTCCACCGCGGCGCCTCGGGCGGCGCGGGCGAGATCGGCTACCTCCCGATCCCGCGATCGGCCGCGGCGCTCGACCCGGAGGCCGCCGACCTCCAGGACCTGATCGGCGGCCCCGCCGTCGAACGACTCGCGACAGCGCACGGCCTGGACGGCGACCTCCAGGGCGACGACGCCGCACGGGACGAGCTCGTAGCCGAGCTGGCCGCGCGCGTCGCCGTCGGCGTCGCCCCCGTGCTCGCCCTGCTCGACCCCGAGCTCGTCGTCCTCGGCGGCCCGACCGGCGCCGCCTGCGGCCCCCGGCTCGCCGAGCTGGTCGCGGCGGAGCTGCGCGACGCCTGGGGCGAGCGCGCCGTCGTCGCCACCGGCGTCCCCACCCATCCCGTCCTCCGCGGCGCACGCGAGCACCTCCTCGGCGAGGTGCGCGAGGCGCTCTTCGACGAAGTGTCGCGCATCGCCGTCTGAGGCGACGCCGGCACCTCCGCACCACACCGTCCACCCGAACATCACGAGAAGGATCAGCGAGGAACCACCCGTGAAACACCGTCATCTCATCGCAGCCGCCGCGGTCGCCGCGGCCGCGGCGCTCACCCTGGCCGGCTGCTCCGGCGGGTCCAGCGGCGCGTCTTTCCAGGACAGCACGCCGTCCGACCTGTCGGGCACCGTCTCGTTCTGGCACTTCTTCTCCGACCGGGAGGCCAAGGTCATCCAGTCGGTCGTCGACGACTTCGAGAAGAAGTACCCCAAGATCAAGGTCGACGTGCACTCCGGCCAGGACGACGAGAAGCTGCAGAAGGCCATCGCCACCGGCAGCAAGGTCGACGTCGGGCTCTCGTACTCGACCGACATCGTCGGCAACTTCTGCTCGAACGGCGCGTTCCGGTCGCTCAACAAGGTGATCGAGCGCGACAAGGTCGACATGAGCCAGTTCAGCGACACCGTGAAGTCGTACACGGAGTTCAAGGGCAACCGCTGCGCGATGCCGATGCTCGCGGACGTCTACGGCCTCTACTACAACAAGAAGCTCCTCCAGGCGGCCGGCTTCAGCGAGGCGCCCAAGACACTCGGCGAACTGGAGTCGATGGCCGACAAGCTGACGACGTTCAACGCCGACGGCTCGATCAAGACCCTCGGCTTCAACCCGACGATGGGCTGGTACGAGAACTCGGCAGCCCACTACGGCCCGGCCGCCGGAGCGGAGTGGCTGAAGGCCGACGGCACCAGCGCGATCTCCTCCTCCCCCGGCTGGAAGGAGCTGATCGAGTGGCAGAAGGCCTACGTCGACAAGATCGGCTGGGACAAGCTCAACGCCTTCACCTCGGGCCTCGGCCAGGAGTTCTCCGCCGACAACGCATTCCAGACCGGCCAGGTGGCGATGAACCTGGACGGTGAGTACCGCACCGCGTTCATCGACGACCAGGCCAAGGGGCTCGACTACGGCACGGCGCCGTTCCCGACCGCCGACGACCACACCGAGCTCTACGGCGGCGGGTACATCACCGGCAACATCATCGGCATCTCGAAGGGCTCCAAGCAGCCCGAACTGGCCTGGGCGCTGCTGAAGTACCTCACCACCGACACCGACGCGGTCGTGAAGCTCGCCAACGGCCTGAAGAACGTGCCCACCACGAAGGACGCGCTCGCCTCGCCCCAGCTGGAGGTCTCGCCGCAGTTCAAGACGTTCCTCGACATCTCCTCGAACAAGAACGTCATGACCACACCGGCCAGCCCGCTCGGGGCCGGCTACCAGAACACCTTCCAGGACTGGTGGAACAAGTACCAGAGCCAGGGCGGAGACATCGACGCCGGGCTGAAGTCGGTCGACAAGCAGATCAACGACGCCCTCGCCCTCTCGACGGGTCCGTGAGCTCGTGACCGTCACGGCTCGAAGCGCGGGGCGGGCGACCGCCCGCCCCGCGCGGCCCTCCCGCAGCCGGCGGCGCCGCAACCTGGTGACGCTGGCCCTGCTCGCGCCGGCGCTGCTGGGGCTCGCGATCTTCTTCGTCTACCCGCTCATCGCCTCGGTCTACTACTCGTTCACCCGGTTCGACCTGGTGTCGCCCCCGCAGTGGATCGGCCTGCGCAACTACCAGTACCTGTTCACGCAGGACCCGAACGTGTGGCTCGCCACCCTGAACACGCTGTGGTTCGTGGTGATCTGGGTGCCGGTGAAGACCGGGTTCGCGCTCATCGTCGCCGGCCTCCTCGCCCGCGCGCGCCGGGCGTCCGGCCTCTGGCGAACGGTCTTCTACCTGCCGGCGCTGGTGCCGCCGGTCGCGAGCGTCGTCGCGTTCGTGTTCCTCTTCAACCCGGGGACCGGCCCGGTCAACCAGGTGCTCGCCTGGTTCGGGATCAAGGGGCCGCTGTGGTTCAACGACCCGGCCTGGTCGAAGCCGTCGCTCGTGCTGCTCGGGGTGTGGGTGATGGGCGACATCATGATCATCCTGCTCGCATCGCTGCTCGATGTGCCGCGCGAGCAGTACGAGGCGGCCTCCCTCGACGGCGCCGGCGGCCTCCAGAAGGTCCGCTACGTCACGCTGCCGAGCATCTCGCCCGTGCTGCTGTTCGCCGTGGTCACCGGCGTGATCGCCGCGATCCAGTACTTCACGGAGGCCGCGGTCGCCTCCTCGGTGGCCAGCGGCAAGGCCGTGGTCGGCGAGGGGATCGGCAACACCCTCGGGTACCCCGACGGCTCGCTGCTCACCTACACGCAGTGGCTGTACGTGCGCGGGTTCGGCACCTACCAGCTCGGCTACGCGTCCGCCCTCGCCGTGCTGCTGTTCGTCGTCGCGGCGCTCATCCTCGTCCTGCTGCTGCGGCGCTTCAAGGCGTTCACCCCGGAAGGCGCACAATGACGTCCGCAACCCTCACCCCGGAGACGGCAGCGTCTCCCGCCCCCGCGCAGCGGAGGATCCGCAGCCCGCGCTCGCTCCGCGCCCGCCGGGTGCTCGGCTGGATCGCGGAGCACGCCGTTCTCATCGTGCTCGCCGTGCTGTTCGTCTCCCCCGTCGTGTTCGTGCTGCTCACCTCGCTGATGTCGAGCTCGCAGACCCTCACGGCGTCGCTCTGGCCGCAGCCGTTCGTCTGGAGCAACTACGTCACCGTCTTCACGACCGTGCCGCTGGCGCAGTGGTTCGCGAACTCGGCGATGTACGCGCTCCTGGCCACGGCCTTCATGCTGATCTCGTCGGTCCCGGCCGCGTACGCGCTGGCCAAGATCCGGTTCCGCGGCTCCGGCGTGCTGTTCACCGCGATCATCGTCGCGATGCTGCTGCCGCCGCAGGTGACCGCGATCCCGATCTACGTGCTGTGGTCGCAGCTCGGCCTGACCGGGACGCTGTGGCCGCTCATCCTGCCGAACCTGCTGGGCGACGCGTTCTCGATCTTCCTGCTGCGCCAGTTCTTCCTGACCATCCCGCCGGAGTACTCGGACGCGGCGCGCATCGACGGCAACGGGGAGTTCGGGGTGCTCTGGCGGGTCGTCCTGCCGATGGCCAAGCCCGGGATCGCGGCGACCGCCATCTTCATGTTCTTCAACTCCTGGAACGACTACTACGGCCCGCTGCTCTACACCTCGGAGAACCCGGCCGCCTGGCCGGTCGCATACGGACTGGCGTCGTTCCGCGGCGTCCACGGCACCGACTGGGGGCTCACGATGGCGATGACCATGCTCGTGACCGTGCCCGTCGTGGTCATCTTCTTCTTCGCCCAACGCGTGTTCGTGGAGGGCATCACACTCACCGGCGTGAAGGGATAGCTCGTGAAACTGGCCGTTGTGGGCGGAGGCTCCACGTACACCCCCGAACTCGTGGACGGGTTCGCCCGGCTGCGCGACCTGCTGCCGATCGAGGAGCTCTGGCTCGTCGACACCGACCCGGAGCGGCTCCGGCTGGTCGGCGGCATGAGCGAACGGATGTTCCGCGCGGCGGGACATCCCGGGCGGATCGTGCCGACCTCCGACCTGGTCGCCGGCGTCGCCGACGCCGACGCCGTGCTCCTCCAGCTCCGCGTCGGAGGCCAGGCCGCCCGGCACGGGGACGAGACGTTCCCGCACGCGTGCGGCTGCATCGGGCAGGAGACCACCGGCCCCGGCGGCTTCGCCAAGGCGCTGCGGACCGTGCCCGTAGTCCTCTCAGTGGCGGACGCTGTGCGGAGGCACGCCAAGCCGGGCGCGTGGATCGTCGACTTCACCAACCCGGTCGGCATCGTGACGCGCGCACTCCTGCAGGAGGGCCACCGCGCGGTCGGGCTCTGCAACGTCGCGATCGGCTTCCAGCGCCGGTTCGCCGGCCTGCTCGGGGTCGCGCCGGGCGATGTCGCGCTCGGGCACGTCGGCCTCAACCACCTCACCTGGGAGCGGTCGGTCACTGTCGGCGGCCGGGACGTCCTCCCGGATCTCCTGGGCGCCCACCTCCCGCAGCTCGCCGAGGAGATCGAGCTGCCGGCCTCCCTGATCCGCCTGCTCGGGAACGTGCCGAGCTACTACCTGCGCTACTACTACGCCCACGACGAGGT
This sequence comes from Leifsonia sp. Soil_N53, assembly GCF_057655165.1. NCBI lineage: Bacteria > Bacillati > Actinomycetota > Actinomycetes > Micrococcales > Microbacteriaceae > Leifsonia > Leifsonia sp. Soil_N53. The sequence goes on from NZ_JBDGMM010000033.1 coordinate 7,851, forward strand.
GCTCCGCGAGCAGCTCGACGCCCCCACCCGGGCGGAGGCCGTGCAGCGGGTGGAGCGCGAGCTCCTGGAGCTGTACGCCGACCCGTCCGTCGACACGAAGCCCGAGCAGCTCGCCCAGCGCGGCGGGGCGTTCTACTCGGAGGCGGCGGTCGACCTGCTGGCGTCGCTGACCAGCGACCGCGGCGACGTGCAGGTGGTCAACCTGCGCAACGACGGCACGCTGCCCTTCCTCCCCGACGACCACGTCATCGAGGTGCCCGCCGTCGTCGGCGCGGACGGCGTGCGTGCGGTGGAGGTGCCGGCTCTCGCCGACGACCTCGCCGGACTGATCGGCCATGTCGCCGGCTACGAGCGGCTCGCCCTCGACGCCGCCGTCCACGGGGGACGCGACAGGGTGCTCCGGGCGATGCTCGCCCATCCGCTGGTCGGGCAGTACGACCGCGCGGAGAAGCTCACCGATCTGCTCCTCGCGGAGAACCGGGCGCACCTGGCGTGGGCGCGATGAGCGGGGCGCACGCCGAGGCCTCCCCGATCGTGATCGCCGTCGACGGCGGCGGATCGAAGACCGACGCGGTCGCTCTCGAACTCGACGGGACGGTCGCCGCCACCGTCCGGGGCGCCACCTCCAGCCCGCACCTGATCGGGATGGCCGCGACGGCCGCGCTGGTCGACGAGCTCATCGAGCGGCTGCTGGCCCAGACCGGTCCGCGCCCGATCGCCGCCGCCAACATCTACCTGTCCGGGCTGGACCTCCCGGCCGAGGAGGCCGAGTTCCGCGCGGGGATCGCCGGCTACGCGTGGGCCGACGCGGTGGTCGACAACGACCTGTTCGCGCTGCTGCGCGCCGGGACCAGCGAGCCCGACGCCGTCGCCGTCGTCTGCGGGACCGGCATCAACTGCGTCGGCGTGCGCTCCGACGGCGCTGTGGTGCGCTATCCGTCGCTCGGGATGACCTCCGGCGACTGGGGCGGCGGCTGGCACCTCGGCGAGCAGGCGCTCTGGCACGCCGCGCGCGCGGTGGACGGCCGGGGCTCCGCGACCGCGCTGGTGGAGGCCATCCCGCCGGTCTTCGGGCTGGACGGCATCCGCGCCGTGATCGAGGCACTGCACTTCGGGCGCCTCCCGAGCAGCGACCTCTCCCGCATCGCCCCCGCCGTGCTCGCGGCGTCGCGCACCGGCGACCTGGTGGCGCAGGAGCTGGTGGACCGCCAGGCCGAGGAGATCGTGGTGTTCGCCGTGACGACGCTGCGGCGGCTCGGACTCCTGGACCGCGAGGTGCCGGTCGTGCTGGGCGGCGGCGTGATCGGGTCGCGCGACGAGCGGTTGCTGTCCGGGGTGGAGCGCAGGCTCTCGGCACGCGCTCCGCAGGCGCGCATCCGGCTGGTCACCGCTGCGCCGATCCTCGGCGCCGCCCTGCTGGCCCTGGAGGCCGCCGGCGCGTCGGCAGAGGCGCTGGAGACCGCGACATCCGGCCTTCAGGACCGGCGGGCCGCGGTGGTTCAATAGGCGGTACGAACAGGGAATTCACCGCCGAACGCGAGCGGATGGTCGAGGAGCAGCTCGCCCGCCGCGGAATCGAGGACCAGCGTGTGCTCGATGCGATGCGACGTGTGCCGCGGCACGAGTTCGTCCCGGAGGGCGCGGAGCGGTACGCCTACGAGGACCATCCGATGCCGATCGGCGACGGCCAGACCATCTCCCAGCCGTACATCGTCGCGCTGATGCTGCAGGCGGCGAGGATCGGGCCGGAGGACGCCGTGCTCGACGTCGGGACCGGCTCGGGTTACGCGGCGGCGGTGGCGGCGGAGCTCGGCCACCGCGTGGTCAGCATCGAGCGGCATCCCGACCTCGCGGTGACCGCGGCGGCGACGCTGGAGGCCCTCGGCTACCGGGTGAACGTGGTGACCGGCGACGGGACGCTCGGCTGGCCGGCCGGGGCCCCGTACGACGCGATCGTCGCGGCGGCGACGGGGCCGTCGGTGCCGCGGGCCTGGCCGGAGCAGCTCGCGCCGGGTGGCCGCATCGTGATGCCGGTGGGGCACCCGGGCGGCGCGCAGCACCTGGCCGTCTTCGAGCTCGGCCGCGACGGCGCCCTCCACGAGCGCAACCTCGGGGCCGTGGCGTTCGTGCCGCTCGTCGGCGACGACGGCTGGAAGGCCTGAGCCTCCCCCACCGATCTCAGGAGGCGAGCGAGGCGGCCAGCGAGGCGGCGCGGGCGGGCACGCGCAGGGCGCCCAGGAGCGCCGCGAGCTGGCCCGCGGGGGCGGCGGGGTCCTCGGGATGCCATTGCACGGCGAGGATCGGTGCGGTCTCGTGCTCGATGGCCTCGACGTGGCCGTCCGGCGCACGCCCCGTGACCCGCAGGCCCGAGCCCACGACATCCACCGCCTGGTGGTGCGCGCTCCGGACGGCGACCACCGGGCCGCCGAGCAGCTCCTCCACCCGGCTGTCCGGCTCCAGCAGCACGGGATGCGTGGTGAGCACCTCGGGGATCGGCACGCCGCGCCGCACGTGGCCGGAGTCGCCGAGGTCCTGGATGAGGGTGCCGCCGAGGGCGACGTTGACGATCTGCAGGCCGCGGCAGATCCCGAGCAGCGGCAGGCCGCGCTCGATCGCGCGGTGGACTAGGGCGAGCTGTGCCGCGTCCGCGGTCTCACGGTGCAGGCTCTCGTGCGGGTAGCCTGCCGAGCCGCCGTAGAACCGGGGCGCGATGTCCTCGCCGCCGACGAGGACGACCGCGCCGGCCCGCTCGGTGGCCGCCAGCAGCGCGTCCGTGCCGCTGTCCGCCGCGAGCCGGGAGACGGTCCAGCCGTCGGCCTCGGCCGCGCGGAGCACTCCCCCGACGAGCACCTGCACGTACGCGTGGTACTCCGGATCGCTGCCGCGGAAGCGCGTCGACTCGACGACGGCGAGGGTGCGGGCGGCCGGGGACATGCCAGCCATTCTGCGGCGGCCGCCCGACCGGCGCATCCGGGCGTGCAACAGACCGAAACAGTGACACGGCCGGGAGCGCGCTCCTAGACTCGGCTGGATGACAGGAAAGCTCGGGAGAGTGGGTGAATGTCTGTGCATCGTTCGCTGATCGGGCGTCGCGTGCTCACCGTCTTCCTGCTCGCGCTGGGCGCCGTGGCGGCTCCGCTCGTCCTGTCGGCGCCCGCGGCCCAAGCGGCGAACACGGAGGCACCTGCGGCCCGCACGGAGGCTCCCGTCGACTTCGGCGCCGGGCACGTCGTCGACCAGGCCGGCGTTCTCTCGGACGCCGATGTGGACACGATCGAGGCCGCCTCCGCCGCCCTCCACAAGGACCACGGCATCCGGCTGTACGTCGCGTACGTCGACCGGTTCGGCGACCCGACCGACGCGGAGGACTGGGCCAACGAGACCGCGGCCCGCAACGACCTCGGCCCGACCGACTACCTGCTCGCCGTCGCGACGGACGGCCAGGAGTACTACCTGTCCGGCGACAGCAGCGGCCCGGTCAGCGAACGGGAGCTGACCGCGATCGAGCAGACCCGGCTCGAGCCGAAGCTCCGCACACAGGACTGGACGCCGGCCGCGGTCGCGACGGCGCAGGGCCTCGGCGCCGCGGTCGGCGACAGCGGGGGCGCCGTGATCTTCTGGGTGGTCCTGGCCGTCGTCGTGGTCGGCGGCGCCCTGGCGCTCTGGCTGCTCGCCCGGCGGCGGCGCGGCGCGAAGAAGCGCCTGGAGCAGAAGGAGGGCGTATCGTGACGACACTCGGCCTGGTGGGAGCGGGTCGCATCGGCAGCCAGCTCGCCCGCCTCGGGATCGCCCACGGCTACGACGTGGTGGTGAGCAACTCGCGCGCGCCGGAGTCGCTCGCCGCGCTGGTCGGCGAGCTCGGCCCGCACGCGCGCGCCGGAACCGTGGCGGAGGCCGCGCAGGCCGGCGACATCGTGGTGGTGGCGATCCCGCTGCGCTCCATCGCGGCACTGCCGCCTTCGGCGTTCGCCGGCAAGGTCGTGATCGACACCGGCAACTACTACCCCGCCCGCGACGGCGTCATCGCCGAGCTGGAGGACGGCCGCGAGACCGTGTCGGGGCTGCTGCAGCGCATCCTGCCGCAGGCGCACATCGTCAAGGCGTTCAACCACATCCCGGCGGCGAACCTGACCGCGGACGCCGCGCCTCCCGGGACACCCGGCCGCCGCGCCCTCGCGATCGCGGGCGACGACGACGACGCGAAAGCGCTCGTCTCGGAGCTGCTCGACGAGTTCGGCTTCGACGTGGTCGACCTCGGGCCGCTCGCCGAAGGCTGGCGGTTCGAGCGCGACATGCCCGCCTACGGCCAGCATCTGACCGCCTCCGGCCTGCGCAGCGCGGCCGCGGCGGCGACACGGAAGGAGAGAGGATGAGCCCGGCTTCATTCCTCGTCATACCGCAGTGGCAGGGCTCCGGCTCGTCCAGGGCGATGCGGCTGATCGACGGCGCGGAGGCCATCCGCGGCGACCTCCCGGCGAACGCGACCCACAGCGTGGAGGTGCCGGCGGCGGCGGGCGAGGCGCTCGGCACGGGTGTGCTGCGCTACTCGTCGCTCACCCTGGTGCGCGAGCTCGCTGCGGCGGAGCTCGCGGTGCTGCCGGCCCCCGTCGTGACGATCGGCGGCGACTGCGGCGCCGATCTCGCCGGGGTCCAGCACGCGGTGGCGTCGCACCCGGCCGGATCGGTGGCCGTGGTGTGGTTCGACGCGCACGGCGACCTCAACAACGTGTCGACCTCGCCCTCCGGCGCCTTCCACGGCATGGTCGTGCGGGCGCTCCTCGGCGACGGACCGGACGGCCTCGCCGCGACCGGGGAGGCGCGCCTCCACCACGAGCAACTCGTGCTCGCGGGCACCCGTGCGCTCGACGACGGGGAGTCCGCGTTCGTGGAGCGGACGGGCATCCGCGTGGTCGGGCCCGGCGAGTTCGACGACCCGCAGGCGCTGGTGCGTGCGGTCGAGGCGACGGGCGCGTCGGCGGTCTACCTGCACGTCGACCTCGACGTGCTCGACCCGTCCGCGATGGAGGGCATCGGCTATCCCGAGCCGTTCGGGGTCACGCCGGAGCAGCTCGCCGACGCCATCCGGGCGCTCAGGACCCGGTTCGAACTCGTCGGCGCGGCCGTGACCGAGTTCGCGCCGGAGTCCCCGGAGGCCGCGGGGCGCGACCTGAGCGTGATCCTCCGGGTGCTCGGCAGCCTGACCGCTCCGCTGAAGGGAGCTGCGCCGTCGCAGGGCGCCGACGCCGCGGTCGGTGGAGGTTCCTCCACAGATCCCGGACCGCGCCACCTTTCCACGGATACCGCGCCGCCGGATGACGTCCGCTGATCCCGCCGGTAGCTTGAGAGGCATGAGCGAACCGAAGATCCTGACCGAGCGGCGGGGCCACGTGCTGCTGATCGGTCTCAACCGTCCCGACAAGCGCAACGCGGCGGACTACGAGCTGCTGAACGCCCTGGCGGAGGCCTACGGGGAGCTCGACCGCGATCCCGAGCTGCGGGCTGGCGTCGTGCACGCCGTCGGCGACCACTTCACCGCCGGGCTCGACCTCGCCGATGTGGGTCCGCGCATCGGACCGGGCGGCCTGTCGTTCGTCAGCGAGACGGGCGTCGACCCGTGGGGAGTGTCCGGCCCGCGCGTTCGCAAGCCGGTCGTCGTCGCGGTGCAGGGCACGTGCCTCACGCTCGGCATCGAGCTGATCCTGGCGGCCGACGTCGCCGTGGCGGCGCGCTCCACCCGGTTCGCGCAGATCGAGGTCGCCCGCGGCATCCTGCCGTTCGGCGGAGCCACCATCCGCTTCCCGCGCGCGGCCGGCTGGGGCGCCGCGATGCGCTACATCCTCACCGGTGACCCCTTCGACGCCGACGAGGCGTACCGGATGGGGCTGGTGCAGGAGGTCGTGGACGACGGCACGCAGCTCGACGCGGCGCTCGCCATCGCCGAGCGGATCGCCGCCCAGGCCCCGCTCGCCGTGCAGGCGACGCTCGCCAACGCCGTCACCGCGATCCGCGACGGCGACGCCGCGGCGGAGGCGGCGCTGCAGCCGGCGCTCGTCCGGCTGGCCGGCAGTGAGGACGCGCGGATCGGCATGGAGGCGTTCCTGACGCGGAGCACGGCGGAGTTCGTGGGGCGCTGAGGAGGCAACCATGAACGACGACCGACCAGCATGACGGCCGACCAGGCACCATGAGCAACCCAGCACCACACGCAACCCAGCACCCCAGGCAACCGAGCACCACAGCCGACCAGGCATCCCAGGAGGAGACATGTCCGCAACGACCGAGTACGACGTCATCGTCATCGGAGCCGGCGCCGTCGGAGAGAACGTCGCCGACCGCGCCGCCCAGGGCGGGATGCGCACGGTGATCGTCGAGGCCGAGCTCGTCGGGGGCGAGTGCTCGTACTGGGCCTGCATCCCGTCGAAGACTCTGCTGCGTTCGTCCGCCGCGCTCCGGGCGGCGCAGCGCGTGGGCGGAGCACGGGAGGCCGTGACCGGGCCGCTCGACGTCGCCGCCGTGCTCCGCAGGCGCGACTACATGACCAGCGACTGGACCGACGACGGGCAGGTGAAGTGGCTGAAGAGCGCGGGCATCGACCTGGTCCGCGGCTGGGCCACCCTCTCCGCGCCGCGCGAGGTCACCGTGACGAGCGAGGACGGCGTCACGACCGTCCTCACCGCGAAGCACGCGGTCGCGGTCTGCACCGGCTCCGCCGCGGTGCTGCCGGACATCCCGGGCCTGCGCGAGAGCGAACCCTGGACGAGCCGGGACGCGACGAGCGTCCAGCGCGTGCCGGTCTCGCTGGCGATCCTGGGCGGAGGCACCGTCGGCACCGAGATGGCGACCGCGTACGCGGGGTTCGGCACCGAGGTGCACCTGATCGCGCGCAGCGGGCTGCTCGGAAGCCTCGAGCCGTTCGCCGGCGAGCGCGTCACCGCGTCGCTGAAGGAGCTCGGGGTGAAAGTCCACGTCGACGTCACGACGGAGTCCGTCGAACGCACCGAGGACGACCGGTTCCGCATCCGGCTCGGCGACGGCACGGTGCTGGAGACCGACGAGCTGCTGGTCGCGACCGGCCGGCTCCCTCGCTCGTCCGGCCTCGGCTTGCCGGCGTTCGGGTTGGAGGACGGCGCCTGGCTCAACGTGGACGACAGCATGCGCGTGCTCGACGCGGCCGGCGAACCGGTCGACGGCGGCTGGCTCTACGCGGCGGGCGACGTCAACCACCGGGCGCTGTTCACCCACCAGGGCAAGTACCAGGCCCGCGCGGCGGGCGACGCGATCGCGGCGCGCGCGAAGGGCCGTGAGGTCGGAATGGCCCCGTGGGGAGCCTTCGTCGCGACCGCCGACCACCAGGCCGTCCCGCAGGTCACGTTCACGGAACCGGAGGTCGCGTCGGTCGGGCTCACCGCGGCGGCCGCGGCCAAGGCGGGCTACCGCATCCGCGTCGTCGACCACCCCATCGGCTCGGTGAGCGGCGCCTACGTGCTGGCCGACGACTACGACGGGATGGCCCGCATGATCGTGGACGAGGATCGCGGGGTCGTCCTCGGCGCGACCTTCGTCGGCCAGGACGTCGGCGAGATCCTGCACTCGGCGACGGTGGCGATCGTCGGGGAGGTGCCGCTCGACCGGCTGTGGCACGCCGTGCCCTCCTACCCCACCGTCAGCGAGATCTGGCTGCGGCTGCTCGAGACCTACGGCCGGCCCGAGAAGTGACCCCGGAACCCGAGCCGGACGGCGCCGTGCACACGGACGGGCCCGCGCACCCCGACGATGCCCAACGCGCGGCGACACCCCTGCGCGCGCTCTCCGCGGTCTTCCTCGACTCGCCGGTCAGCCGGCTCGGCTACCTCTACGCCACGGCCGTCGGGCTGGTCTGGGGCTTCGTGTGGAGCACCGGGCGGGTGGAGCGGCGGGCCGGGCTGTTCGTGTTCCGCGGGATGCCGCGGCGGACGTTCGGCCGCGGCGGGTCGTGCGTCGGCGCCTGCTACCTCACGGATCGGAATGTGACCGACGACGTCCTCGAACACGAGGGCGTCCACAAACGGCAGTGGCAGCGCTACGGCATGCTGTTCCCGTTCCTCTACCTGCTCGCGGGCCGCGACCCGCTCCGGAACCGGTTCGAGATCGAGGCCGGCCTCGAGAAAGGCGGCTACCGATGACCACTGCACCGGGAGGCCCGCGGCGCACCGTCGTCGTGACCGGGGCCAGCTCCGGCATCGGCGCGGTGGCCGCGGCGCGGCTCGCGGCGGCCGGCGACGACGTCGCGGTGGTCGGGCGCGACCCGGAGCGGACGCGCGCCGTCGCGGAGCGGATCGGGGCGACGGCGTTCCTCGCCGACTTCGAGCGGCTGGACGACGTGCGTGAGCTCGCCGCGGCGCTCCTCGACCGTTACGACGGCATCGACGTGCTCGCCAACAACGCGGGCGGCCTGTACCACGAGCGCCGGGTCACGGCCGACGGGCACGAGCGCACCATCCAGCTCAACCACCTGGCGCCGTTCCTGCTCACCCAGCTGCTCCGGCCGCGGCTGGAGGAGACCGCGGCGGCGGGACGCGACGTGCGCGTCGTCGCCACCGCCAGCGTGGCCAACCGGTTCGGGAGCCTGCGGCTGGACGACCTCGACTGGGAGCGGCGGCGCTGGCGGGGCGGCTGGCAGGCCTACGGCACGTCCAAGATCGCGACCATCCTGTTCGCGGCCGAGCTTGCGGAGCGGCTGACCGGCACCGGAGTCTCCGCCTACTCGTTCCACCCCGGCACGGTCGTGACGCGCTTCGGGGCGAGCTCGCCGCTCATCCGGTTCGGCGGGGCCGTCACGGGCGGCCGCTACGGCGTCACGCCCGAGGCCGGCGCCGCGCCGCTCGAACGGCTTGCCGGCCCGCTGCCGGTCGGAGCTCCGAGCGGGACCTACTTCGACCGGTTCACGGCCAACGGCAGGGTGACCGCGCAGGCGAAGGATCCGCAGCTCGGGCGCGATCTCTGGACGCTCAGCGAGGGCATCACGGGAGTCGCGCTGCGGAGCTGACTTCCTCGGGGCGCATGCCCACCCCGTCCACGAGAAGTTCCGTGACCTCCGTGACCAGCGACCACGACCCCGTGACGATGGCGCGCGTCGCGCCGGGGCCGTCGCACAGCATCTCGGTGCTCCACGCGCGGACCGCGCGGGCGGCGGCCTCCCCAGGGACGCAGCGCTCGGCCGTCCCCGGCCGGCCCGACCGCTGAGCGCGCACCAGCCAGGTGACCGTCATCCGGATCGGCGCGGTCAGCGGGACGATCCCGCTCTGCTCGGCGACCTCCACGAACACGCGGCCGCGAGCGCACAGCGGCAGGAGCGCGAGCTCCGCCTCCAGCTCGGCCAGCGAGGTCTCGTCGCCGACGACCAGGAACTGGACCCGGTCGTCGTGATGCGCGGTCGCGGACGTGTGGGCGGCGTGGTCGGGTCGGTACATGGCGATTCGATTATAGGTGAGCCTCACCTAACCTTTTCTGCGAGCGCGTGGACCGCCCGGCCACCCGCCGCTCTTCCGGATGCGTTCCCGTCGCGGCATGATCGAGACATGCGCCCGACCTCCGAGTCCCCCGTCGCCCCCATGCTCGCCAAGGCGGTCCCCGCCGTGCCCGACCAGGACAGCGTCCCCGGCGGGCTCAGCTTCGAACCGAAGTGGGACGGTTTCCGCGCCATCGTCTACGCCGACGACGCCGGCGACGGCAGCGTCGGCGCGATCGAGATCGGGAGCCGCGGCTCGAAGATGCTGACGCGGTACTTCCCGGAGCTGGTCGCCGCGTTCCGCGAGCTGCTGCCCGGCCCGTGCGTGCTGGACGGCGAGATCGTCGTCCCCACCGGCGAGCCGGGCGCGCAGCGCCTCGACTGGGAGGCGCTCTCGCAGCGCATCCACCCGGCCGCGAGCCGGGTGAAGCTGCTCTCCGAGCAGACCCCGGCCGAATTCGTCGCGTTCGACCTGCTCGCCCTCGGCGCCGAGTCCTACCTCGACCGGCCGTTCGCCGAGCGTCGTGCGGCCCTCGAGGACTTCGCCGGCGACCTCCCCGACCCCATCAAGGTCACCCGGACCACCCTCGACACCGAGCGCGCCCGGCAGTGGCTGGTCGAGTTCGAGGGCGCCGGGCTCGACGGTGTCGTGGCCAAGCCGCTCGACGGCGTGTACGCCCCGAACAAGCGGACCATGCTCAAGATCAAGCACCACCGCACCGCCGACGTCGTCGTGCTCGGCTACCGGGTGCACAAGAGCGGCCAGGGCGTCGGATCGCTCCTCGTCGGGCTCTACGGGGACGACGGGGTGCTCCGCAACGTCGGCGGGGTCTCCGCGTTCAGCGACAAGGTGCGCCTCCAGCTCGTCGACGACCTGGAGCCGCTGGTCGAGCGCGACGACAGCGGCGCGGCGGTCACCGGCGAGACCGACCGCAGCCGGTTCTCGGCGAGCAAGGACGTCTCGTTCGTTCGCCTGCGCCCGGAGCGGGTGATGGAGGTGCGCTACGACCAGATGGAGGGCTGGCGCTTCCGGCACACCGCGCAGTTCGAGCGCTGGCGCCCCGACCGCGACGCGGCCTCCTGCACCTACGACCAGCTCGACCGCCCCATCGCCTACGACCTCGCCGACGTCATGTCCTGACCATCTCTTCCGGAGCTGTGTACGCGACACGCCGGAGACGGGCGTGCACAACTCCGGAACGGATGGCTGGTTATGCCTTCTTGGCGCGGGAGGGTTGGACGCGCGGGGGCTCGCCGGGCATTTTGGGGTAGTCGGGTGGGAAGGGGAGCTCGCCGAGGCCGGCGTCGAGGTCGCGTTGCCACCAGTCCAGGAGCGCGTCGATCGTGCCGGGGCGCTCGCCGAAGTCCTGCCACGGGTCGCCCGTGCTGCGCAGCCGCTCCGGGACCGTGCGCACTGTGAAGTCACGCGGGTCGACCGACGGCAGCTCGTCCCAGGTCACCGGCGTCGACACCGGCGCGTGACCCAGCGCGCGGGGACTGTACGCCCCCGCCATCGTGCGGTCGCGGTTGGCCTGGTTGAAGTCGACGAAGATCCTCTCGCCGCGCTCCTCCTTCCACCACGCCGTGGTCACCTGCTCGGGCATCCGTCGCTCCAGCTCGCGCGCCGCCGCGATCACCGCGTGCCGCACGTCGAGGAACTCCCGCTTCGGCTCGATGGGCGCGAACACGTGCAGGCCGCGGTTGCCCGAGGTCTTGATGTACGCCTCCAGCCCGGCCTCCGCGAGCACGGAGCGGAGCTCGACGGCGGCGGGGACCGCGTCGGTGAAGTCGGTGCCGGGCTGCGGGTCGAGGTCGATCCGCAGCTGGTCCGGGTTGTCCGAGTCCTCCGCGCGCGACGGCCACGGGTGGAAGACCACGGTGTTCATCTGGGCGGCCCACACCGCAGCGGCCGGCTCGTCGATCACGAGCTGCGGATGCGACCGTCCGCTCGGGTAGACGACCATCACCGAGCGCACGAAGTCCGGCGTGCCGCGCGGCGGGTTCTTGGAGAAGAACTGCTCGCCGTCGATCCCGTCCGGGAAGCGCTGCAGCGACAGCGGGCGGTCGCCGTTGGCCCGCACGAACGCCTCCCCCACCTCCACGAGGTAGTTCGCGAGGTCGAGCTTCGTGATCCCCAGCTCCGGGTAGAGCACCCTGCCCGGGCTCGAGATGCGGAGCTCGCGCTCCCCGTGCGGACCCGGGATGCGGAGGATGACTGCGTCGCCTGCCATGCCACCACCGTACCGGGCGGACGGGCGATGACCAGGGTGTGAATTCCGTGTGCGATGCACCCCGTTCGCATCGCACGCGGCTCAGAGTGGGCCACAATGAGCGGTGACCGCCCGAGGACGACCCGGGCGGCCTCATGACGCGAGGAGGTGCGGGGCTCTGAAGATCATCAGCTACAACCTGCGCAAGCACGCCGCCGGTCACGAGCTCGAGGACATCGCGAAGACGTACGACGTCGACGCCCTGTGCCTGCAGGAGTGCGACAGCGAGGCGCTCGCGCCGCGGCTGCACGACCTCCAGCTCGCCGACGCCACCCGGGCCAACCGGCTCGGCCTCGCCGTGTACGTGCGCGACGACCGCTACGAGGTGCTCGACACCCAGGTGTTCGCGGTGCACAAGTCGCTCCACGACCGCGTGCTCGCGCCGGCGAACGAACGGCTCCTCGCCGTGCTGGTGCGCGACCGCGACTCGGGCGAGCGCGTGCTGGTCGGGTCCTTCCACGCGGCGCCGCTGACGGCCTCCAACTCGCTGCGGCGCAAGCAGATCGCCGCCGCCCACCAGGGGATGCGCTCGCTCGCGCCCGACACGCCCGCCATCATGGTCGGCGACTTCAACTACCCGTGGTTCATCCGCGGCCTGGAGCGGCACCTCACGACGGCCGGCTACACGCTCAAGCGCAGCGACGAGCCGACCTACCTGCGCTACAAGTTCTTCAGCGGCTACTTCGACTTCGTCACCTCGACGGGCTTCGAGGTGGACCGGGTGGATGTGCTCCCAGCCGGCGCGTCGGACCACCGGGCCATCCGGCTCGACGCGGAGCTGGCCGCGTAGCGTCGCGCGGCCCGGGCCTCCGGGCCCTCCGATCCGGCGTTCGCGGGCCGGCCCGGCGAGCGTACGGTGATGATCGATGGACGCTCTGGGCTGGCTGGCCGGGACTGATTACACGATCGCGCGCGAGATCCTGCAGCGCGGGGTCGCGGCCCTCTACGTCGTGGCCTTCCTGTCCGCGGCGGCGCAGTTCCCCGCCCTCCTCGGCGAGCACGGCCTCCTGCCCGTGCCGAGATTCCTGCGGCTGAGCTACGCGCGGAAGCAGCCGACGCTGTTCCGCCGGCGGTACTCCGACCGGCTGCTCCTCGTGGTCGCCTGGACCGGCGCCGCACTCGCGGCACTCGTGGTCGTCGGCCTGCTGCAGCTCACGCCCTCGTACGTCTTCGTGCCGGTGTTCCTGGTCATCTGGTTCCTCTACCTGTCGATCGTGAACGTCGGCCAGACCTTCTACGGGTTCGGCTGGGAGAGCCTGCTCTGCGAGGCCGGCTTCACCGTGGCGTTCCTCGGCGCGTGGGACACGGCTCCCCCGATCACGATCGTCATCCTGCTGCGCTGGCTGGTGTTCCGGCTGGAGTTCGGGGCGGGCATGATCAAGATGCGCGGCGACCGCTCGTGGCGCGACCTGACCGCGCTGTACTACCACCACGAGACCCAGCCGATGCCGAACCCGCTCAGCCGGACGGCGCACCTGCTGCCGAAGTGGTGGCACCGCGTCGAGGTGCTGGGCAACCACTTCGCGCAGCTCGTCGTGCCGTGGCTGCTGTTCCTTCCGCAGCCCGTGGCGAGCGTCGCGGCCGCGGTCGTCATCCTGACCCAGCTCTGGCTCGTGGCGACCGGGAACTTCGCCTGGCTGAACTGGATCACGATCGTGCTGGCGTTCGCGGGCGTGAGCGACGGCGCGTGGCGGTGGATCAGCGGCGGCGCGATCGACGGCGGCATCGGGGCTGCGGACGTACCGCTCTGGTACGCGGTCGTCGCGCTCCTGGTGAGCGCCTTCCTGATCGCGCTGAGCTGGTGGCCGCTGCGGAACCTCTTCCGGCGCCGGCAGCTGATGAACGCGAGCTTCAACCGGTGGCATCTGGTGAACGCCTACGGCGCCTTCGGAAGCGTCACGAAGGAGCGCTACGAGGTGGTGGTGGAGGGCACCGCGGGCGACCCGCACGACGCGGGCGCCCGCTGGCTCGAGTACGGCTTCAAGGGCAAGCCGGGCGACGTGCGGAGGCTGCCGCGCCAGTACGCGCCGTATCACCTCCGGCTGGACTGGCTGATGTGGTTCCTCGCGCTCGGGTCCCGGGACTCGCCGTGGTTCGAGGTGTTCCTGCTGCGGCTGCTGGAGGCCGACCGGCCGACGCTGCGACTGCTGCGGAGCGACCCGTTCGACGGTGCGGCGCCGCGCGCGGTGCGGGCCAGGATGTTCCTGTACCGGTTCGCGACGCGGGCGGAGAAGCGCGCGAGCGGTGACCGGTGGGTACGGACCGAGGTGGGCACGCTGGTTCCCCCGGTCGCTCTGCGCGATGGCGGGCACTGAGACGCGACACCGGGCGGCGTCAGTACCCCGTGCGCTCCTCCTGCAGCCGGGCCAGGTCGCGCCAGATCAGCAGCTTGAGCCGCGCGGGCTTCTCGCGCTCGTAGTCGTCCTTCAGCGCCTCCACGCCCGAGAACGCGTCCAGCCCCGCCTCGATCGCCCGGCCGACCTCGTCCCAGGCGTCCTCGCGGCCGCGCTCGACCAGTGCGGCCAGCTCCTCGTCCGAGTCGGCCTTCGCCCGCAGGGCGCCCGCCAGCGCGACGGCCGCGTCGTGCCGCAGGCGCAGGTTCGCCACGTCGACATCGCGATAGTCGTGCGGGTGGGTGGCGTCGCCGCGCAGGCCCTGCGCGGCCTCCAGGTCGGCCTCGATCCGGCCGGCGGCCTCCCCCTGCTCCGACGCCAGCTCGCGCAGCAGGTGGGCCGCCTCGCCTGTGTGCCTGGCGGGGTCGAAGTCGTTCCCGTACTGCAGCGTGTCGACCACGATGTGGTTCTTGACGGCCATCCGGGTGGCGTATTCCGCGAGGAGCATACCTTCGTCGACGGTCTGATCCAGCGTGGGCGCGGCGGGCTCTGGCAGGGCGTCCTCGTCGAAGGGACGCGTGCGCACGGTCTTCAACGCGCGCTTCCTGAGCCAGTTCGGCCAGCGCATGGCCACAGCCTTTCGGGTCGGTGGGACGCCGGGCGTCGGCGCCACCTCCCATTCTGTCCGATCGCGCCGACAGCTCAGCCGCGGGCGGCGAAGAAGGCGTTGGCGCGGCGCGTGTAGAGCAGCGACAGCATGACGACCGCCCAGAGGATCTCGAGGATCCCGCTGAAGAACTGCAGGCTGAACAGCAGGATGACGCCGCTGATCGCGTTCAGGATCATGACGATGGTGACGAGTCCGCGCGCGAACCGGCTGCCGTTCAGCAGGCCGCGGGCGACGATCAGGATCACGATGCCGAGGATGATCCCCAGGATCGCCGACGTGGTGATCCCGGCCATGGCGCCCGCGTCGGACGACTGGACCATCTGGTCGCGCGTGAACAGGATCACCACCCCGCCCACGATGTTGAGCACGCCGTTGATGTAGGCGAGCACGGCGACGAAGGTGACGGAGCCGGGGCGGGTGGCGGGCATGGGTCCTCCTGAGGGTCGTGGTGAGGATAGCGCGGCGGGCGCGACGGCGGGCAGAGGGGTCCGGGGCGAGCGAGGAGGCCGGCCGGATGTCGGCGGGCCGTGCCAGGCTGGGGGCATGGCCGGTGTGCGCTACGAGTTCGAGACGGAGCTGTTCCGGTGGGAGGCCCGGCGCGACCTGTGGGTGTTCGCCCGGCTGCCCGACGACGTGTCGGAGGAGATCCGGCTGCAGCCGCATCCGTCCGCCGGGTTCGGCTCGGTCAAGGTGATGGTGACCCTCGGCGGGTCGCGCTGGTCGACGTCGGTGTTCCCGGAGAGCGCGGAGGGCGCGTACGTCCTGGCGATCAAGGGCGACGTGCGGCGGCGCGAGGGGGTGGGGCTCGGCGACCGGGTGACCCTCGGCGTGGAGACGATGCTGTAGGCGCCGGCCACGCGGTACCGGCCGGGTCACGCGCCGCGGGCCGCGTACTCCCGGTGCTGCGCCGTCTGCCGGAGCGCGGAGAGCAGGGTGGCGCCGGCGAGGGCGTCCCAGCCGCCCGTCCAGGTCAGGGTGCTGGCGGTCTCCCACACCGTGCCGCCGGGATGCGCGGCGACCTCGTCCGTGCGGCGGAGGTGGTGGGCGGCCAGCGCCGCGCAGCGCTCGCGCAACCCGGTGAACGGCTCCTCGTGCCCGGGGAGGGCGCGGAGACCATCGCGGTCGAGCTGCGCGACGCGGTCGAGCGAGTCGAGGTAGTCGGCGATCGGGTTGGATGCCGTCGGGCCGCCGAGCCCCAGCCCGGAGTTGACCGTCGGGAGCACGTGGTCACCGGCGACGAGGAGGCCGGCCTCCTCGTCGTGCAGGCAGAGGTGGCCGTCGGTGTGGCCGGGGGTTCCGATGACGCGGATGCTGCGGCCGGGGATGTCCAGCACCGCGTCGTCGGCCAGCACGCCGGTGATGACGGCGTCCACGAGCTCGGCGGCCGGGCCGGTGGGCATGGCCGCGACGGCGAGCAGTTCCGGCCGCCGCTCGGCCGGAACGCCCCACGCCTCCAGGTCGGGCGCCGGGAGTCCCGCCGCGATGAGCCCGAGAGCCGCCCGCTCGCGCTCATGGAGGAGCACGGCGGCGCCGGTCGCGTCCGCCAGCGCGGCCGCTCCGCCGGCGTGGTCGGGGTGGAGGTGCGTGAGCACGATCGACGCGACAGGAGCGTCCGCGATCGCCGACCGGAGCGTCTGCCGGGCCTGGGCGGTGGGCGAGCCGGGGTCGATCACGTGGAGACGGCCCGCCGCGTCCTCGATCAGGTAGGCGTTGCTGAAGCCGAGGCCGCTGAACGACGGCATCGGCACCCGCACGCGGCTGACGCCGGGCGCGATCGTCTCGGCGGGGGTCGGCGGCATCCCTTCACGCTAGCCGACGCGCCGCGGGGCTGTCGCGCCCATGACCCGACGACGCCCCGGAACGCAACGGACCGCGCCCCGGTGAGGGACGCGGTCCGTGTGCGGTGCGGGCGGTCAGCCCGCGAGCAGGCCGAGCGTGTCGACCACGCGGTTGGAGAAGCCCCACTCGTTGTCGTACCAGGCGACGACCTTGACGTGGCGGCCGTCCACCCGGGTCAGCTCGGAGTCGAAGATGGACGACGCCGGGTTGCCGGTGATGTCGGAGGAGACGAGCGCGTCCTCCGAGTACTCCAGGATGCCGGCGAGCGGCCCCTCGGCCGCGGCACGGTAGGCGGCGAGCACGTCGTCGCGGCTGACGTCACGGGCGACGACCGTGTTCAGCTCGACGATCGAGCCGACCGGAACGGGCACGCGGATGGAGTCGCCGGACAGCTTGCCGTCGAGCTTCGGGAGGACGAGGCCGATCGCCTTGGCGGCGCCGGTCGTGGTGGGGACGATGTTGACCGCCGCGGCGCGGGCGCGACGCGGGTCGCGGTGCGGGCCGTCCTGCAGGTTCTGCTCCTGGGTGTACGCGTGCACCGTGGTCATGAAGCCGTGCTCGATGCCGGCCAGGTCGTCCAGGACGGCGGCGAGCGGGGCGAGGGCGTTCGTGGTGCAGGAGGCGTTCGACACGATCGTGTGGACGGCCGGGTCGTACGCGTCGGTGTTGACACCGAAGGCGAGGGTGACGTCGGCGCCGTCGGCGGGGGCGCTGATGAGGACCTTCTTCGCGCCGGCCTCCAGGTGGGCGCGCGCGGCGGTCGCGGAGGTGAACCGGCCCGTGGACTCGAGCACGATGTCCACGCCGAGCTCGCCCCACGGGAGCTGGGCGGGCTCGCGCTCGGCGAGAACGCGGATACGGCGGCCGTCGACCACCAGCACGTCACCGTCGACGGAGACGGGCCGGCCGAGGCGACCGGCGGTGGAGTCGAAGGCGAGGAGCTTGGCGAGGGCGGCGGGCTCGGTCAGGTCGTTGACGGCCACGACCTCCAGGTCGCTGTCGCGCTCGATCAGGGCGCGGAGGACGTTGCGGCCGATGCGGCCGAATCCGTTGATGGCGATGCGGGTCATGCGGAGGGGATCCTTTCGTTCCCCCACAGCCTCGCCCGGGCGGCGCGGCGCCGACAGGGGCGCGATCGCCATGGTTCGAAAGGATTCCGCCAGGCGTGGATCGGGTCAGCCGGCGTCGCCGCTGAAGGTCCGGCGGTACTCGCTCGGGGTGGTGCCGAGGATGCGCTGGAAGTGCAGCCGCAGGTTCGCGCCGGTGCCGAGGCCGACATCCGCGGCGATCTGCTCGACGCCGAGCTCGGAGCGCTCCAGCAGCTCGCGGGCGACGTCGATGCGCGCCCGCATCACCCACTGCATCGGCGTGTACCCGGTGTCCTCCACGAACCGGCGCGAGAAGGTCCGCGGGGAGACCGCGGCCCTGCGTGCGAGCACCTCCAGGGTGAGCGGATCGCCGAGCCGGTGCAGCGCCCACTCGCGCACGGCTGCGAACCGCTCGCCGAGCGGCTCGGGCACGCTCCGCGGGACGTACTGCGCCTGCCCCCCGCTGCGGTACGGCGCCGCGACCAGGCGACGGGCGGCATGGTTGGCCGCGGCGATGCCGTGGTCCCCGCGCAGGATGTGCAGGCACAGGTCGATGCCGCTCGCCGCGCCCGCCGAGGTGAGCACGTCGCCCTCGTCGACGAACAGCACGTTCTCGTCCACCCGGATGAGCGGATAGCGCCGCGCGAGAGCGCGGGTGTAATGCCAGTGCGTCGTGGCGCGCTTGCCGTCGAGGAGGCCGGTGGCCGCGAGCGCGAAGGCGCCCGTCGAGATCGCCGCCAGCCGGGCGCCGCGGGAGTGGGCGGCGAGCAGTGCCTCCACCACGGCGGTCGGCGGGTCGTCGCGGTCGGGATGGCGGTACCCGGGCAGGAAGACGATGTCCGCCCAGCCGAGCGCCTCCAGGCCGTGCGCCACGTGGTACGACAGCCCGTCGCCTCCGGTCACCAGCCCGGGCGCCGCCCCGCACACGCGGACCTCGTACGGCATGCTCGCGCGCGTGGTGAAGACCTGGGCGGGGATGCCGACGTCGAGCGGCTTGGCGCCCTCCAGCACGAGGACGGCGACGCGATGCAGACGGTCCGGCACGGGATCAGGCTAGCGGGACGCGCCGAGTCCTACGCTGAAAGCCATGGAGTTGTCGTGACCTCCGGCGACCGGATCCGAGCGGCGGACGAGGAGCTGCGCAAGCGCGTGCAGCGCCGCACGCTGACCGTGGTGGTCGCCAGCCAGGTGCTCGGCGGCGCCGGGCTCGCCGCCGGTGTCACGGTCGGGGCGCTCCTCGCCCAGCAGCTGGTCGGCGCCGACTCGCTCGCCGGCCTCCCCGCCGCGCTGTTCACGCTCGGCTCGGCGGGCGCCGCCTTCGTCGTGGGCCGGGTGAGCCAGCGCCGGGGACGGCGCGTCGGCCTCGGGCTCGGCTTCTGCGCGGGCGGGCTCGGCGCGCTCGGCGTCGTGGTCGCGGCGGCCACGGTGAACATCCCGCTGCTGTTCGTCGCCCTCCTGGTGTATGGCGCCGGCACCGCGACGAACCTCCAGGCGCGCTACGCCGGCTCCGACCTCGCCGCGCCGTCCGCCCGCGGCACCGCGGTGAGCGTGGCGCTCGTGTCGACGACCCTGGGTGCGGTCGCGGGCCCGAACCTCGTTGCGCCGATGGGCTCGGTGGCTGCCGCGCTGGGGATCCCGGCGCTGGCAGGGCCGTTCCTGCTCGCCGCCGCGGCGTACCTCGCGGCGGGACTCGTGCTGGCCGTGCTGCTCCGGCCCGATCCGCTGCTGCTCGCGCGCCGGCTGGCGGCGGATGCGGAGGCGGAGGAGACGGAGGAGTCGACAGCCGAGGATGCGGCAGCCGAAGACGAGACAACAGCGGAGGAGCCGGCGACCGCGACCAGCGCATCCCCTCCCCTCCCGCCGGTCGGCCGTGGCGCGATCGTCGGCGCCGCCGTGATGATCCTGACCCAGATCGCCATGGTCGCGATCATGACCATGACACCGGTGGAGATGCGCGCCCATCATCACGACCTGTCCGAGGTCGGCGTTGTCATCGGCATCCACATCGCCGCCATGTACCTGCCGTCGCCGCTCACCGGCCTGCTCGTGGACCGGGTCGGCCGGATCCCGATCGCGATCGCCGCCGCCGTCACACTGCTCGCCGCCGGGATCGTCGGCGCGGTGGCGCCCGCGGACTCGCTCGGCCTCCTGGTGCTGGCCCTCGCCCTCCTCGGCCTCGGCTGGAACTTCGGCCTGATCTCGGGGACCGCCCTCGTCGTCGACGCGACCGTCCCGGCGAACCGCGCGCGCACGCAGGGCACGATCGACGTGCTGATCGCACTGGCCGGCGCGGGCGGCGGCGCGATGTCCGGCGTCGTGATGGCGAGCGCGGGCTACGCCCTGCTCTCGATCGCGGGCGGGCTGCTCTCCGCGCTGCTGGTGCCCGTGGTGTTCTGGGCGATGCGCCCGCGCGCCGCCCTGGACGCCAGACCCTGAGCTCGTCCGAATCCGCCAGTCACCGGCGGCCGGGACGCGCCTACTCTGGGTGCTGTCAACGCCGATTTCCGACGCCGACGCCCGGACGATCGGAGGGCACCATGGGATGGAGACTCAAGAACCTGACGACGGCGACCTCCGGGGCGCCGCACGCCGTCTACCAGCCGACCGCGTGGCTGTTCGCGCAGTTCACGCGCCACGTCGTGTTCCAGGGCTACAACTCGCAGACCGGAGGGGACGGCCAGCTCTACGAGCTGTACTGCAGCGCGAGCGACGACTGGTACGTCAAGAACCTGGTCTCGGAGGCGGGCGGCGCGGCAGCGGCGACCAACTCCAACGGCTACATCTGGGCGCACCAGGGCTCGCAGCACGTGGTGTACCAGGGCCAGCGGTTCGACGGTCACGTGCACGAACTCTGGTACACGGAGGACGACGGCTGGAACGCGAACGACCTCACCGAGGCCGCCCACGCGCCGCTCACCCTCTCGCAGCCGTTCGGGTACGAGACGTACTACGACGGGACGCAGCGCGTGGTCTACCAGGCCCGCGGCGGCGGCCACATCCACGAGCTGAGCAACTCGGGCGACGGCTGGCACGACCTCGACCTGACGGCGGCGACCGGAGCCCCGCCGTGCGCGCCCGACGCCGCGCCGACCGGCTACTCGTTCGAGGATCAGAAGACCGCGCACGTTCTGGTGCGCACGGAGCTGGGGCACCTCCTGGAGTTCTGGAGGGACGCCTCCGCCTGGCACTGGGGCGACCTCACCGCGGCCACCGGCGCGCCGGTCGTGAGCGACGCGGAGACCGTCACGGGCTACGTGTTCCGCGGGCAGGGCACCCAGCACATCGACTACGTGGGCGGCAACGGGCACCTGCACGAGCTGTGGTGGGACACGTCGGGCTGGCACCACTACGACCTGACCACGGCGGCGGGCGCGGTCACCCCGTACCCGACCTCCAGCCCGGCGGGTTATGCGTTCGAGGCCGGCCTGTTCCAGCCGGTTGCGACGCAGCACGTGATCTTCACGGGGCAGGACGGCCTCGTCCACGAGCTCTGGTGGCGCGAGGGCGTCTGGCACACCAACGACATCGGCCCGCTGGTCGGGGCACCGCCGATCGTCGGCGACCCCGTCGCGTTCGTGGAGGTCGACGGGGGGACGCAGAACGTGTTCTACCTCAGCGACGCCCACGAGATCATCGAGCTGCGCTGGACGCCGTGAGGGCGGCGGTGAGCGAGAGCTAGAGCTCGACCTCCGCCGCGCTCGCCACCCCGAACTCCTGGCCCGGATAGCGCAGCCCCGAGAAGTAGCGGTTGGTGTGCGCGACGATCTGCTCTGCGGCGATGGTCACGCCGTCCCACTCCGCGTCGGTCGTGGTGTGCGCGTCGCCGACGAGCACCACGTCGTAGCCGCGCACGGCGGCGCTCTGCGTCGTCGTGCGGATGCAGTAGTCGGACTGCGCGCCCGCGACGACCAGGCGGGTGACGTCGAGCGCCTCCAGCACCTCGTCCAGGTCGGTGCCGGCGAACGCGTCGCGGTACTCCTTGCGGACCCGCGCCTCCCCCGCCGCGGGCACCAGCGCGTCGGCGAGCTGCCACGGTGCGCTCTCCCACGGGAGGTCCTCCTCCTCGTGCTGGACCCAGACCACCGGGGTACCGGCGGCGCGCGCCCGGTCGACCAGGGCGGCGGTGCGAGCGACCACGCCGTCCGCGTCCAGGCAGCCGGGCAGCACGCCCTTCTGGAGGTCGATCACGAGCAGGGCGGTGGGGTTCGTGTCGGTCACGTGACCATCCTGGCAGCCCGGACGGGGCAGGATGGGACGGTGACCGCATCGAGCCCGCCCCTGAAGGTCGTCGCCGCCGTGATCGTGCGCGACGGCGCCGTGCTCGCCTGCCGGCGGGCCCGGCACAAGGACGCCGCCGGGCGATGGGAGTTCCCGGGCGGCAAGGTGGAGCCGGGCGAGGCCCCGGAGGACGCGCTGCGGCGGGAGCTGCGCGAGGAGCTCGGCGTGGAGGTGCGGGTGGGCGCGCTCCTGGACCGGACCGCCACCGGGCGGGTGGAGCTCGCCTGCTACGCGGCGACGCTCGTGGGCGCGGCGCCGACGGCCTCCACCGACCACGACGAGCTGCAGTGGCGCGGGCCGGGCGATCTCGCCGGCCTCGACTGGGCGGACGCGGACCGGCCGGTCGTCGCGCTGCTCGGGAGCGCCGGTGTCGAGGGTGCGGCCGCGGCAGCCGCGTCGGCCGCCGCGATCGAAGAGGAGGCCCGATGAGGGCGCTGCACTACGAGACGTTCTCCGGCCCGGTCGCGGTCGGCGACCTCCCCGCCCCTGAGCTGCCGGACGGCGGCGCGCTGATCCGCGTCGGCGCGTCGGGGCTGTGCCGCAGCGACTGGCACGCCTGGGCCGGCCACGACGACTCGGTGCGGCTGCCGCACGTCCCCGGCCACGAGTTCGCCGGGGTCGTGGAGGCCGTCGGAGCGGGCGTCGAGCACTGGCGACCCGGCGACCGCGTCACGGCCCCGTTCGTCAACGGCTGCGGCCGGTGCGAGTGGTGCCGGTCGGGCCAGGCGCAGGTCTGCCCGGAGCAGACCCAGCCGGGCTTCACGCACTGGGGCTCGCACGCCGAGCTCGTCGTGGTCCGGGCGGCCGACCTCAACCTCGTCGCCGTCCCCGACGGCCTGCCGGACGCCGCGGCCGCGGCCCTGGGCTGCCGGTTCGCGACGGCCTACCGGGCGCTGACCGCCCGCGCCGGCCTCCGTGCCGGCGAGTGGGTCGCGGTCTACGGCGCCGGCGGCGTCGGGCTGAGCGCCATCGTCATCGCCCGCGCCCTCGGCGCCCGGCCGATCGCGGTCGACCGCTCCCCGGCCGCGCTGGAGACGGCGGCGCGGCTCGGCGCCGCGCACTCCGTCCCCGCCGGACCCGACGCTCCGGAGGCGATCGCCGCGCTCACCGGCGGAGGCGCGCACGTCGCCGTCGACGCGGTGGGCTCCGCCGAGACCGCCACCGCGGGCGTGCTGTCGCTGCGGCGCCGCGGCCGGCACGTGCAGATCGGGCTCCTCGCCGGCGGCATGCCCGTCCTGCCGCTGGACCGCGTGATCGCCTGGGAGCTCGACATCCTCGGCAGCCACGGGATGGCGGCCGCCGACTACCCCGGGATGCTGGCCCTCGTGGCGTCCGGCGCCCTCCACCCCGAACTGCTGGTCGGCCGCACGGTCGGCCTGACCGAGGCAGCCCACCTCCTCCCCCTCGCCGAATCCGCCCCCAGCACCGGCATCACCGTCCTCGACCCCACCCGCCCCTGACCTCCACCCGCGACCGGGCAGCAGGTTGCGAGCGGAGGAGATCCACAGCGACACGCCGGGCGATGACAGCGAACGGAGGAGATCCGGCGGGTCCTGAACCGGAAGTCCTCCGGTGCAGACGTGGCGGGCGCCCGCGCTGCCGGCACCCGCAATCGGGCCGGAATCAGGCGGCATCCGGCCGGATCTGTACGACCCTCCGCGGCAGGATGGAGGCATGCGCCTCGCCGACATCCCCGCTCCCGACTCCGCCGCCGCCCGCGCCGCACTGGAGCTCGCGACCGAGTACCACACCCCGGCCCTGCTCAACCACGTGCTGCGGTCCTGGCTCTGGGCGGAGGGCTTCGCCACCGTCGAGGGGCTGCACGGCATCGACCGCGAGCTGCTCTACGTGTCGGCCGTCCTCCACGACATCGGGATCGTCCCCGCCTTCGACAACCACACCCTCGCCTACGAGGACGCCGGCGGCCACGTCGCCAAGGCGCTGACCGCGGGCGCCGGGTGGCCGGCCGCGCGGCGCACCCGCGCGCACGAGGTGATCGTGCGGCACAACTGGCCGGAGGTCGACCCGGCGTTCGACCCCGAGGGCCACCTCCTCGAGATCGCGACCGCCCTCGACATCTCCGGCGTCCGCCCGGACGTCCTCGCCGAGCCCTTCCGCCGCGAAGTGCTCGCCGCCTTCCCCCGCCTGACCCTCGCCACCGAGTTCACCGCCTGCGTCACCGACCAGGCCGCCCGCAAACCCACCACCGCCGCCGCACGAATCGTCACCGCCGGAGTCGCGACCAAACTGCTCCACAACCCCCTGGAAACCCTCACCTAACGCGCCGTCGAGCACAGGAAATACGTCACGATTTCATCGACTTCACGACGTTTTTCCTGTGCTCGCGGGCGGGGGGGGCTAGCCGTTTCCGGGGCCGCCGCCTCGGCCGTTGGTGGGGGTTGGTTGGGGGGTCGGCGGGCCCGTGGGGGTCGGGGTGGCGGGGTTCTGGCCGGAGCTGAGTTGGAGGGTGATGCTCGCGCCCGGGTCGACGGTGGAGCCGGCGGACGGGTCGGTGGACGCGACGGTGCCGGCGGGCTGGTCGCTCGGGATCGGCGTCTGGTCGACGGTCACGTCGAGGCCCAGGCCCTGGAGCAGCGACGTCGCCTGGTCGGGCGTCTTGCCGCTCACGTCGGGCACCGTCACCTGGCTGCCGTACAGGACGGAGCTGTCCGGCTTCGGGAACGAGTCGCCGCCGTAGAGGGCGTCGAGCGCCCTCAGGATCGGCTTGGTGATCGAGAACTTGACGTTCCCGCCGCCGACGCCGTTGAACTCCAGGCTGCGCAACGGGGTGGACCCCGACACGTTGCCCACCCAGGTCGCCTGGGCGACCTTCGTGGTGGAGGTGATCATCCAGTTCTGCAGCGAGTCGTCCGTCGTGCCGGTCTTGCCCATGATCGGGGTGCCGTCGTACGGGTTCGCGCTGGCCGCCGTGCCGCCGCCGCGCATCACACCCTGCAGGGCGTAGGTGATCCCGCTCGCGATGTTCTTCTGGAGGCCCTGGGTGCACGTCGACGGGCTCACCTTGTGGGCGCTGCCATCGGCGTTGACGACCTTGTCGATCGCGATCGGGGTGCAGACCGTGCCGCCGTTCGCGATGCCCGCGTACGCCGTCGCCATGGTCAACGGCGCGATGTTGTTCGTGCCGAGGATCATCGACGGGTAGGAGTTGAGCTGCGCGCCCGTCTTCGCCGGGTGCACGCCGAGGCTCTGCGCCGCCTTGAGGATCGAGCAGAGATCGGTCTCGGTGGCCATCTTGGCGAACGCCGTGTTCACCGACTCCGCCGTCGCCGACATCACCGACAGCCGGCTCGCCGAGCCCTCGTCGTTGGACACCGGCCACGGCGGACCGTCGACCGGCCCGCAGCTGCTGGAGAAGTCGGACATCGGGAAGGTGTGCTGGGAGGCGTCGATCGTCTCGTAGAGGCTGTGGCCGCCCTCCAGCCAGCCGGCGAGGTCGAACGCCTTGAACGTCGACCCGGTCTGGAAGCCCTCCGAGCCGCCGTACGCCTCGTCGGTGTTGTAGTTCACCGCGGTCGTGCCCGGTTGCGGCTGGTCGGTGTTGTTGAACGCGCGGTTCTGGACCATGGTGACGATGCGCCCGGTGCCGACCTCGACGGACACGTTCGACGCGCCGATGTCGATGTCGGGACGCGACCCCGGGATGTACGAGGACAGCGACTGCTGGGCGACGGCCTGGAGGTCGAGGTTCAGAGTGGTGTAGATCTTGAGGCCGCCGCGGTTGAGGGTCCCCCATCGGTCGGCGCTGGTCTTGCCGTAGGCCGGGTCGTTCAGGATGACGTCGCGGACGTAGTCGCAGAAGAACGCCGCGTTGACCTGCTGGGCGCTCGCGCACCCGGAGGTGGTCGGCGTGATCGTGGGCTGGACCGGCGTCTTCTTGGCGGCATCCCGGTCGGCCAGCGTGATCTTGTGGTTGACGTACATGCGGTCGAGCACGTAGTCGCGCCGGGCCTTGGTCAGCTTGTAGCCGTTGGCCGCGCCGTTGTCCTTGTTGTCGGGCTCGTCGATGCGCAGGTTGGACGGGTTGTTGTCGATGGCGATCAGGGTCGCCGCCTGCGGGAGGGTCAGCTTGGCCGCCGTGGTGTTGAAGTAGTACTCCGACGCCGCCTCGATGCCGTAGACCTGACCGCCGAAGCCGACGACGTTCAGGTAGCCGAGCAGGATGTCCTCCTTGCTGTACTTCTTCTCCAGGCCGACCGCGTAGCGCATCTCCTGCACCTTGCGCTGCAGGGTCACGCCGGCCGCGTCGGTGTAGCAGGCCTGGACCTTCTTCTGATCGGTGAGCCCCTCGCAGTGCTCGACCTCGACGTTCTTGACGTACTGCTGAGTGATCGAGGAGCCGCCCTGCACGTCGCCGCCGACCACGGTGGAGAGCGCGCCGCGCACGGTCCCGAACACGTCGACGGCGCCCTCGCTGTAGAAGCGCGGGTCCTCGGCGGAGGTCGCGGCGTCCTTCGCGACCTGTGCGACGTCGTTCCAGCCCACATCACGCCGGTTCTGCGCGTAGAACTGGGCGATCGGGACGTCGTTGCCGCCCTGCTTGGCGTACACGGTCGAGTTCTGCGCGAACTGCCCGATGTTCAGGTCGGCCGGCAGCTTGTTGAAGTCGCTGATCCCTGCAGCCGCCGCTACGCCGGCTCCCAGGAAACCCGGAAGAAAGAACAAGGCGGAGAGCACTGCCGCGACGAGGGCGAGCGCCACGAACTGCACGATCGCGGCGTTCCTGGTGCGCGGAGTCCGCAACTCGAACCGCTTCAGCGGCTCGAGACGCTCGTCGATCGCCTGCAGGCGCGGGGAATTCTGGAATCTGTCCGGGTTGGGCACGGGTCCACGCTTCCAGGGTCTGCTGTGGGACGGGTTGAGGTACGCACTGTACCCCTATGGGGACTTTCAGGAAGGGTGCCCCGAGCTGGGGATGCCGGGCGACTGTGTGTGCTCCGTAGACTGCCCGGACGAACTGCGAGGAGCACCTGTGACGACACCTGACGCCGGCTGGTACACCGATCCGGGAGACGCGCAACGCGTCCGCTGGTGGAACGGGGCGGGCTGGACGGAGCATGTACGCCCGCACCCCGAGGCCGTCCAGCCGGTTGCACCCGTGTATCACGTACAGCCTGCGTATCCCACGCAACCCGCCTTCGCGGCACAGCAGCCATACCCGCAGCAGTACGGCTACGACCCGCGGTCGGCCGTCGCACCGCGCCGCGCGGATCGCGAGCGCCAGATGCGCCGCAACAACCCGTGGGCCTACACCGGCCTGCTGCTGACGCTCATCGCGCTCCTCATCAACCCGTTCTCGGTCCTCTCGCTCCTCGGGGCCGGATTCTCGATCGCCGGGCTCGTGCGGGCCGCCACCGTCGACCCCTCGGTGCGCTACAACGGCCGGGTCACCGCGATCATCGGTCTGGTCATCGCGCTGCTCGCCACCGGCTTCTTCTGGGTGAGGTGGCTGCAGCTCCTCGGATGACGGAAAAGGCGCCGGCCCCCGAAGGAGCCGGCGCCTCGCACCGCTGAGCGACCTTATGCCGCTGCCGCGAACACCGCCCGCGCGTGCACCTGCAGGGCGCCGTCGACGGCGTCCACCACGACGGTCCCGCCGTCCGCGACGTCCCCTGCCACCATCAGCTCGGCGATCCGGTCGTCCACCTCGCGCTGGATGACGCGGCGGAGCGGGCGGGCGCCGTACTCCGGCTCGTAACCGGCGTCGGCGATCCACTGCACCGCGGCGTCCGTGACGTCGAAGCCGATGGACCGGTGCGCCAGCCGGGCGGCCGTCGCCTGCAGCAGCAGGCGGACGATGTCGCGCAGCTGCTCGGCGTCCAGCTTCCGGAACAGCACGATCTCGTCGATGCGGTTCAGGAACTCGGGGCGCATGGCCTCACGGAGCTTGCCCATCACCCGGTCGCGGATGTCCTTGTCGGAGGCGAACCCGTCGGAGCCCGCCGGCACGAAGCCGAGGGCGCCGCTGCGGGAGGCCAGGAACTCCGAGCCCAGGTTGGAGGTCATGATGACGACCGTGTTGCGGAAGTCGACCGTGCGGCCCTGACCGTCGGTCAGCCTCCCGTCGTCCAGCACCTGCAGCAGCAGGTTGAACACGTCGGGGTGCGCCTTCTCGATCTCGTCGAACAGCACCACCGAGTACGGGTTGCGGCGCACGCGCTCGGTGAGCTGGCCGGCCTCGTCGTAGCCGACGTATCCGGGAGGGGCGCCGACCAGGCGGGCGACCGTGTGGCGCTCGCCGAACTCGCTCATGTCGAACCGGATCATCGCCTTGTCGTCGCCGAACAGCGACCCCGCGAGCGACTTGGCCAGCTCGGTCTTGCCGACGCCGGTCGGGCCGAGGAACAGGAACGACCCGACGGGACGGTGCTCGTCGCCGAGACCGGTGCGGTTGCGGCGCACGGCCTTCGCGACCGCGGTCACCGCGTCGTCCTGGCCGATGACACGTCCGTGCAGCTCCGACTCGAGGGCGGCGAGCCGCTCGCGGTCGGCCTCGCCGATGCGGGACACCGGGATGCCCGTCGCGCGGGACACGATCGCGGCGATCTCCGGCTCGTCCACGACGGCGTCGGCCGCGTGGCGAGGCGCCGAGCCGAGCTCGTCGATCTGCCGCTGCACGGCCTCCATCTCGTCGCGCAGGCGCGAGGCCTCCTCGTAGTGCTCGGCGGCCACGGCGGAGTTCTTCTCGGACTCCAGGGTCGCCAGGCGCTGCATCAGCTCGGACGCGTCGACGCGCTTGCCGAGCGACAGGCGCAGCCGGGCTCCCGCCTGGTCGATCAGGTCGATCGCCTTGTCGGGCAGGAACCGGTCGGAGATGTAACGGCTGGAGAGCTCCACCGCCGCGCGGACCGCCGCGGGCGTGTACGTGACGGCGTGGTGCTCCTCGTATGCGGCGCGCAGCCCGTCCAGGATGAGCACGGCGTCCTCGACGCTCGGCTCGCCCACCATCACCGGCTGGAAGCGGCGCTCCAGCGCCGGGTCCTTCTCGATGCGGCGGTACTCCTTGAGCGTGGTGGCCCCCACCAGGTGGAGGTCGCCGCGCGACAGCCGGGGCTTGAGGATGTTGCCCGCGTCCATGCCGCCGGACTCGCCGGACCCGCCGGCGCCGACCACGGTGTGCAGCTCGTCCACGAACACGATCAGCTCGTCCTTGCCCGCGCTGATCTCGTCCATGAGCTTGGTGAGCCGCTCCTCGAAGTCGCCGCGGTACCGGGTGCCGGCGACCATCCCGGCGAGGTCGAGCGCGACCACCTTCTTGTCGCGCAGCTGCTCGGGGACGTCGCCCGCGACGATCGCGCGGGCGAGGCCCTCGACGATCGCGGTCTTGCCGACGCCGGCCTCGCCGACCAGGACGGGGTTGTTCTTCGTCCGGCGGGAGAGGATCTCCACCGTCTGCTCGATCTCGTCGAGCCGGCCGATGACCGGGTCCAGCTTGCCGTCGCGCGCGAGCGCGGTCAGGTCGGTGCCGAACTGGTCGAGCATCGGGGTCGCGGAGTCGTCCGCGGTCTCGGAAGCGTCCTCGGCTCCCCCGCCGACCGTGGCGGACTGCCGCATCGCGTTCGTGAGCGAGTCGGGCGTGACGCCGGCGGCCTGGAGGACCTGACCGGCGGGCGCGTCCTGGCCGATCACGAGCGCGAAGAACAGGTGCTCGGGGTCGATGTACGTCGAGCCGGAGGCGCGGGCCACCTGGTAGGCGTGGAACAGCGCGCGCTGCGCGGACGCGGTGATCGAGGCGCCGTCGGCGTCGATCGGCTCACCGGAGGCGGGCAGGCGCTGCTCGGCGGCCGTGACGACGGTCGACGGGTCGACGCCGATGCGCCGCATGGCGTCCGCGGCGGGCTCCTCGCCGGCCATCACACGGAGGATGTGCAGGGAGTCCAGCTCGCTGTGGCCGTGCTCGAGGGCGTACCGGCCCGCCTCGGCGAGGAGTTCCTGCGTGCGCCGGCTGAGGAACCGGCTGATGTCGATGGAGCGCGCGGCGCGGGCGCGCTCGCCCGCGAGGTAGCGCGAGAGGAACTCGTCGAAAGAGTTCTCGCTGCCGCTCTCAGGGGTGAAGTTCTCGGGCACCTGATCTCCTGTTTCTGAAAGTTGAGTTATGTGCACTCAAGTTCAACGTCGCGGGGGTGCCATTATTCCGGGATGCGGGGACCAGTTCCGGCTCCCGGCCCGGTGTACGGTCGCCGCATGGGGAAGCAGGGCGTCTCGACGCAGTCCGGACCGGCCGTCGTCGTGATCGGCGACGGCGTCGCGGGCGCGGGCACCGCCTTCGCCCTCGCCCGCCGCGGCGCGGCGGTCACGATCGTGGACGCCGGCCTCCCCGGCCGGGCCACCGACGCCGGCGCGGGCATCGTGCAGCCGTGGAGCACGAACGCGGGCGGCGACTTCTACGAGCTGTATGCGGGCGGCGCCGACTTCTACCCCGAGCTCATCGCGCGGCTCGCCGAGGCGGGCGTGCACGACATCGGCTACCGGCGCTCCGGCGCGTTGGTCGTCAACCGGGACGCCGCGGTGATCGACGAGGTGGAGGCCCGGGTCCGCGTCCGCGCCGCGGCCTCCCGGACGGCCGGCGAGGTGCGGAGGGTGACGAACGTGGAGGCGCGCGAGCTGTTCCCGCCGCTGGCCGCCGGCCTCGACGGCCTGCACGTCGCGGGAGGCGCCCGGGTCGACGGGCGCGCCCTGCGGGCGGGACTGCTCGACG
>NZ_JBDGMM010000034.1:0-34985 GCF_057655165.1 Leifsonia sp. Soil_N53
CGCGAAGCCGGCGAGGCGCGTCGCGACGACGGCGCGCGCCTCCACCTCGCTCAGCGCGGCGCCGATCCCGCCGCGGTGGTTGGCGATGGTGCGGCGCTGGAAGGCGGCGAACTCGGCCGCCTCCACCACATCGTCGCGTCCGGCGCCGAGCCGGCGGTTCAGCCCGTAGACCGGCTCGCCTGCCTCGATCGCCCGCTCGACCACGGCGCGGGAGGCCGCGATCGTCGCCCGGGCGTCGGCGTCGAGCTCGACCGGCGCGCCCTCCGCCACCGCCACGATGTCGGAGACGGACGGAGGCTGCGCGCCGAGACGGACCGTGTTCATCTCAGAAATCCGTGTTCATCTAGAAGTCGGCGAGGTTCTGCCGCAGGCCGCCGTCACCGAGCTCGGAGCGCAGCAACCCGCGGCGCCGCAGCGCCGGGACCAGCGGATCGAGGGTGCGGTGCACGTGCGCCGGGTGCACCTGGCCGGTGAACAGGAACCCGTCGCCGCCGACCGCCTCCCCCAGCGCGCCCAGGTGGTCGGCCACCTCGTCGGCGGTGCCGATGATGGCAAGGCCGTCCTTCTTCGCCCGGGTCGCCAGGATCTCACGCAGCGTCGAGCCCGCCGGAGCGGAGGAGAGGAAGTTGTCGAGCGTGCCGCGGTTGCTGTTCGTGGTGATCTCCGGCAGCGGGGCGTCGAGGTCGAACGTCTTGAAGTCGACCCCGGTCAGGTAGCTGATCGACTGCAGCTGCTCGTCGATCGCGGCCTGGGTCAGCTCGGCCCGCGCCGCCCGCACGCTCGCGGTCTCCTCGGCGTTCGCCGTCAGGATCGGCTGCACGACGAAGAGCACCTTGACCGCGTCGGCGGCGCGGCCGTGCTGCACGGCGACCTCTCGGATGCTGTCTCGGTAGTTGCGCATCCGCTCGGGCGTGGAGGCCAGCGCCAGCACGACGTCGGAGTTCTTGCCGGCGAAGTCGCGGCCGCGGCCGGACGCGCCCGCCTGCACCATGACCGGCTCCTCGGCCGCCGGAGCGGTGTTGAGCGGACCGCGGACCCGGAAGAACCGGCCCTCGTGGTCGATCGTGTGCACCTTGCGGTAGTCGGCGAAGACGCCGCCGGCGACGTCCTCGACGATCGCGTCGGGCTCCCAGCTGCGCCAGAGCTTGCGGACGACGTCCACCCACTCGTCGGCGCGGTCGTAGCGGAGGTCGTGCTCGACCTGCTTGTCGAGTCCGTAGTTCTGGGCGGCGAGGTCCGACCCGCTGGTGACGACATTGAAGCCGAGTCGGCCGCCGGCGAAGTGCTGCAGCGTGCTCAGCAGCCGCGCGGCGGTGAACGGCTCGTAGAAGCTCGCGCTCAGGGTCGGCACGATGCCGAGCCGGGAGGTCGCGCCCAGCAGGTACGGCACGAGCGGCAGCGGGTCGTGCTTGGGCACGAACCGCGCGGCGGCGAGGTTCACCTCGGCCGAGCCGCCGTAGGTGTCGGGGACGGCCACGCCGTCCTCGATGATGAACAGGTCGAACCCGGCGCCCTCGAAGGCGCGCGCGGCGTCCTGGTAGACCGGCGGCTGCCTCCAGTCGTAGCCGATGCCGTAGGTGGGGTCGCCCCAGCCCTGGACGCCGAAGCCGGCGCCGAGGAACCAGGCGAAATGAAGGAGTGCCATGCGTTCTCTCTGGTCGGCGCGTCAGTCGACGCCGACGCCGGCGGCGCTCAGCCACTCGGGGTCGTACGCCTTGGTCAGGTAGTTCGTGCCGCCGTCCGGAGCGATCGCCACGACGATCGAGCCGGGTCGCGCCTCGCGCGCCACCCGCAGGGCGGCCGCGACAGCGAGCGCCGACGACGGGCCGAGCAGGAGAGCCTCCTCGGCCGCGAGCCGGCGCAGCGTGCGGTACACGACTCCATCCTCGACGGTGTGGACCTCGTCCACCACCTCCGGGTCGAAGGTGCCGGGCCAGAACTCGCGCGGCCACGCGGTGCCGACGCCGTCGACCAGGATGCGCCCGGCCGGGCCGCCGCCGTAGGTCGAGCCGGCGGGGTTCGCTCCGTGGACCTCCACCGCGCCGCCGCTGACCTGCTTGAGGTAGCGGCCGGCGCCGCTCACGGTGCCGCCGGTGCCGATGGCGGCGACGAAATGGGTCACCCGGCCCGCGGTCTGGCGCCAGATCTCCGGGCCGGTGCCGCGGTAGTGCGCCTCGGGGTTCGCCGTGTTGGCGAACTGCGCGGGCCGCCAGGATCCCGGGGTCTCGGCGGCGATCCGGTCGGCGACGGCGCGCGGGTTGGCCGGGGAGTCCGGGCCCGCCTCCCAATCGGCCTCCACCAGGCGCGCGCCGTAGGCGGCGAGGACCTTGCGCTTCTCCTCGGAGATGTCGGCGGCGTGCACGATGACGACGGGGTGGCCGGTGAGCCGGCCGATGAGGGCCAGGCCGATGCCGGTGTTGCCGCTGGTCGCCTCCACGATGGTGCCGCCGGGGGTGAGCGCGCCCGCGGCCTCGGCCGTGCGGATCATGTTCAGGGCGGTGCGGTCCTTGGACGAGCCGCCGGGATTGCGGCCCTCGAGCTTCACCAGCACACGTGCCTCGAGCCCGGCCGGGAGCGAATGCAGCTCCACGATCGGGGTGTTGCCGATCAGCGCGGCCACCGAATCGCACACCTCGCCCAGCGGGAGGTTCCCGGGGGCCGGCGTGGGGACGGGATGGAGCGCGGTCATGCAGGAACGATAGACGGGCTTGCGGGGATGCGCACAGGCTGTGTCGACGTGTTACACCGCCGCGTACCCCACCTGCGTCCGCCACCACGGCGTCTCCACGAACCCGCGCTTGAGGTACAGCAGCTCCATGGCGCCTGTCCACCCCTCGACGCCGTCCAGCAGAGCGAGCGTGTGCGAGATGAAATCGTTGAGGTCGGCGACCGACGGGCTGATCAGCTCGCAGAAGAGCGAGTTGTCGTCGAGGATCGCGGCGAGGTAGCGCACGGCGGGGTACTCCGACAGGGCGGCCGCGACCTTCTGCAGCCGGTCGGGCGCGACGCGCACCAGCAGCAGCGTCTCCGCGCCCATCCCGAGCGCCGCCGCGGGGACGAGCGTGAGGATGTCGACGCAGCCCTTGCTGCGGAGCCGGTCGAAACGACGGCGGACGCTCGACTCGTTCATCCCCATCCGGTCGCCCACCGACTGGAAGGCCGCCCGGCCGTCCTCGCGCAGCTCGGCGAGGATCCGCCGGTCCGCGTCGTCGAAGTGCGACGGCTCGCACGACCCCGCGTCGACCAGCGACAGCTTCTGCGCCGTCGGCTCCGGGAGGCGCATCGTCTCGGCGAACAGCCGCCGGCTCCAGTCGTGCCGGACCTTGTACACGTGCATGATGATGTCGCTCCGCCAGCGCCGGATCCCGGCGATGGACTGCAGCGACTGGATGAGCGTCGGGTAGTGCGCCGCTCCCCCGGTCACGACCACCTCGGCGATGATGTCGTACTGCCCGGTCACCAGGGTGAGGAAGCGGACGTCCGCGTGCGCGACGAGCGCCGCGGCGACATCGAGCTGCGTGCCCGGCCGGCAGTTGAGCCGGACGAGGAACGAGTCCACCTGGCCGGAGCTCCCGAGCGCCGGCACGACGGCGATGCGGACGATGCCGTCGGCGACGAGCTGCTGGCCGCGGCGGGCCACCGTCGCGGTGGAGCTGCCCACCATGTCGGCGATGGCCGTCCAGCTGGCCCTGCCGTCGTGCTGCAGGGCGACGATGATCTTGCGGTCGAGCTCGTCGAGCGTGTCGAGGGCCTTCACTCGGCCGTGCCCGGTCGCGGAGGCACCACCTGATGCAGGAAGTCGCGAACCGTGGCCGTCCATTCCTCCGCCTCCTCGATCTGGGGCGAGTGCCCCGACTTCTCGAAGATCGCCAACCGCGTGTCCGGGATCAGCGAGACGATCGTCTCGCTGCACGAGACCGGCGTGATCCAGTCGGTGCGGCCGACCGTCACGAGCGTCGGAGCCGTGATCCCGGGAAGCGCGTCCCTTAGATCATAGGAGGGCAGGTTCTTCGAGAACGCGTAGTTGTGGGCCTCGTAGCGGTACGGCGTGGCGGCGACCTTGCGCTCGACCGCCTCCGGGTCGTAGACGAAATCGTAGAGCGGCAGGATCTCGCGCCAGCAGTCGCGCAGGTCGTCGTCGTCGCGCACCCTGCCCTCGTCGATCCGGTCGAACTTGGCCATGTCGACCGTCACCCGGTCGGAGGCGAGTGCGTTGGCGCGCGACAGCGCCGAGTGGGAGTGGTCTGCAGCGGTGTCCCGCAGCACCAGCGCCTGCACGCGCTCCGGGTAGCGGACCGCGTACTCCAGCGACATGAACCCGCCGTAGGAGCCGCCCGCCATGATGATCCGCTCGGCGCCGATCCACTCGCGGAGCCCGTCGATGTCGGCCGCCCACTGCTCGTGGCTGAACTCACCCGAGCCCTCGCTCTCCCCTGATCCGCGCGCGTCGAAGACGACCACGCGGTACTCGTCGGCGAGCCGGCCGAAGCTGGCCCGCGGCTCGGCGCGCGAGCCGAGCCCCGGTGCCCCGTGGTGCGTGATGATGACGGGCGCGCCCTCCGGGCCGAGCACCTCGACGGCGAGGCTGTTGCCGTTGATCTCGACGGACTGGGCGGTGGTCGTGGCTGCAGCGAACTCGGGAGAGACGCTCTGGCGTGCGGTCACGGTGGTTCCTTTCTTCAGAGGGCGATGGTGCAGGAGTCGAGGTCGCGGGGGAACGCGGTGAGCGGTCGCGAGCCGTCCGCTGTGACCAGCATGCTGTCCGAGATGCGGTAGCCGGCGTGGCCCGGGACGTAGATCCCCGGCTCGTTCGAGACGATCATGCCCGCCGCGAGCAGGGTGGCGTCCCCGTCCTCCAGCCACGGCGGCTCGTGCATGCCGAGCCCGATGCCGTGGCCCTGCCGGTGGCGCAGGTACTCGCCGAGGCCGGAGGCGCGGATGACGTCCAGGCAGTCCTTGTTGGCCTCGCGGCACTCCCGGCCCGGAGCGATGGCGCGGGCGCCGGTCGCCTGCGCCAGGCGGACCGCGTCGTGGTACCGCCGCTGGGCGGGGCTCGGCTCGCCGAGGACGAACGTGCGCTCGCCCTCGACGAACCGGCCGCCGACGGCGCAGCCGAGCGAGAGCATGAAGGTGTCGCCCGGGCGCAGCCGGTAGCCCGACGGCAGGCCGTGCGGATAGGCGGAGTTCGCGCCTGCGTAGACCAGGCCGCCCGCGAGCGGCGAGACGACGATCACGTCGTCGTGCTCGGCGTACATGGTCGCGACGCCGACCCGGCCGACGTGGGAGGCGAGCTCGGCCTCGGTGGGGAGCTCGTCCCCGCCCGCGATCCGCTCGCGCACCAGGGCGACCCCGGCCGCCAGCATCAGATCGGTGATCCGCGCCGCCTCGGAGTGCAGCGCGATCTCCTCGGGCAGCTTGACGAAGCGGGCTTCGGTGACCAGCGGGGTGGGCACGGCCTCCCCGACGGCCAGCTCGGCGAACGCGGCGTGCTGCCGCTCCCAGGTCATCCCGGTCGTGTACCCGACCCGGCCCGCGGCGCCGACCCGCGACGCGAGCGCGCGGAACGGCGGGAGCACCCCGGGGAACTCGGGGTAGGAGACGATCTCGGCGCGCGCGTGCTGGCGCTCGGCGTTCTCGCGCTCCAGCTCCGGGACGAGCAGGACGGCGCCGCCGGCGGCGTCCAGCCACACGGCCACGGGCCGCTCGGACGGGTGGTGGAAGAAGCCGGTGAGGTAGGCCACGTCCTCGGGCGAATCGGTGAGCAGCGCGTCCAGCCGCTCGGCGCGCAGGCGCTCGCGGACGCGCTCCTGCAGCCGGTCGAGCACCTCGGGCGCCAGTCGGGTGGTGAACACGGTCTTCCTCTCGTGCGGTCGCAGCGGGTACGCCGGGTCAGCGGCGGCGCGAGCGCGGGTTGCGGGCGTCGTTGTAGGAGATCGACAGCAGCGTCGCCGACAGCACGAGCAGCAGGATCGCGAGGGACGGGAAAAGGGTCAGCCACCACGCGCTCGACATCGCACCGGACTGCTGCGCCTCGTAGAGGATCCGGCCCCACGACCAGACGTTCGGGTCGCCGAGGCCGAGGAACGCCAGCCCCGCCGCCGACAGCACCGCGCGCGACGCCGTGACGACCACCGAGACGACGATCACCGGCGTCACCGCTGGAACGATGTGCCGCACGATGATCCAGAGCGGGGAGGTCGTCATCAGCCGGGCGGCGTCCACGTACGGCAGCCGCACGACCGTCAGGGCCTGCGAGCGGACCAGCCGGGTGACCTCCGGCCAGGAGAACGCCGCCACGACGAGGATGATCGTCGTCGTGCTCGGCCCGACCAGCGCCGCGATGAGGATCATCAGCGGAAGCACCGGCAGCGACAGGGTCAGGTCGACCAGCACGCTGATGAACCCGTCGATGCGGCGGAAGTACGCGCCGACGACGGCGACCAGGGTCCCGACGACGATCGCGATCGCCGACGCGGCGACGGCGACGAGGATGCTCTGCTGCGACCCCCAGACCACCTCGCCGAACACGTCGCGGCCGAGGCTGTCGGTGCCGAACCAGTGCTGCGCGCTCGGCGGCGCGAGCACGAGCTCCCCGTAGCTCGGCGGGTAGGGCGCGATGAGCGGCGCCGCGATCGCCACGACGGTGAGGAGGATGAGGACGCCGAGGGCGAGCATCCCGAGCGGCTCGCGCCGGAACGCCCGCCAGGTCTGGAGGCCCGCGCGGGCGTTCTCCAGAGCGACGGGCTCGAGCCCGATCGACTCCTCCTCGATCCTCGCCGCTGACACCGTGGCGACGGCGCCGTCCGTGCTCACTCCGGTCATCAGGCCTTCTTCACTCTCGGGTCGAGGAAACCGTAGACGGTGTCCGTGATCATGTTCGCCACCACGACCGTGATCGCGAGCATCAGGAAGGCGCCCTGCAGCACCGGGAAGTCCAGCTGGGTGACGGCCTCGTAGATCCCGCGGCCGATGCCGGGGTAGGCGAAGACCGTCTCGGTCAGGACCGCGCCGCCGACCAGGAAGCCGAGCTGGAGCCCGATCAGCGTGGTGGTGGGCAGGAGCGCGTTGCGCAGCGCGTGCTTCCACAGCACGCGGCGGTAGGGCAGCCCGTTCGCCCGGGCGAGCGTGGTGTAGTCCTCGCCGAGCGCGTCGATCAGGGTGGAGCGCATCGTCAGCACGTACGAGCCGAGCTGGACGAGCATGAGCGAGAGGGCCGGGAGGATGAGGTGCTCCGCCACGCTCCCGTACCAGGCGAGCCCGTAGGCGTCCTGGTCGTAGGCGCCGCCGATCGGCAACCAGTGGAGCATCAGCCCGAACACGAACAGCAGCAGCACGCCGATGCTCGGGACGAAGATCGACTGGCCGGTCACACCCACGATCTGCACCACCTTGTCGAGGAACCGGCCGCGGTGGGAGGCCGCCAGCACCCCGAGCGGGATGCCGACGACCACCGTGAGCACCAGCGCGGTGCCCGTGAGCAGCAGCGTCCACGGGAGCCGTTGCATCAGCACGTCGAGCACAGGAATCGACTGCGTGAACGACACCCCCAGGTTGCCCTGGAGAAGCTGCCACAGATAGATGCCGTACTGCACAATCAGAGGCTGATTGAGCCCGTACTGCGTGAGCAGGGCTTCCCGCGTGTCCGCGGTCATGTTCGGGCTGGCGACGGCCAGCGCCGGGTCTCCGGGCAGGAGGCGCAGGAGGAGGAAGGTCACGGTGACGGCGAACCAGATCGTGAGCACTCCCCTCCCGAGCCGCGGGAGGAGGAACAGGAACCGAGACACGCGGGACGCCCTTCTCGACTACTTGCCGGTCGGGTGCGCGCTCGCGAGCGACACCGGGTTGACGATGGAGAGCAGCTCGCTGGGCAGCGACACGAACCCGGTCCACTTCGAGCTGTGCGCGAAGTAGAGGTTCTGCGTGTACATGATGTTGTCGTAGACGTTGTCGTGCACGATCTTCGCGGCCTGCTGCATCAGCTTCACCTTCTTCGACTTGTCCGTCGTGGCCGTGCCCTGGGCGATCAGGTCGTTGAGCTTCGGGTCGTCGTTGTAGGTGTAGTTGATGGCGCCGCCCGGCAGGTACGCGAGCGTCATGTTCGTCACCGGGTCGTCCATGATGGCGAAGTTGCCGGCGTAGATGTCGAAGTCGCCCTTGTTGGTCATCGCGAGATACGTGTTGCGCTCGGTGCCCTGCAGGTCGATCGCGATGCCCGCCTTCGCCGCGCTGTCCTTGACCAGGCTGGCCCACTGGCTGGTGACGCTGTCCTGGAGCGAGTAGATCAGCCGGAACTTGACTGGGAACATGCCGTCCGCACCCGCGGTGTAGCCGGCCTGCTCCATCAGCTTGCGCGCCTGCGCGGTGTCGAACGAGTACTCGGTGAGGGACTTGTCGTAGTAGTCACCGAGCACCGGCATCAGCGGGCTGGAGCCCGTCGAGACCGCCTGGCCCTGGAGGACCACCTTACGGATCGCGTTGTAGTCGACCGCGTGGGCGAGGGCCTGGCGCACCGGGAGCTTCGCGAGCGCCGGGTTCTTCATGTTGTAGGTCATGTGCGCGTAGCCCAGACCAACGGCCTCCTCGACCGAGATGCCCGGAGTCGCCTTCAGCTTGGCGACCTGGGCCGGCGGGAGCGCGTTCGCGATCGCCTGCACCTCACCGCTCTGCAGCGCGAGGATCTCGGTGTTGATGTCGGGGAACACCCGGTAGACGACCTTCGCCGACAGCGGGGTCCCGCCCTTCACGAGCGGGTAGTCGTCTACACGATCCATCGTGTAGCTCTGCCCGACCTGGACCTTGGTCAGCTTGTACGGTCCCGCGCTGACCCAGCCGCCGTCGCTGCCGTCGTTGGCGAAGGTGGCCACCGAGGGCGCCTTCTCGAAGATGTGCTTCGGGACGATGTTGCCCCAGAAGCCGATCTCGTCGACGATCGTCGAGTCGGGCTTGGTCAGGGTGAACTCCACCCGGGTCTTCGAGACCGCCTTGGCGGTGTCGAGGCTCCCGAGCTGGCCGTAGAACGTGCCGGACGGCTTGTCCTTCTTCACCGCGTTCAGCGTCCAGGCCACGTCGTCCGCCGTCAGCGGCTGGCCGTCGCTCCACTTCATGTCGCTGCGGATGTCGTAGTAGCCGGTCGTCGGGTTCACGTAACCCCACTTGGTCGCCAGCTGCGGCGTCTTCGAGCCGTCGTTGGCGATGCTGAGCAGGTGCGGGTACATGAGGTTCGTGATCCAGTCGTCGCTTCGGCTGTTGCCGATCAGCGGGTTGTAGTTCACGACGTCGGTGGTGGTGGCCACCGTCAGCGTCTGCGAGCCGGCGGTCGCCGTGCCCGCGGCGGTCGGGGCGCTGGGAGCGCACGCGCTCAGCCCGAGTGCCGCCGCTGCGAGCGCCGCGACGGCGACCGCGATCTTCCGTGGGCGCATCAGACCCACACCTCCTTCAGGACCCGCAGAGTGTTCCCACCCACGACGGCGCGGATCTCGTCGTCGGAGTAGCCGTGCTTGACCAGCCAGCCGATGATGTTGAAGAACTCCTCGGCCGGGTTCTCGATCCCGTCGACGTACTCGACCTTCTCGAAGTCGACACGCCCGTGCGCCTGGCCGAGGGACAGGTTGGACGAGAACGCGTCGTGCAGCCCGACGTGGTCGCCGAACAGGGTGTCCGGCCCGAAGCTGACGTGCTCGAGGCCGACCAGGTCGACGCAGTACTGGAAGTGGTCCATCACCGACTCCAGGGAGTGCCGCGGGTGCTGCGGCGAGAGCGTCGTGTGCGGCGCCGCCTCGATGCCGATGACTCCGCCGCGCTTGGCGCACTCGATGATCGTCTCGTCGGTCTTCATGCGGTTCGTGGGCCACAGACCGCGGGCGCCGGCGTGCGTGATGAACACGGGCCGGGTGGAGGCCTTGATCGCGTCGACGGCCGTGCGGTCGCCGGAGTGCGAGACGTCGATGGCGATGCCGAGCTTGTTCATCCGCTCGATCGCGCGCTCGCCGAAGTAGGTGAGCCCGCCGTCGCCGCGCTCCTTGAGGCCGGAGCCGAGGTAGTTCGCCTCCGAGTAGGCGATGCCCATCTGGCGCACGCCGAACCCGTAGAGGACGTCGAGCCGGTCGACCTCGTTCTCGATCGGGGTGGCGGCCTCGAGCGCGAAGATGTGCGCGATCCGGCCGGTCTCCGCCGCGTACTCGATGTCCTTGATGGTCTCGCCCTTGATCACGAAGTCCTGGTGGGCGATGTCGGCCATCCGGACGCCGAGGTCGAACAGCACGTCCTGGTACTTCCAGCCGGCGTCGCTCGAGATGCAGCAGGTGCCGTCCATGCCGTTGTCGAAGACCGCCGTGAGGCCCGAGCGGCTGAGGCCCTCGTAGCCGGTTGGTTCGCGGCCCTGGCGGATGTGGTCGCGGAGCTGGGTCATGTCCTCCGGGAAGACCTGCACGTGGTCGTGCAGCGAGATCACGGTGGACTCGGTCAGCAGACGCGTGGTGCGCTCGCGCTCGGCGTCGCCGAGGTCGAGCCCGGAGTACTCGGGCACGCGGTTGATCTGCTTGGCGTAACGGAAGCCGCGGTAGTCCTTGCCGGCTTCGAGGTAGTCGTACGCCGTGTAGCCGGTGTAGCGCGGGGAGGGGTCGAGCACGGTTCTCCTTCGGTCCTGGTGCGGGGGTGTCGAGAGCGCGCATCTGGCGCGACAGGAGCCAATCTCGTTTATATTCGGCGTCTGTGTCAATATGGATTTGAAAATTCGGCAAATTCGTTTCGTCATTGAAACATTCCGGAAACAACTCTCGTGCAAGGATGTCAGCGTGGACAGCAGAAACGATCGCGGCGCCGAGGTGCTGCGCGTACGCAACCTCTCCGTGGCCTTCACCGGCTCCGGGCCGGACGTGCCGGCGGTGCGGGAGGTCGACCTCCGCGTCGGTCGCGGGGAGTTCGTCGCCCTGCTCGGCGAGTCCGGCTCCGGCAAATCGGTCGCCGCCCGCGCCATCATGGGGCTCGGCGACGAGCACACCCGGGTCACCGCCGACGAGCTCCGCCTCGGCGACGTCGACCTGCTGACCGCCGGCGAGGAGGCCCGGCGCCGGCTCCGGGGAGAGCGCATGGCGCTCGTGCTCCAGGACGCGCTGTCGGCGCTCAACCCGGTGATGACCATCGGCGACCAGATCGGGGAGCTCTTCCGCGTGCACAGAGGAGCGAGCCGGCGGCAGGCCAAGGCCCGGGCGGTGGAGCTGCTCGCCCTGGTCGGCATCCCGGCCCCGAACCGCCGCGTCGACGACTACCCGCACCAGTTCTCCGGCGGGATGCGGCAGCGCATCCTCATCGCGATGGCGATCGCGCTGGAGCCGGAGCTGCTCATCGCCGACGAGCCGACGACGGCGCTCGATGTGACCGTCCAGGCGCAGATCCTCGACCTGCTCGGCTCGCTGCGCGATCAGCTCGGTATGGGCGTCCTGCTCATCACCCACGACCTGGGCGTCGTGATGGAGGTCGCGGACCACGTCAACGTCATGTACGCCGGCCGCATCGTCGAGTCGGGCAGCGCCGACACCGTGTTCACCCGTCCGGCGCACCCGTACACGGAGGCGCTCCTCCGCTCGGTGCCGCATGCGGCCGAGCGCGGCTCCGACCTGCTGACCATCCCGGGCTCGCCGCCCAGCCCGGCCCGCGTGCCGGTCGGCTGCGCCTTCCATCCGCGCTGCCACCTCGCCGTGGCCGCGTGCGTCACCACCCGCCCTCCGCTCGTGGAGGTCGCCGCCGGCAGGCGGGCCGCCTGCCTCCGATCCGAGGAGCTCGTCGATGAACTCGTCTCCTGACGCCGTCCTGACCGTCGTGCCGGCCGACGACCGCGAGGTCGTCCTCTCCGCGTCCGGGCTCGCGCGGCGCTTCGCGACCGGCTCCCGGCTGCGCGGCGCGACCGTCTCGGCGGTCGACGGGGTGAGCCTGGAGCTGCGCGCCGGGGAGGTCCTCGGCATCGTCGGCGAGTCCGGCTGCGGCAAGTCCACGCTCGCGCGCATGCTCGTCGGGCTGGAACGCCCCGACGAGGGGACCATCGCCTACCGTGGCCGCGACGTCAGCCGCGGCCGGCTGAGCGACCGCAAGCACCTGCGCCAGGGCGTCCAGATGATCTTCCAGGACCCGTACGCGTCGCTCGACCCGCGCCTGACGGTGCTCGACATCGTCACCGAGCCGCTCGCTGCCGCGCACGCCATGGGCCGGGCGGCGCGGCGGGCCCGTGCCGTGGAGCTGCTGGAGCTCGTCGGCCTCGGCGAGGACATGCTCGGCCGGTTCGCGCACCAGTTCTCGGGCGGCCAGCGTCAGCGCATCGGCATCGCCCGCGCGCTCGCACTGGACCCCGACGTGCTGGTCTGCGACGAGCCGGTGTCCGCGCTCGACGTGTCGGTGCAGGCCCAGGTGGTGAACCTGCTGGCCGACCTCCGCCGGCGCCTCGGCGTCTCCATCGTCTTCATCGCCCACGACCTGTCGGTCGTCC
Source organism: Leifsonia sp. Soil_N53 (assembly GCF_057655165.1). NCBI lineage: Bacteria > Bacillati > Actinomycetota > Actinomycetes > Micrococcales > Microbacteriaceae > Leifsonia > Leifsonia sp. Soil_N53. Next base: position 12,479 of record NZ_JBDGMM010000034.1, read on the forward strand.
GGCACCTCGCCGACCGGGTCGCGGTGATGTACCTCGGCCGCATCGCCGAGGTCGGCGACACGGAGTCGATCTACGACAGTCCCTCGCACCCGTACACGAAGGCGCTGCTGTCGGCGACGCCGACCGCGACGCGGGAAGGACGCGGCCGGCTGGCGCAGCGGCGCATCCTCGGCGGCGAGCCGCCGTCGCCCGTGGACCCGCCGGCCGGCTGCCGGTTCAATCCGCGCTGCTGGCTGGCCACGGACGAGTGCCGCACCACGGCGCCCGCGCTGCGGCCGTTCGGCGGCGGGGAGCTGCCCGTGCGCGACGTCGCCTGCCATCACGCCGACGAGGCGGTCGTGTCGGTCTGAACGCGGGCACGGCGCGCAGGTCGCCGGGTGCGGTCAGGCGCCGACCGCGACCGGACGGTCGGGGTCGTTCGACCAGGCGGAGAACGACCCGGGGTAGAGCGCGGGGACCGGCAGGCCGCCCGCCTCCATGGCGAGCGCCACGTGCGCGGCGGTCACGCCCGACCCGCAGTAGACGCCCGCGGCCGTCGCAGCCGTGACGCCGAGCTCGGCGAACCGGTCGGCGAGCTCCTCGCGGCCGAGCATCCTGCCGTCCGGTGCGATGGTGCCGGCCGTCGGCGCGCTCACCGCACCGGGGATGTGCCCGGCCCGCGGGTCGATGGGCTCGACCTCGCCGCGGAACCGCTCGCCCGCCCTCGCGTCCAGCAGGACGCCGTCGCGCGCCAGGGCGGCGGCCGCGTCCGCGTCGAGCGTGGGGAGCGAGCCGTAGGCCAGCGACACCGAGCCCCGCGCCGGAGCGGGCGCGGCGGTGTCGAGACCGCCGCCGAAGGCGATCCAGGCGGCGAGGCCGCCGTCGAGCACCCGGACGTCCTCGAAGCCGGCGTGGCGCAGCAGCCACCAGAGCCGGGCGGCCGACGTGCCCGACACGTCGTCGTAGACGACGACGCTGTCCCCGTCGTTCAGCCCCCACCGGCGCGCCGACTCCTGGAACGACTCGATGTCCGGGAGCGGATGGCGTCCGTCCGTCGGCAGGCCGTGCCCGGCCAGCTCGGTGTCGAGGTCGACGTATACCGCCGAGGGAATGTGCCCGGCGGCGAACTCCTCGGCGCCGGGAGGGCCGCTGAGCTTCCAGCGCACATCGAGCACCCGCACCGTCGACCGCCGCCGGCCGGCGCCGCTCCACAGGGACTCGGCCCCGAGAGCGACATCCAGCGCGGCGGCGGTGATCAGCGGAGAGGTCCGCAGCGTCATAGCAGCGAGATCATGTCAGCGAGGTCATGTCAGCGCCCGCTCGACGCCTTCGCGTTCGACTCGTACGAGGTGTTGGTCGACTCGAAGAAGTTGACCAGCTCGAGCGTGTCGTTGGCGGTCGCCATCCACTTGGCCGGGTTGGAGACCTTGTACTCGGCCTCGAAGCCGAGCTCCTCCAGCCGGCGGTCGGCCAGGTACTTGACGTACTGGTTGATGTAGTTGGCGTTCAGGCCCAGGATGCCGCCCGGCAGGAGGTCGCGGTTGTACTGCTCCTCCATCTCCACGGCGTCCAGGATCATCTGGCGGATCTCGGCGGCGAACTCCGGCGTCTGCAGATCGGGGTTCTCCTCCAGCACCGTCAGGATGAGGTTGATGCCGAACTTGAGGTGCAGCGACTCGTCGCGCACCACCCAGTCGATGAGCGAGCCGAAGTTGCGCAGCAGGTTCCGCTGCCGGAACGACAGCGCCACCATGAAGCCCGAGTAGAACCAGATGCCCTCGAGGATCACGTTGTACGCCACGAGGTTGCGGATGAAGTCCTGCTTGCCCTCGGTCGTCGTGATGTCGAGTGCCTGCTCGGTCATCCGCTTGATGAAGCGGACCTCGAACTCCTCCTTGCGCGCCATCGACGGGATGTCGACGTGCGAGTTGTAGGCCTGCCCGCGGTCGATCGGGAACGTCTCCAGGACGTACTCGAACGACATGCAGTGGTTGGCCTCCTCCCACATCTGCTTGGCGAGGTAGAGGTGCGCCTCGGCCGCGTTGATGTAGGGGTAGACGCCGAACGCCAGCGCCTTGTTCACCAGGAGCTCGTTCGGGTTGAAGTAGCTCATCAGGAAGGTGACCGCGTGACGCTCCTCGTCGGTCATCTTCTTGAAGTCCGCGATGTCCTCGCCGAGCTGGATCTCGTTGGGGAACCAGGTGTTCGCGACGGCCTGGTCGTAGAGGTCCATCGCCCACTGGTACTTCACCGGCTTGAGGAGCAGGCCCTCCTCGATTCCCGTTCCCAGGATGCCCATCAGTGTTTCTCTTCTCTTTCGTCTACGGCTGCGGCCCGATTATCTTGGAGGACTCTACTGGCAGGACTCGCACTGCAGGTCGTCCATCGGGTCGACCGGCACGACGTATCCCTCGAAAAAACTTGGCTCCTCGATCTTGGTGCTGTTCATTACTTCTCACCGCCAGCCGGGGTGTTGGAGGTCAGACCGCCGAAGCCGAACCCGCGCCGGGCGGGAGCGGCAGCCGGAGCAGTCTCCGTGACGGCGGGAGCGGCCGGAGCGCCGGCGCCCACCGTGGCGAACCCGGTGCGGGCGCCCGAGATCTCCTCGGCCTTGTTGACCTTGACGGTCGACTGCTCGGCCTGGTGCCGCGGCTTCATGTGCAGGTAGTAGGTCGTCTTGACGCCCTTCTCCCACGCTGCGTAGTAGATGTCCATCATGTCGCCGAGGTCGCGCGTCTCGAGGTACATGTTGCGGCTGATCGCCTGGTCGATCCACTTCTGCGCGCGGGCCGCGACCTCGATGAAGGCGTACGGCGAGAGCTGGAAGCTGGTCTTGAACGTGGCCTTGACCTCGTCCGGGATCGCCGCGATGCCCTGGATGTCGCCCTGCGACCGCAGGATCGCCTCGCGGACGTCCTGCCAGATGCCGCGCTCCTGCAGCGTCTCGACCAGGTTGCGGTTGACCTCGAGGAACTTGCCCGAGGAGGTCGACCGGCTGAAGATCTGCGAGAACTGCGGGTCGAAGCCCGGCGTGGTGCCGGCGACGAGGCCGATGGAGGCCGTCGGCGCGATGGCCATCAGGGTGGCGTTGCGCATGCCGCCCTTGACCTTCTCGCGCAGGCGGTCCCAGTCGAGGCGGATGGTGCGGTCGACCGTGATCGGGATGCCGCGGTCGGCCTCCGTCAGCGCGATCGAGTCGTAGGGCACCAGGCCCTTCGACCAGCGCGAGCCCTCGAAGTTCGGGTACGCGCCGCGCTCGCGGGCGAGGTCGGCGCTCTCGTCGATCGCCGCGTACGAGACGTGCTCCATGATCTCGTCGATCAGGGCGTAGGCCTCTTCGCTCTCGTAGCTGAAGCCGAGGCGCTCCACGATGTCGGTGAAGCCCATGACCCCGAGGCCGATGGCGCGGTTCTGCTGGTTCGAGAAGTCGGCCTCGTCCACGCTCGACACCGTGATGTCGATCAGGTTGTCCAGCTGGCGGACCGCCTGGCGGGCGCTCGCCTCGATGCGCTCCCAGTCCATCTTGCCGTCGATCAGGTGACGCGACAGGTTGATGGAGGCCAGGTTGCAGACCGACACGTTGTCGCGGTCCTGCGGCAGCGTGATCTCGGTGCAGAGGTTGGAGAGGTGGATCGTGCCCGTGTTGTTGTTGAGGGCGCGGTTGTTGATGGTGTCCTTCCAGGTCAGCCACGGGTGGCTGGTGGTCTGGAGGCTCATCAGGATGTCCTTGAACTGCGAGCGCGCGCTGATCTTCTTGAACATGCGCAGCTCGCCGGCCTCGGCCATCGCGACGTACTCGGCGTAGCGCTCGGAGAACGCCTTGCCGTACAGCTCGTTGAGGTCGGCGACCTCCAGCGGGTCGAAGAGGTACCAGTCCTCGTCGTTCTGGACGCGCTTCATGAACTCGTCGCTGATCCACACCGCGGTGTTGGCGGTGCGGGTGCGGCGGTACGGGTCGCCCGAGTTCTGGCGGAGGTCGAGGAACTCCGGGAAGTCCATGTGCCAGTTCTCCATGTAGAAGCACAGGGCGCCGAACTTCTTGCCGCCGCGGCTCACCGCGCGCAGCACCGAGTCGATCGTGTGCATGAACGGGATCGGGCCGGTGGAGGTGGTGTTGTTGGAGCGGATGGGCGAGCCCTGCGCACGCAGCTTGGTGACCGCGAGGCCGATGCCGCCGGTGCCCTTGGTCAGCCACATGACGTCGCGGACCGACTTGGCGATGTGCTCGATGTCGTCCTGCATCTCCATGACGAAGCAGTTGGAGAGCTGCGGGTAGGCCGTGCCGGCGTTGACGAGCGTGGAGCCCGCCGCCAGGTACTCCAGGCGCGACATCTTGTCGTAGAACGCGAGGGCGTGCGCGGTGGGGTCGGCCTCGTTGAGGGAGAGGCCCATGGCGATGCGCATCCAGAAGTACTGCGGGACCTCCAGGGAGTCGCCGTTGCGCGCCTTGATGCCGTAGCGGTTGTTGAGGGTGACGACGCCGATGTACTTGAGCAGCTCGTCGCGCGACGGGTCGAGGCTGCCGGCCAGGCGGTCGAGGTCGAAGAGCGTCGTGAAGCGCGAGTCGAGCAGCGTCTCGGCGACGCCGCGCTCGATGTAGCCGCGGAAGTGGGAGGAGTGCAGCTCGGTGAGCTCGTCGAAGGACTCGTAGTCGCCGAGGACGCGCTTGTAGATCGTCTTGAGGAGGAGGCGTGCGGCGACGGTGTCGAACGCCGGGTCGTCCTTGACGTTCTGGAGGGCGACCTGGATGACCGCCTCGTCGAGCTGCTGCGTCGTGATCCCGTCGAACAGGGTCAGCTCCAGCTCGCTCGCGATCTGGGTCACCCACGTGATGTTCTCGTCCAGACCGGCGGCGGCGTGCTCGATGGCCAGGTTGATCTTGTTGGCGTCGTACGGCTCGCGCTCGCCGTTCCGCTTCACAACAGTGATAGCCACTATCTCTCCCTCTATTTACCTCAGCAGTGCCGCTCAGGCGAGCGGCGAAGTCCCTGCGGCAGGGCCTCGGAAGCACCCCGTCGGCCCCCTCCGGGAGCCCCGGGGGCGGATCGGGCCCCCTGCCGCGTCCACCACTATATAGCCGGGTACCGACATTTCCATGCCCCCATATCTAGTGGGCGTGTCGTCCACAGGTGTGCACAAGTTATGCACATTTCCACACCCCCTCGAACGGGTTTCACCGCCCTTCCGCGGCCACCGCCGACCGCTAGAGTGGGGAGACTGTGAGCAGCTACTCGAGCCTTCTGAAGACGCCCGGCGTCGCGCGGATCATCGCCGCGCAGCTGACCGCGCGCTTCCCGTTCGGGATGCTCTCGCTGGCGTTCCTGCTGCACATCGAGCGCGTCCACCACTCCTACGGCGCGGCGGGTCTCGTGCTCGGCGCGATGAGCATCGGGCAGGCCATCGCCGGCCCGATGACGAGCCGCCTGATGGGCGTGCTCGGGATGCGCGCCGTGCTCTGGTCGACGCTCGCGCTGTGCTCGGCCGCGGTCGCCGCGATCGGCATTTTCGTCATGCCCATCCCGCTCACCATGGCGGTCGCGTTCTTCGCCGGGCTCAGCATGCCGCCCATCCAGCCGGCCGTGCGCACCATCTACCCCAAGATGGTCAACTCCCGCCAGCTCACCCCGCTGTTCTCGCTCGACGCCTCGGCGCAGGAGATCATCTGGATCGCGGGTCCCGTCGCCATCACCTTCGTCTCCACCCAGATCGGCACCGTCGAGGGCATCCTGATGTCGGTGGCGATCATGCTGCTCGGCGGCGCGTGGTTCATCTCCTCCCCCGAGGTCGGCCGGGTGCGCATCCCGCGCAGCAAGCGGCGCTTCGGGATGGTGCTGGCGCGGCCGCCCGTGCTGCTGGCGACCGTGGTCGGCTTCCTGCTCATCGGCTCGTGCGCGGCGGTGGAGGCCGGAGTCGTGGCGAACTTCGGCGAGGGCTCCCCGTTCGCGGGGATCGTGCTGGCGATCTGGTCGCTGGGCTCGCTGGTCGGCGGCCTCGCCTTCGGCCACATCCCGATCGGGCCGTGGGCGACGGCGCGCCGCATGCTGATCGTCTTCGTCGGCGTCGTGATCTCGACGTTCATGCTCTGGTCGTGGTGGGGGCTGTCGCTGTCGCTGATCATCGCCGGACTCGGCATCGCCCCCGCGCTCGCGGTGCTGTTCGCGATCGTCTCGGCGAGCGTGAAGTTCTCCGACACGGCCGAGGCCTACGGCTGGGTCGGCACCGGCCAGCTCATCGGCGCGGCACTGGGCTCGGCGCTCGCGGGATTCCTGATCGACGCCACCGGACCGGTCGGCGCGTTCTGGGTGGCCGGCGCGTTCGCGTTCGTCGGCTTCGTGGTCCCCGCGCTCGCGTGGCGGGTGCACCCCGACCTCCGCGGCCGCGACGCCTCCCCCATCCCGGACACCGAGCCGGTCCCCGTCCAGCCCTCCTAGCCCCCGGTCTTCCCCCGAGGGGCACGTTGTTGTCGCTTTCGCGCGCGAAAAGTGACAACAACGTGTCCTTCGGCTACCAGCGGGGGTGGGTGGTGGCGCGGAAGGAGCGGTCGTAGAGGTCGCGGACCGCGTCGGAGAAGCCGGCGGGGAGGGCGACGTCCGCTGCGGCGGCGTTCGCGCGCGCCTGCTCGGGCGAGCGGGCGCCGGGGATGACGGTGCTCACGCCGTCCTGCGCGATCACCCAGGCGAGGGCCGCCTGCGCGGGCGTCGCCCCCTCCGGCGCGAGGGCCGCGAACTCGCGGGCCGCCCGCACCCCCTCGGCGTAGTCGACTCCGGAGAACGTCTCGCCCACGTCGAACGCCTCGCCGTGCCGGTTGTAGCTGCGGTGGTCGTCGGCGGCGAACTCGGTCGTCTCCGAGTAGCGCCCGCTGAGCAGTCCCGAGGCCAACGGCACCCGCGCGATGATGCCGACCCCGGCCTCCCGCGCCGCCGGCAGCACCTCGTCGAGCGGCTTCAGCCGGAAGGCGTTGAGGATGATCTGCACGCTCGCCGTCCCGGGCCGCGCGATGGCCTCCAGCGCCTCGGCGCAGGTCTCGACGCTGACACCGTAGTTCGCGATCGCGCCCTCCTCGACCAGGGTGTCGAGTGCGTCGTAGACCGCCGCGGTCGAGAAGACCGGCGTCGGCGGGCAGTGCAGCTGCACCAGGTCGAGCGTGTCCATCCCGAGGTTGCGCCGGGAGCGGTCCGTCCACTCGCGGAACTTGTCGAGGGTGAAGTTGGCGGGGTCCTGCGCCTCCCGACGGCCCATCTTGGTGGCGATCGTCAGCGGCAGGTCCGGGCGGGCGGCGCGGTAGCGGCCGATCAGCTGCTCGCTGCGGCCGTCGCCGTAGACGTCGGCGGTGTCGAAGAACGTGACGCCGGCCTCCGTCGCCGCGTCGAGGACGGCGAGCGCGTCGGCCTCGGTGACGTCGCCCCAGTCCGCGCCGAGCTGCCAGGTGCCGAGACCGATGACCGAGACGTCGCGTCCGGTCCGTCCGAGAGTGCGATTCTGCATTCCCCCAGCCTAGGCGGGCGGAGCAGGTTCAGGCGGCCGCCTCCGTGACCTCCTGGTCGCGGAAGTGCCCGGCCAGCATCCCGACCACGCCGACGGCGGCCCAGCCGACCAGCACCAGCCACGGGAACAGCGCGTCCGCGGCAGGGAAGTACGACAGATCTCGCAGCAGCGTGACCGACGCTCCCGGCACGAACCACTGCCCGACCGCGCCCCAGGGCCCGACCAGGAACTGCAGCGGCTGCGCCGCCGCGGACAGCGGGTTGCCGACCAGCACGGTGAGCACCGCGCCGACCGCGATTCCGACCCGGCCGAACAGGGCGTTCATCCCAACGACGAAGGCCGCGACCGCGAACATCGCGAGCCCGACCGCGAGCGCGTTCAGCCAGAAGCCGCCCTGCAGGATGCCGAACCAGCCCTGCAGGATGCCGGTGACCGCGAGTCCCCCGACGACGCCGTAGAGCGCGACGGCGCCGAGGCGACGCCAGGCTCCCGCGACGAGCAGGGAGATCAGGATGCCGCCGAGCATCCCGCCGAGCACCAGCGGGAACGAGGACGCGGCCAGCCCGAGCCCGCGCGAGTCGGTCGCGGCGAGCGGGACGACATCGGTCACCTTCACCGTGATGGTCGGGGCCTTCGTGCCCGCGGGCGCCTGGCCGGCGGCGATCGCCTGCTGCATGGCCGCCTGCGCCTGGGCGTTGGCCGCCGTCTGCAGGGTGGCCGCGACCTGGTTCAGGATCTGCACGACCGCCGCTCCCCCGGCGGAGGCGGTCAGCACCTCCGGGCGGTCGCCGAGCACGATCGCCCCGTAGACGTCGCGCCGCTGGATCGCGTCGACGGCGGCCTGCCGGTCGCCAAGGCTCGTGATTGCGAACGCGCCGTCCGCGGCGGTGCCGAGCTGCTTCTCGACCGCGCTCACCTGTGCGGCGGGGCCGGCGACCGCGATTGGGAGGTCCTTGACCGTGGAGGTCACGGTCGGCCAGAGGAAGGCGAGCAGGATGACGACCACGACGGCCGCCGCTCCCACGGCGAGCGCGAAAGCCCGCGCCCACGGGGTGTGGACGACGGGCGCCGTGGTCCGCTCCGAGCGCGGCGCCGGGTCCCCGGGCTGCGCCGCGTGCTGTCCGCTGTCGACGGGGCGCTGGACGCCCGGGTCGGTGCTGGTGCTCATGGTGCCCTCCACTCAATAAAAACGAATGCTCGTTCTTTATAATCCGAGGGTCGGGCGCTATTGTCAAGAACGAACATTCCTTTTTCAGTCGCGAGGAGGCCGGGATGCCGAAGGTCAGCGAGGAGTACCGCACCGCGCGGCGTCAGGAGATCGCCCAGGCGGCCCTCCGCTGCTTCGCCCGCAACGGCTTCGCCGCGACCTCGATGGCCGACATCATCGCCGAGTCCGGTCTCTCGGCCGGCGCGATCTACGGGCACTTCGCGAGCAAGGACGAGCTCATGGAGCTGACGGCGTCGGAGATCCTCGACGCCCGATTCCTGGAGGTCGCCGAAGCGCGCACGCAGCACCCGCTCCCCGCCCCCGGCGCGATCGTCCGGATGCTGGTCACCGGGCTGATGTCGCACATCATGGACATCCAGCTTCTCGTGCAGGTCTGGGGGCAGGTGCCGGTCAACCCGCGGCTCAAGCAGATGTCGTCCGAGATCGGCGGCCGGATCCGCGCCATGTTCACCGGCTACCTGACCGACTGGCACGCCCAGACGCTGCCGGTCGAGGAGGCCCGCGCGCTGGCAGAGCGGCAGGCGCCGGTCTACATGGGCCTGGTGCAGGGCTACGTCACGCAGACCGTGCTGTTCGACGGGTTCGACGGGGAGGGTTATCTCGACGCGGTCGAGACCCTGTCGCTCGCCTCCTGACCCGCGTCGCACGCGACCGCGACGACCCGCGCGAGCCGCTTGCGGATGAGGTGGTCGTTGGCCTCCACCCGGTGCATCGTCACGTGCCGCATGGCCTCGATGACGGTGAGGCTGCCCGGCGCGATGAAGGCGTCCATCGTGCCGTAGACGACCTCCACCGGACAGCGGACCCGGGCCAGGTCGCCGATGATCGTCTGCCGCTCGATGCAGTTCTCCAGCGAGAGCACGAACGGCCGCCAGCTCTTCTCCGTGATCTCGAACACGTTCTTGATCGGCAGCAGTTTCCCGAGCACGCTCGCGTTGCGCAGGGTGAACTCCTTGTTGCTCCGGAGGAACTCGTAGGCGCGCAGATAGGCGTTGACCCGGGTGCGCACGCGCCGGTCGCCGATCTCGGCCGGCGTGCCGTAGACGGGAGGGCCGACCAGCACGAGCCTGCTGAGCGCTCCGGGATGCTCGGCCGCCCAGCGCGTCACGATCAGGCCGCCGAGCGAGTGCCCGACCAGCACGAACGGCTCCCGGAGCTTCAGCGAGCGCAGCGTGCGGTCCAGCGCGGCCACGTGCTCCTCGATCGTGTACAGCGCGTCGGCGGGTGCGGGCGACCGTCCGAAGCCGAGGATGTCGATCGAGATGGCCCGGTGCCGCGGCTCGAGCAGCGGCACGAGGTTCTGGAACGTCACCGACGACGACGCGATCCCGTGCACGAGCACGACGACCGGCCCCTCCCCCACGTCCGACGCGACGTGCAGGACCGGTGCGCGGCGCAGGCCCAGCGCGCGGCCCACCCGGTCGAGGAAGCCGCCGCTCATCGGGTCGGCCACCAGGGCGGCATGAGGCGCTCGATCAGCGCCAGCAGCGCCTCCACATCCCGCGGTCGCGGCCGGCTGAGCCAGACGTCGATCGCCCCGATGATGCCGTCGGCGAGGTAGCGCTCGATCGCGACCCGCTCCACCTCGTCGGCCGCCGGGACGCTGACGCTGCGCTGCCGGAGGAGCAGCTCGATGGACGCCTGGAAGTGCTCGCTGAGCATGGCGTGGAGGCCGGCCTCCGAGCCTTCGGCGCCGAGGCCGCGCCGGTAGACGGCGTCGTGGTCGTCCACGTGGTGGAGGACCGCGCGGGTGACGCCGCTGATCGCCGCGGCCGCGTCGTCCGGCGCGACGTCCACGAGGTAGGCGGCGCGCAACGCGTCGAGCTCGGTGCGCAGGACGCGCTGCAGCAGGGTGGCGGGCGACGCGGCGTACTCGTAGACGGTCGACCGGTGCACGCCGGCGGCCGCCGCCAGGCCGGAGACGGTCACGTCCCCGATCGGCTGCTCGGCAGCCAGCGCGAGCACGGCGGCGCTGAGCCGGGCGAGCGTCTTCGCCTGGCGGGCGTCGAGGCGCGTCCGCTCGGCCCCGGCGGCCGGCTGCGCGATGTTCGCCCGGAGCGCACTCGACGGGCCATTCGGCCTCCCTGTGGTCACGTTCCGATCGTACAATGGAGTTATCCGACAGGTGTCGGATAACTGGAAGGAGAACAATCCATGGCTCAGTACGATGTCGCCGGACGGTCCGCGATCGTCACCGGCGGTGGCTCCGGCATCGGGCGCGCGGTGGCGCTGACTCTCGCAGCCAGCGGAGCCGCCGTCCTGGTCACCGACCTGAACGAGGAGCACGCCAAGGCCGTCGCCGCCGAGATCGAAGCGGCGGGAGGAACGGCAACCGCCCTCGCGGGCGACGTGACCGACCCCGCCTTCGCCACGGCGAGCGTCGAGGCGGCGAACGCCCTCGCTCCGCTGAAGATCGCGGTGAACAACGCCGGCATCGGCGGGGAGGCCGCACCGGTGGCCGACTACACGCTGGAGGGCTGGCGGAAGGTCATCGAGGTCAACCTCAACTCGGTGCTCTACTCGATGCAGCCGCAGCTCACCGCGATGGCCGCGAACGGCGGCGGCGCGATCGTCAACATGGCCTCCATCCTGGGCAGCGTGGGCTTCGCGAACTCGTCCGCGTACGTGACCGCCAAGCACGGCCTGCTCGGCCTCACCCAGAACGCGGCGCTGGAGTACGCCGACAAGAACATCCGCGTCGTCGCGGTCGGCCCCGGCTTCATCAAGACACCGCTGGTGGAGGCCAACCTGAGCCCGGAGGCGCTGAAGTTCCTCGAGGGCAAGCACGCGCTCGGCCGGCTCGGCGAGCCGGAGGAGGTCGCCGCGCTCGTGGCGTTCCTCGCCTCCGACGCCGCGTCCTTCATCACCGGGAGCTACCACCTCGTGGACGGCGGCTACACCGCCTCCTGAGTCCGCGCCAGCAGTGCCGTGCCCGGTCGCGCTCCCCTAGGCTGAGGAGCGTGACCGAGCACGACGAGCTGTTGAGCGAGGAGCGACTGGAGCGGTTCCGCTCCCGGGCCGCCGAGTACGACGCGGAGAACCGGTTCTTCACCGAGGACTTCGCCGAGCTGGCCGACGCCGGCTACCTGAAGGCCCTGGTCCCCGTCGAGCTCGGCGGGCTCGGACTGTCGCTGGAGCAGACCGCGCGCCTCCAGGTGCGGCTCGCGGGCGCCGCACCCGCGACGGCGCTCGCGGTGAACATGCATCTGGTCTGGACGGGCGTCGCCAAGACCCTGCGCGACCGCGGCGACGACTCGCTCGAGTTCCTGCTGCGGGAGGCCGGCGCCGGCGAGGTGTTCGCGTTCGGCTTGAGCGAGGCCGGCAACGACCTCGTGCTGTTCGGCTCGACCACCGAGGCGCGGCCGGAGCCGGACGGCTCGTATCGCTACTTCGGCACCAAGATCTTCACCTCGCTCGCGCCGGCATGGACCCGGCTGGGGACGATGGGCCTCGACACGGCCAGCGCCGACGCACCCAAGATCGTCTACGGCTTCGTGGAGCGCACCGGCGGCGGCTTCGAGATCCGCGAGGACTGGGACACCATCGGGATGCGCGCCACCCAGAGCAGCACGACCGTGCTCGACGGCGCACTCGCACCGGCGGGCCGGGTGGTGCGCCGGCTCGACCCCGGCCCCAACCCCGACCCGCTCGTGTTCGCGATCTTCGCGAACTTCGAGCTGCTGCTCGCCGCCGTCTACACCGGCATCGGCGCCCGCGCCCTGGAGCTCGCGGTGGCCTCCGCGCACCGCAGGAAGAGCCTGAAGAACGACGGCCGCAGCTACGCGAACGACCCGGACATCCGCTGGCGGGTCGCCTCGGCCGCGATCGACCAGGACGCCCTCCTCCCCCAGCTCGACGCGATCACCCGGGACGTCGACACGCTCGCGGACCACGGCGCGCAGTGGTTCCCGAAGCTGGTCGGCATAAAGATCCGCGCCACCGAGACCGCCCGCCGGGTGGTCGACCAGGCGATCCGGGTCTCGGGCGGCTCGACCTTCTTCGCCGGCAGCGAGCTCGGGAGGCTGTACCGCGACGTCCTCGCCGGCATCTTCCACCCGTCCGACGCCGAGTCGGCCCACAGCACCGTCGCGAACGCCTGGCTCGGCCCGATCGAGGACTGAACCGCACCGCAACCGAGGCACCCAGGAGGCGCCATGCAGGAGATGACCGCACAGCACTTCGCCGACCGGCTGGCCCGCGGCGCCGCTCAGGCGAGGGCGGCCGGACTCGACGCCCTGCTGGTCGCTCCCGGCCCGGACCTGGCGTACTTCGCCGACTACCTCCCGCCGGTGACTGAGCGGCTGACCATGCTGGTGATCCCGACCGAGGGCGAGCCGACGATGGTGCTGCCCGTGCTCGAGCGCGACAGCGCCGCCGCGACCCGGGCCGCCGGCGCGATCCACCTGGTCACCTGGGCCGACGGCGAGGACGAGCACGCCCCCCTGGTCGATCAGCTCTGGTCGGGGGGCCGCTACGCGGTGTCCGACTCGGCGTGGGCGCTGCACCTGCTCGCGCTGCAGCACGAGCTCCCGGATGTGCGCTTCGCGGCGTTCTCCGCCGCCCTGCCTATGCTGCGCGCAGTCAAGAGCCCGGACGAGATCGACCGGCTGGCCGCCGCCGGAGCCGCGGCCGACGCGACGTTCGAGGACATCCTGGCCGTTCACTTCGCGGGCCGCCGGGAGAGCGAGGTGGCCGCCGACCTGGACCGCCTGCTCCGCGAGCACGGCCACTCGCAGGTGGACTTCACGATCGTCGGCTCCGGCCCGAACGGCGCGAACCCGCACCACGAAGCCGGCGACCGCGTCATCCAGCAGGGCGACATGGTCGTGCTCGACTTCGGCGGGCTCATGGACGGCTACGGGTCGGACACCACCCGCACCGTCCACGTCGGCGAGCCGACCGACGAGGAGCACGAGGTCTTCGAGGTGGTCAAGCGGGCACAGCAGGCGGCGTTCGACGCCGTCGCCGTCGGCGTGCCGCTGCAGGAGGTCGACCGCACCGCCCGTGCGGTGATCCGGGACGCGGGCTACGGCGAGTTCTTCGTGCACCGGGTCGGTCACGGCATCGGCACGACCACGCACGAGCCGCCGTACCTGGTCGAGGGCGAGACCCAGCCGATCGTCGCCGGGATGTGCTTCTCGATCGAGCCGGGCATCTACCTCCCCGGCCGGTTCGGCGTGCGGATCGAGGACATCGTGGTCGCCGACGACGACGGCGCGCACCGGCTGAACAACACCAGCCGCGAGCTCCACATCGTCCGGTGACGGCGCCGACGGCCCGCACGGGCGACACGGAACGCGACGACCGGCGGCGGCTGGCGGCCGAGCGCGCCGAGGCGGAGCGCCGCGACGCCGAGCGCCGCCGCGCCCTGCGGAGCATGAAGGTCCTCGCGACCAGCCTGCTCGCGGTCGCCGCCGTGGTCTTCGCCGTCTCGTTCGCGCTCCAGGACCGCTACCCGTGGCTCGGCTTCGTGCGCGCCGCCGCGGAGGGCGCGATGGTCGGCGCGCTCGCGGACTGGTTCGCCGTCACCGCGCTGTTCCGGCATCCACTGGGCCTGCGCATCCCGCACACCGCGATCATCCCGACCCGCAAGGACGAGATCGGGGAGACGCTCGGCGAGTTCATCGAGACGGAGTTCCTCTCCGACGACGTCGTCACGGCGCGGCTGGCCGCCTACGACGTGTCCGGTGCCGCCGCCCGCTGGCTGAACGAGCCGGGCAACGCGCGCCGGGTCGTGGACGAGGCCTCCGGCGCCGTCATCGGATTCTTCGGCCTGCTGGACGACGACCGCATGCGGGAGGCGGTGGAGGCGGTCGTCCGCACGCACGTGATCGAGCCGGAGTGGGCGCCGCCGATCGGGCGGCTGGGCGAGCGGATCGTCAGCTCCGGCGGCCACCGCGCTGCGGTCGACCTGCTGCTCGACCGGTTCGACGACTGGCTGGTCATCCACCCGGACGCGCTGACCAACCTGGTCTCCGGCCGGCTCCCGTCGTGGCTGCCGTCGTTCGTCGACCGTCTGGTGGACGAGCGCGTGTACCAGGAGCTGCGCCGCTTCGTCGCCGACGTGCGCCGCGACCCGGAGCACCGCGCCAGGAAGGCGTTCGACGGCTACCTCGCCGAGCTCAGCGAGCGCCTCCAGCACGACCCGGAGACCATCGCCGGTCTGGAGGCCGCGAAGGCGCGCGCCTTCGACGACCCGCGCATCCGCGACGTGGCCGCCCGGGCCTGGGCGGCGGCGCGCTCGGCGGCTGTGGATGCTCTCAGCGACCCCGGCGGCGACCTGCGCCGACGGGTCGCGGCAGCCCTCGCGGACGCCGCGGGCCGGGTCGCGGCGGACCCGGAGCTGCGCACCTCGCTCAACCGGCGCATCTCCGGCGCGGCGGGCCACCTGGTCTCGACCTACCGGCACGACATCGCCAGCGTCATCACCGAGACGGTGCGCGGCTGGGACCCGGCGGAGACCACCGACAAGATCGAGACCCAGGTCGGCCGCGACCTCCAGTTCATCCGCATCAACGGGACGGTGGTGGGGGCGCTGGCGGGGCTGGCGATCTACACGATCGCGACGCTGGTGTCCGCGGCGTTCTGAGAGCGGCGGCGCTACGCCCGCCGCACCGCCCTGCGGCGCACGAACGGGATCGCGGCGATCCGCCAGCCGACCAGGAACACCCCGAGCACCACGAACGCGACCGCGATGAACGCCGGCTCGACGCCCTGGCCGGCGGAGGTGCGGATGAGCATCCCCAGGGCCACCGTCATCAGCCAGATCGGGACGCCCGGCCACACGATCGCGAGCGGGCGGCGCCACGCCCAGGTGACCAGCCAGCCGGCGACCAGGCCGACGAAGAACGGCCAGTAGGTGGTGAGCACGCCGCCGAGGGTCGCCGACTCGCCGTGGCTGCGGCGGCCGATGAGCACGAAGACGAGGATCAGCACGGCGTCGATCACGAACGCCACGACCGCTGTCCTCCAGGATTTCACGCGTCGATGCTACGTTGCCGCTCCCGAGCGTTCGCTGGGTGCGACCCGTGCGGCGGCTTCAATAGACTGACCGCGTCCCGCACCGCAGCCGAGGAGCACCCGTGCCCAATTCCGACTTCCTGGCCCAGCCGTCCCTCCCCCGCCCGGAGGTCGGCGTCGACGATGCCGCGGCAGTCGCCGAGAGCGCCTTCGGGCTCACCGGGAGGGTCAGCGAGCTCGGCAGCAACCAGGACCGCAACTTCCTCGTCCAGACCGACGCCGGCCGGTACGTGCTCAAGATCGCCAACCCGGTCTTCTCCGCCGACGAGCTGCGCGCCCAGAACGCCGCTCTCGCGCTCCTCGCCGACGCCGACGCGCGCATCCCCGCCGTACTGCCGGCACGCGACGGCGCCGAGATCGTCGCGGTGGACGTCCGCGGTCACACGCTCAACGCGCGCGTGCTCGGCTTCCTGGACGGTGAGCCGCTGACCGACGTCGGGCGCCTCAGCTCCGAGCAGCTGCGTACCCTCGGCCGGCTCTCCGGCAGCATCGCGGCGGGCCTCGCCGGCCTGCGGCACCCCGGCCTCGCGCGCACCACCCAGTGGGATGCCCGGATCGGCGGCGACGTCGTGGCGCTGCTCGCGGAGCACGTGCTGCAGCCCGCGAAGCGGCAGGCCGTCGTTGCGGCGGCGGAGGCCGCGCTCGCGGCGCTCGAGCCGCTGCGGCGCCGGCTGCGCGTGCAGGCCATCCACGGCGACGTCACCGACGACAACATCGTGCTGGGCGCGGACGGACCCGGCGTGATCGACTTCGGCGACGTCGCGGAGGGCTGGCTGGTCGCCGAGCTCGCCGCGACCGTGACCAGCGCCCTCCACCATCAGCCGGAGGACCCGCTGGCGGTGCTGGACCTGATCGAGGCGTTCCACGCGGAGTCGCCGCTCGACGACGCGGACCTGGCAGCGCTCTGGCCGCTCGTCGTGCTGCGCGGCGCGGTGCTCGTGGTCAGCGGCGAGCAGCAGGTGGCGCTGGACGGCGACAACGCGTACGCCGACGAGAACCGCGCGCACGAGTGGGTCGCCTTCGACGCCGCCCGGCGGCTCCCGGCTCGGGAGGTCGAGGCGGCGATCCGGGCCAGGCTCGCCGCGGCCGGGGCGCACGAACGCACCGCCGCGCCCATCGGTCGCCTCATCGCCATCGACAGCACCGACGCCCACCTCGCCGACCTCTCGGTCACCGCCCACGATCTCGACGACGGCCGCTGGCAGCGGGCCGGCTTCGAGGACGCGGTGCTGGAGCGGATCTGCCGCGAGCACGGCCACGCGCTGACCCGGTACGCCGAGGCGCGGCTCACCCGGGCCAGCCTCGACCGGACGGCGCCCTCGGCGACGATCGCGCTCGCGGTCACGCTGGACGTGCCGGCCGGGACCGTCGTGCACGCGCCGTTCGCCGGGGAGCTGCGACTGGTCGACGGTGCCTGGCTGCTGCACGGCGACGACGTGGACCTCTGGCTCGACGGCCTCTCCCGCCCACTGACCACGGCCTCCGTCGACCGCGGCGAGGTGATCGGCAGCGCCGTGCGGCTCACCGCGCAGCTCAGCCGGGTGCCCGGCCGGCGGCCGCCGGCGTTCGTCACGCCCGCGCTGCCGGCCGCGGTGTGGAGCGCGGTCTCCCCCGACCCGTCCGGTCTCTTCGGCGTCGACCTGGCCGCGCCGGCGGCCGACCCGGCCGACGTGCTGTCGCGCCGGGACAGCTCGTTCGCTCGCGTGCAGGAGCATTACTTCGCCGAGCCTCCCCTGATCGAGCGCGGCTGGGGCCACCACCTGTTCGACACACGCGCGCAGAGCTACCTCGACATGGTCAACAACGTGACCCAGATCGGGCACGCCCACCCGCGGCTCGTCCGCGCGGTCCGCGACCAGTGGGCGTTGCTCAACACCAACTCGCGCTTCCACTACGAAGAGCTCTCCCGCTTCACCGAGCGGCTGGCGGAGGTCGCACCGGACGGGCTCGACACCGTCTTCCTCGTCAACAGCGGCAGCGAGGCGGTCGACCTCGCGCTCCGGCTCGCACAGGTGCACACCGGGCGGCGGACGATCCTGGCGGTGACGGAGGCCTACCACGGCTGGACCGTCGGAGCCGACGCGGTCTCCTCGTCGCTCGGCGACAACCCGCGCGCCCTGGAGACCCGGCCCGACTGGGTGGAGCTGATCGCATCGCCGAACGTCTTCCACGGCCGGCACCGCGGCGCCGGCTCCGGGCCCGCGTATCTGGCAGAGCTGGACGAGCAGCTCGCCGCGCTCGATGAAGCAGGGGCCGGCATCGCGGGCTTCATCGCCGAGCCGGTGTTCGGCAACGCGGGCGGGCTCATGCTGCCCGACCGCTACCTCGCCGGCGTCTACGAGCGCGTGCGCGCCCGCGGCGGCGTGTGCATCGCCGACGAGGTGCAGGTGGGCTACGGGCGGCTCGGGCACTACTTCTGGGGCTCGGCCCAGCAGGGTGTCGTCCCCGACGTGATCACGGTCGCGAAGGCGATGGGCAACGGCCACCCGCTCGGCGCGGTCATCACGCGCCGGGAGATCGCGGAGTCGTTCGCGGCCGAGGGCTCCTTCTTCTCCTCCGCCGGCGGCAGCCCGGTCAGCTCGGTGGTCGGCCTCACCGTGCTCGACGTGATGCGCGACGAGCGGCTGCAGGAGAACGCGGCCGAGGTGGGCGATCATCTGGCCGGGCGGCTGCGCGCGCTCGGCGAGCGCCATCCCCTGGTCGGGGCGGTGCACGGGATGGGGCTGTACCTCGGCGTGGAACTGGTGCGCGACCGCACGACGCTCGAGCCGGCGACGACCGAGGCCGCCCTGGTCTGCGAGCGGATGCTGGAGGAGGGCGCGATCGTGCAGCCCACCGGCGACGGCAAGAACGTGCTCAAGATCAAGCCGCCGCTCTGCATCACCCGCGAGAGCGCCGACCGGTTCGTCGACGCCCTCGACCTGGTGCTGGCCACGATCTAGCGGGTTCCGGCATTGACGGGTACCCCTGGTGGGTATAAAGTCGTATTCGTTGTGATACCCCCTCTGGGTATCGAGGGCTGCGAGAGGATAGCGACATGACGACCACGACGTTCCAGGTGACCGGGATGACCTGCGAGCACTGCGAGCGCGCGGTGACCGAGGAAGTGACCTCGATCGCCACGGTGACCGGAGTCGGCGTCTCGGCCGCGACCGGCGTGCTGACTGTCGAGTCGGCCTCCCCCCTCGACGACAGCGCGGTGCTCGCCGCCGTCGAGGAGGCCGGGTACAGCGCCGTCCGCGCCTGATGTCCGCCACCGACGCCACGCACGCTCAGCCGCGCCTGGAGCTGCTGATCGGCGGGATGACCTGCGCCTCCTGCGCCGCCCGGGTCGAGAAGAAGCTCAACAAGCTCGACGGCGTCGAGGCGAGCGTCAACTACGCGACCGAGAAGGCCACGGTGTTCGCACCCGCGGGCTACGACGCCGCGGTGCTGGTCGCCCAGGTGGAGAGCGCGGGATACACGGCTGCGCTCCCGGCGGCGCCCGAAGCGGACGACACGGGCGCCGCACGTCCCGACGCCGAGCTCACCTCGCTCCGGCGCAGGCTGATCGTCAGCGCCGGCCTCGGCCTCCCGGTCGTGCTGCTCTCGATGATCCCGGCGCTGCAGTTCCCCGGGTGGCAGTGGGTCGCGCTCGCGCTGGCCACGCCCGTGGTCGCGTGGGGGGCCTGGCCGTTCCACCGCGCCGCCGCCGTGAACCTGCGGCACGGCGCGGCCACGATGGACACGCTGGTGTCGCTGGGGGTCACGGCGGCGTTCCTGTGGTCGCTCTACGCGCTGGCCTTCGGCGGCGCGGGCGCGCCCGGCATGTCGGGCGCCGACCTGTACCTGGAGGTCGCGGCGGGCGTCACCGTCTTCGTGCTGGCGGGCCGCTACCTCGAGAAGCGCTCCAAGCGGCGGGCGGGAGCGGCGCTGCGGGCGCTGCTGGAGTCCGGTGCGAAGGAGGCCTCCGTGCTGCGCGACGGCGACCGTGCTGACGCGGCTCGCGAGCAGCGCATCCCCGTCGAGCAGCTGGTCGTCGGAGACGTCTTCGTGGTGCGCCCCGGGGAGCGGATCGCGACCGACGGCGTCGTGACCGACGGCTCCGGCGCAGTCGATGCGTCGATGCTCACCGGCGAGTCGGCGCCGGTGGAGGTCGGCCCGGGCGACAGCGTCGCGGGCGGCACCGTCAACGCCGGCGGTCGCCTGGTGGTCCGGGCGACAACGGTCGGCGCGGACACCAAGCTCGCGCAGATCGCGCGGCTGGTCGAGGACGCGCAGTCGGGCAAGGCCGCCGCGCAGCGCCTGGCCGACCGGATCAGCGCCGTCTTCGTCCCGGTGGTGATCGGCCTCGCGCTGGTCACGCTCGCGGCCTGGCTCGTGCTCGGTGCGCCGGTGGACACAGCATTCACCGCGGCCGTGGCGGTCCTCATCATCGCCTGCCCGTGCGCGCTCGGGCTGGCGACCCCGACCGCGCTGCTGGTCGGCACCGGACGGGGCGCCCAGCTGGGCCTCCTCATCACCGGTCCGGAGGCGCTGGAGGCGACCCGCCGCGTGGACACGGTGCTGCTGGACAAGACCGGCACGGTGACGACCGGCCGGATGACGCTCGTCGAGGTCGTCACGGACGGGGACACGGCCGAGCCCGAGGCGCTGCGCCGCGCCGGCGCGGTGGAGGACGCCTCCGAGCACCCGATCGGGCGCGCCATCGCGGACGCCGCCCGGCGCGCGGGCGCCCTGCCCGGTGTGGCGGACTTCCGCACCGACGGCGGGCTCGGTGTCGCCGGTTCGGTCGACGGCGAACGCGTCGTCGTGGGGCGCGCGTCCTTCGTCGCGGAGGCGGGGATGCCGCTCGGTCCCGGCCTCCAGCGCGCGGTCGCCGCTGCGGAGGACTCCGGTTCGACCGCGGCCGTGGTCGGCTGGGGAGACCGCGCCCGGGCCGTGCTCGCCGTGGCGGACACCGTGGCGCCGCACAGCGCGGCGGCCGTCGCCCGGCTGAAGCGGCTCGGTCTCGACCCGGTCCTGCTCACGGGCGACCACGAGGCCGTGGCGCGCCGGGTCGCGGACGAGGTCGGGATCGCCGAGGTGATCGCCGGCGTCCTTCCCGCCGAGAAGGCCGCAGTGGTCCGCAGACTGCAGGCCGAGGGCCGGCGCGTGGCCATGGTGGGCGACGGGGTCAACGACGCGGCGGCGCTCGCGGCCGCGGATCTGGGACTGGCGATGGGGACGGGCACGGACGCCGCCATCCAGGCGGCGGACATCACGCTGGTGCGCGGTGAGCTGACCGCGGCGGCGGACGCGGTGCGGCTGTCCCGGCGTACCCTGGCCACCATCCACGGCAACCTGTTCTGGGCGTTCGCGTACAACCTCGCGGCGCTGCCGTTGGCGGCGTTCGGACTGCTGAACCCGATGATCGCGGGCGCCGCCATGGCGTTCTCGAGCGTCTTCGTCGTGAGCAACAGCCTGCGGCTCCGCTCGTTCCGGCCGGAACGCGGGACCGCCGAGCGGAGGAGATCGTGAGCCACACCGAGCACACCGGCCACGCCGAGCACGACCAGGCGCCGCAGGAGCACGCCGGGCACGACCAGATGTCGCACGACCAGATGTCGCACGACCACGCCGGCCACGGCCACGCCGGCCATGTCGCGGCGTTCCGCCGGCTCTTCTGGATCATGCTGGTGCTGGCCGTCCCCGTCGTCGTCTGCTCGCCGATGTTCGCCATGATCCTCGGCTATCAGCTGCCCGAGACCGCCTGGCTGGCCTGGGTGTCCCCGGTGCTCGGCACCGTCATGTTCGTCTGGGGCGGCCGGCCCTTCCTGTCCGGGGCCGTCTCCGAGCTGAGGGCGCGGCAGCCCGGGATGATGCTGCTGATCGCGCTCGCCATCACCGTCGCGTTCGTCGCGTCGTGGGGCGCGACCCTCGGCCTCCTGGACCACGAGCTCGACTTCTGGTGGGAGCTCGCCCTCCTCATCGTCATCATGCTGCTCGGTCACTGGATCGAGATGCGCTCGCTCGCCCAGACCACCTCCGCGCTCGACTCGCTCGCCGCGCTGCTGCCCGACGAGGCGGAGCGGGTGGAGGGCGAGGGCACGGCCGTCGTCTCCCCCGCGGACCTCGCGGTGGGCGACGTCGTGCTGGTGCGGCCCGGCGGGCGGGTCCCGGCCGACGGGCGCGTGGTGTCCGGTGCGGCGCAGCTGGACGAGTCGATGATCACCGGCGAGTCGCGCCCGGTCGCGCGCGCCGAGGGGGATCCCGTGATCGCCGGCACGGTCGCGACCGACTCCGCCCTGCGCGTCCAGGTCACCGCCGTCGGAGACGACACGGCCCTTGCGGGCATCCAGCGGCTCGTCGCGGACGCCCAGAACTCGTCGTCGCGCGCGCAGCGGATCGCCGACCGCGCGGCGGGCTGGCTGTTCTGGTTCGCGCTCGGGTCCGCGGCGGTGACCGCCGTGGTGTGGACCGCTGTCGGCCTCCCCGACGACGCGGTCGTCCGCGCCATCACCGTGCTCGTGATCGCCTGCCCGCACGCTCTGGGCCTCGCCATCCCGCTCGTCGTCTCGATCGCGACCGAGCGGGCGGCGCGCGGCGGCGTCCTGGTGAAGGACCGGCTGGCGCTGGAGACCGTGCGCACCGTCGACACGGTGCTCTTCGACAAGACCGGCACGCTGACCAAGGGCGAGCCCGCCGTCACCGGCGTCGACACGGACGGCGACGACGACCGCGTGCTCGCCCTCGCGGCCGCCGCCGAGTCCGACTCCGAGCACCCGCTCGCCCGCGCGATCGTGGCCGCCGCGTCGGCACGCGGCCGCGTCGCGC
>NZ_JBDGMM010000035.1:0-58754 GCF_057655165.1 Leifsonia sp. Soil_N53
ATGTGCTCTGGCCGATCGCCGTGATCGGGGCAGGCGCGTTCCTGATCGGGCGAGCGCTCCGGCGTCGGAGGCAGCCTGAGGACGGGGCCGATGCCGCATCCGATGCGACCTCGTCCGGGAGCGCGGATCGCTCGTGAGCCCTCTACAGCGTGTCAGGACGACCGCCTGTCAGGACGCAGCGCTTGCGCTGTCGGATGCCCCTGCGTCCTGGACCATCATCCCGATCATGTTGCCTGCGGGATCGCGGATCATCGAGAACGTCCCTACACCGGGCACGCTCGTCGGCTCGACGACTCGTGAAGCGCCGAGCTTCTCCGCGTTGGCCAGGGTCGCCTCCAGGTCGTCGACAGCGACGTAGACGGTGAAGTAGGGCGGCATGCCGCCGCTGGTCTGCAGGACACCTCCGGCGAGCGCACCCTCTCCTGGTGAGATGAGCCAGTACTCAGGGCCGGAGGGCCGGACTTCCCAGCCGAACAATCGGCCATAGAAGTCGGCGAGCGCACCGCCGTCCGGTGCCCCGAACTCGAAGTGGATTACGGGATGGGACATGACCTTCTCCTTACGAGCCCGGGTCGCTCACGTTCGTCCATTGCCGACTGTGAATACACGACGGCACAGCAGCACCCCTACGACCGTGTCGGCGAGCACGGCGAGCACGTACAGCGAATACGTGCCCGCGACGAGCGCCAGGGGCCAGCCCTCCGCTTGGGCCTCGCCAGATGCCAGACCGGTGCTGTTCGCGGTGAGACCGATCAGTGCGAACAGGGCCACGATGAGGGCCAAGCCGGTGGCGGTGGCCCACCGGAATCGACGCGTCAGGATCGCTGCTGCGAGTAGGCCGGCCGCGCCGGCGAAGACGACGGCGACGAGTTCACCCGGGATCAGGTAGTCGAACCGGGGCCGGCCATCCACGATCAGCGCCGCGACCATGAGCACAACCGGCGCGGCGAGCGGAGCACCGATCAGCACGGTTCCGCCGACGGCCAGCACCCGCGCCCCGAGCACCCGGACGCGCGACTCCTTTTCGGTGATCGTGTGGGGTGAGTACGACGACTCATGCTGCATGTACACACTGTGCATGTGCGACGGACTGGACGCGTGGGCCGAAAGTCACGTGGGCCGAGCGGCAATCCGATCGGAGTCACGCGCTCGATGGTGACGGACGCCCTCGACCCGTCAGCCGCGGCCCGGCGGGTCGAGGGCGATCAGTTCCCAGATCGCTGCCGGCAGAGAGGGAGCAGCCATCGTCATCCCTGGCCGCCACCACGCCGTCGCGATGAATTCGTGATCGGATCGCTCGATCACTCCGATGCCCTCCGCATCGTCGCCATCCTCCTCGAAGAGCACGAAAGAGCCGCCCTCGTACAGAGTGAAGCGTCGTCCGTCCACTTCGAATTCGTCGACTTTCCTCAGCAACATCGTCATCACCCCAAGCACGCACGGCTGGGCAGAAGGGGCGGGAGGACTCGGGAAAGTGTTCGCCGGCCCGACCTACTCGGTCGTGGACCCACGTCTTGACAGCAGGATAGATTCACCGCGCGCAGGGGGCAACGGACTTCGACCTCCTGCTATCGCCGCGGATCGAAACCCGTGAGCCTGTAGTGCGGACGGCTGCCCGAGGGACCTATGACCCAACACGGCTGCTCGGGTTGCCTCGATTGTGGTCTCCGGAGACTACGAGTGCAGGGAGCGCTCGGTGTTCGGGTGGATGATGGACGATGCGTGGCCGTTCTGTTGGGCCTCGTGGCTTTTTGTCCCACTTCTGCTGATCGGGATCGTTGTTCTCTGGTGATCGTGCTCACCCGGAACGGCGGCCCCCGGACTGCGGAGGAAGCACTGCCGTCTGGTGGCGCCAGGCATGTCCTCGATCAACTCGCGCAAGACGGCCCAGGGATTGAGGCTGTCGAAGACTGGCTCTACTCGCGGAATACGCCGGCTTCGTGGTTTCTGGATCCGCGAGGCTGATCACCACGCCGCGATAGGGCTCCACGATCTCAGGTCTTCTCGTAGCCGAGGACGGCCATCATGCCGGATTCGGCGTGGTAAGTGTTGTGGCAGTGAGTCATCCAGAGGCCGGGGTTGTCGGCGTCGAGGAGAACTCTAAGGGTTCGGTGCGGGAGCACGATGGCGGTGTCTTTGCGGGGGCCGCCGTCGAGTTGGAAGGTGTGCCCGTGGATGTGGAAGGGGTGCCACATCATGGTCTGGTTGGCGATGGTGAGTTGGACGCGTTCGCCCTGCCGCACGGCGTAGGCGCCGTCGAGGGGGTTGTTCATGTCGAAGGCTTTGCCGTTGATGCCCCAGTCGTAGTTCATCATTCCTCCGGTGAGGGCGATGTCGATGCGACGGTCGGCGGTGCGGGGTCCCAGCACGTCGGCGGGGGTGGCGGTGAGAATTGACGCGGTGATCGGCGACGTTCTCGGCACAGAGCCGTCGGCGCTGGGTGTGGGACTGCTGGGGTTCGAACGAAGGACGGCGAAGCCGCGGGCGGCTTTGCCGACGGCTTCGGCGAGGATCGGGAAGGCGCCGTCGCCGATGGTGAGGATAGCGTCGTAGCGTTCGCCCATTCCGAGCAGGATGCTGTCGCCCTGGACTGGGTTGACCGGGTATCCGTCGGTGTGGGTGACGGTGAGCCGATGGCCGCCGACGGAGAATCGGAACGCGGTGTCGCCGCCGGCGTTGATCACTCGCAGGCGTACTCGTTGCCCGAGTTTGGCGGTGAAGGTCGCGGGGTCTGCTGTTGGGTGGCCGTTGATGAGGTAGTAGGGGTAGTAGACGTCGCCGGAGTCGCCGCCGAGCAGACTGGAGCCGGTGCCGGTGAGCAGGTTGCCGTTGCGGGTGGGGGTGCCGTCTTTGCCGCCGCCCATCATCCCGCCCATGCCTCCCATTCCGCTCATGCCCTTCTTCAGGTCGGCGAGCACGTGGTCGGGGGTGGCGGTGACCCCGTCGAGCCAGTCGTCGAGAACGAGTACCCAGTCGTGGTCGTAGCCGAGCGGTTCATGCGGGTCTTCGATGATCAGCGGGCCTTGGAGGCCGCGGTCGAGTTGCGGGCCGACGTGCGGGTGGTACCAGTAGGTTCCGGGAGTGTCGGCGGTGAAGTCGTAGTCGAAGGATGCTCCGGGGCGGATGGGCTGCTGGGTGATGGGAGGCACGCCGTCCATGTCGTTGCGTAGCGCGATGCCGTGCCAGTGCACAGAGGTGTCGTCCGGCAGCTGGTTGACCACATGAGCCCGGATGGTGTCCCCAGCAGTGGCGCGGATGGTTGGTCCAGGGATCTGGCCGTTGTAGGCCCACGTGGAGGCGGTGCGGCCTGCCAGATCGATGTCGGTCCTCCCCGCGGTCAGTTGGACGCGGGCGGCGTGTCCGGTGCGTCGGCGTGCTTCCTCAGCCGTGGTGACCGGGCCGCTGGTCGCTGTGAGGAGGTTCGGGCCGCCGGTGCAGGCGGCGAGGGCGAACGCGGAGGCGACGCCGGCGCCGCCGAGGAGGAGGCTGCGACGCGTGATGCGTGGAGGGTTCATCGGGAGGCCTCAGCGAGATCGCCCTGACACGGGCGGGACAGAAAGGGGGGATGGCGACGCCGTCGCGGGGTGGGGGGAGAGGCGACGGCGCCCGCAGTCTGGGGGGCGGACGGTGCGAAGCTCATAGCAGCAGCTGTTCATTCGGTCGCGTCACGGTCGGACGTGCGACCAGCCCTCGCGTTGCCGCAGCACGAGGTGCGCGATGCCGGAGGGGACGATGACCGCGCCGGGGACGAGCCGTTCGGGTGGGATGTCTTCGCTGCGAAGGGTGTTCCTGCACGCGGTGACGACGAGGCCCTGGTCGTGGAGCGCTTGCACGGCCTCGCGCTGCGGGCTGTCCTCCAGGAGGATGCTGATGCCAGGGCCGTGCGTGACGAGCTCGATGTGCGTCTCGTGGCCGAGGGCGTCCATCAGGTTTCTCACGTTGCGCAGCACCGAGTGGTGCTTGCCGGGTTCTGCTTCGTCGAGGTGGACGACTACGCCAGGGGTCACCGCGTCTGCCATGCGTTCAGGCGAGGGTCATGAAGAGCTTCTCGAGTTCTTCGACGGTCATCGGGTCGGTGGTGTCCTCCGGATCGTTCAGACATTTCTGCATAGCGGTAGAGATGATCTGGAAGCCGGCCTTATCGAGTGCGCTGGATACGGCCGCGAGCTGTATGACGACGTCGCGGCATTTGCCCCCGTTCTCGACGGCGGCAATCACGGCGTTGAGTTGGCCTTGCGCGCGGCGCAGCCGGTTCAGCACCGGCTTGATGTCGGCGGGGGTGGGATTCTCTGCCACGGTTTCCTTCTTTCTGCGGGGTGCCGGTGGCGGGCTCGAAGGCGCACCTCGGTACCCTCCAGGGTATCGCGGGGTGGTCATTGGGTCACGCTCGCACTCGCGAGCTCGGCGGGGTCGATTGCGCGGACGTGCTGGATAAGGTCTTCGAGGGCGGCCGCGGGCAGCGCGCCGGGTTGTGCGAAGACCAGGACACCGGCCCGGAAGGCCATCAGGGTCGGGATCGAGGTGATACTGGCGGCGGCGGCGAGGGCCTGCTCGGCCTCGGTGTCGACTTTGCCGAAGACGATGTCGGGGTGCTTTTCGGAGGCGGCCTCGAACACCGGAGCGAACATGAGGCACGGGCCGCACCAGGCCGCCCAGAAGTCGACCAGCACGATGTCGCTCTCCTGCAGTCGGGCGCCGAGGGTGTCGGCGGTCAGGGCGAGGTCCTCTTCTTCCCGCTTGCTGTGACCGTGCGTTTCAGCAATCGGGCGGCTGCCGTGGACGAGCCTGGCGCTCGGGTTTCTGCCGTGGTCGCCGTGGTGATCATAGGAGGCTTCATCGCTCTCAATGTCGCGGCTCTTGTCTTCGGGTAGATGGGCCGGTCGCCCAGTGCCTTCGCGGGACGTTCGCCCTTGAAACCCTCACCTGCCCAGCGCAGCATCAAATCCCTAGCGGGCAGCTCGACACGAGAGGGGACCACCCATGAGTCTCACGGTCGGAGTCGTTTTGGGTCTTGCGATCGGGCTCGCACTGGGATGGTTGTTGGGCCGTCGATTGGGCTCGAAGAGGCCGGTCAAACCCGGTGCCATCTCATGGGCGGCATTTGGTCTCGGTCTCGCGGCAGTGCTGGTGCTGGCAAGCGCACTGTTCCTTCCTCTCGAGCTTCCCGGTGCCGTGGGGTCGGCGTTCAATTCGGCGCAGATCTCCGTTGTGCTGTCGGTGGCGGGTGTGACGGACGCGGTCTGGGCGGTCGTGCGGCGCGACCGTCATTGGGTCTCGTGGACCGCGTTGGTCGTGGCCGCACTACCGACGGTGTTCTGGGCGCTGTTCGCCGTTGGGCACGTGTGGGAACCCACTGCGTGACTTGCAGGCGCCGGGCCGGCGACCAGCCCGGTCCTCCTTCTCGCTCGCGAAGCACGGAGTCCCCAACGGGAGGTCAGCGTGCCGCGTCGAATGCGGCGGCCAACCAGTGCCGTACTTCCTGGTCCACTTCTTGTGGCGAGTTGAGTTCGAGGTGATGCATCCAGACGTTGGGGGAGGGCTGCACGATCTGCTTGAAGCGAGCCGATTCGAGAGGCGAGCGAAGAGCGATCGAGAGCACCGCGGGGACCGCCGAGTTCACATATTGACCTGGTCGCCACACGTAGGCGAACCCGCGACGGCGCCGAAATGCCGCTTCGCTCTTCGTGACGTGAACATCGGACGCTCCGAGCTCCTCGATCGCAGCGCTGATGCAGCCGAATATCTGGTGGCCTGGCGTGCCGGCCGGAAAAAGGGTCTCCAGGTTCCGGGCGTCCTCTACATCGAAGTCGAGCACAACTCTTCCTCCCGATGCTTCCGGCGATGCCACGACAGTACGCTCCGATCTGCAGAAGCGAGCCCGTGCCAGTCGTGTCGCCTCTCGAAGGGGTTGCCTGTGGCTGCGCCCTCACAGCATGGATCAGTCTCGTGATCGAGGGGACCAACTGCCCTTCGGCGCGTTACGGGCACGAGCAAGACTCGAGGAATGGGCAGCCTGGGCAATGGCGCAGCGGGGAGATGCAGATGAGTAACAGAATCCCTCCAACTGAACGGGGAGCGCTTGGAGCCGGTCTCGCGTACTTTCGTGTGGGAGCGGGCAGACCGATTGTCTACTTGCCTGGGCTGACAACTCATCACAGGCAGCCACGAGGAATGGATCATTGGTTCCAGGTCGGCCAGGTGAAGCCGTTCAGTTCGCACCGTGAGGTGTGGTGGGTGCAACGTCCCGAAGGGTTGTCGCCCGGGACCACAATGGAAGGTATCGCGGGCGGTTATGCGGCCGCGCTGGGCGATGTGTTCGACGGTCCGGTGGACGTCATCGGATCCTCGACGGGGGGAACCGTCGCACTGCAGCTCGCCGCCGATCACCCGGGCATTGTTCGAAGGCTCGTGCTCTTGTCATCGGCATGCCGTCTCGGAGCGTCGGGTCTGGCAGCCGAACGCCGAATCGCCGAGAACGTACGCGAAGGGAATACACGGCAGGCGAACGCGCAGATGATGTCCATGCTGGCGGCGAGCACACTCAACCAGAGGCTGTTGGCCGCCTTCGGTTGGCTGCTGGGGCCGACGCTGAAGGGCGAAAGCGTGAGTGACATGCTCATCACCATCGACGCCGAGAACGCCTTCGACCTCACTGCCCGGCTGCCGGACATCGCCACACCCACATTGGTGATCGGGGGCGGACGGGACCGGTTCTACGGTGCGGAAGTGTTTCGGGATACCGCTTCCGGCCTCCCGAACGGGCGGCTGGTTCTTTATCCCGGCAAAGGTCACGCCGCGACGCAAACTGATCGCAGGAGCATCCAAGAAGCGTTGCACTTCCTTGAGGCTGCGTGAGGCTCGTCGTACCCGGGCGGTCACGAGCGCATTGTCACGAGCTGCGTGGCCCGAGGACCTCGAGTCTGCTGTCGTAACTTTCGCCGGTCCGGTTGTCGGTCCGGCCGAGCTCTCATCGACGGTCATCGCACTCGGACTTCCGAGCGGCGCGACGTCGCCGATGGCCCGAGCACTCGCCGCCCTGTCGGAGTCAGGCCAGCCAGCGATCTTGACCTATCGGCAGCTCGCGGTCGATGGCATCGGCACTTGTCCGCAGGTCGTCTGGGCATGTGAGAACCCCGGGGTGGTCGCATCTGCCGCGGACCGTTACGGGCCGCTGCGCCACCGCTCGTTTGCGTCAACGGACAGACTGGAGCCGCTGTGGTCCGCTTGCTGACGCGACTGGGCGAGGACGGTTCTAGCCTTCGGCGACTTCGACGCGGGCGGGATCTCGATCGCTCGAACCTTGGCACGAAGAGGCCCATGGTTGCCACTCGCAAACGATCGTTCGAGCACGAGTGGCGACGAAACACCTTTGAGCTTTCGTCGCTCAGAACAGCCCCGTCGCGCCCGGTCGCAATCGAGTCGCGAAGCCGAAGACGAGGGGCCCGATGATTCGCCCTGTGATGGCTAGCGTGATCAGCGGTATGGAGTCCAGGATTCGCGCGATCGGGAGCAGGACGAGGCCGATGACCGCGACCGTGGCGGCGATGATCGCGACGCGCTGCCAGCGGCGTCTGGGCATGATCGTGCGCAACAGCCGGAGTGGCCGCCACGTCCGGTCGGCGGCCATGCGTCCCACCAGCGCCAGCAAAATCCAGCCGACGTAGCCAAGCGACATCAGAGCGCCGGCCAGGAAGAGCGAGGCCATCACTGATGTGAGGTATTGCTCGGCGGCCCGAGCTGTGAGATCGCGATACGCGAGGTAGCCGAAGATCGTCAGGACGCTGGCAGCGACGATGCAGATGGAGACCGCGAACGCCGAGAACAGCGGCACACCCCGAGAGCCGGCGCTGAGCGCAGCCCACGTCTCAATTGCAGCCAGGCCAAGGAGGAACAAAGGTGGAATCGCCCATTCCCGAACTCGGATGGGCGCACCGGCAGGCAGAGCCGCCCACTCGGGCTTGGGCGCAGCCTCGTCTTCCACGTAGTGCAGAGTATTAGGTGCGCAGACCTGTCAGGAGCTCATTGAGTTGATCAATGAGCGATGTGCAATCAAGTCCACATAGGCCTTCAGACGCTGGGGAGCGCTCCCTCCTGAATCAAGGGCGCGTTCCAAGCTCTCGGCTTGAACGTGGGAGAGGTCACGTGCTCCACAAACTACCACCGCTTTCGGAAAGAACCCTCTCGTTGAGCCGATCAGCGACTGAGCCAAGGTCATCCTCGAAGAGGTCTGCGTACGTATCGAGCGTCATCGCAGCGGACTTGTGTCCCAGCATGCGCTGGAGAGCTTTGACGTTGGCGCCGGCACTCACAGCCAGGCTGGCGGCTGTGTGCTTGAGGTCGTGTGGGGTCATGTGCTCAAGACCTGCGTCGCGCAGCGCTGTCAGCCACCAGGATTGCCGGTTCCAAGCGGTATCGGGGCGCGCGAGATAACCGCCAGCACGGGCTGGGAACACGAGGTCGCTGCGCTTCTTCCCTTCGATGAGCGACTCGAGCCTTGGGGCGAGGAACGCTGGGAAGGGGACCGAACGGGCTTCCCAACTCTTCGGTGGTCCGACGTGGATGAGTCCGTCAACTTCAGTAGCGGTTTGGTGGATAGCAAGACGGCAGCGTTCGAGGTCGATGTCGTCCACGGTGAGCGCTACGGCTTCGCCCCACCGGATACCGGTGTAGGCCAATGTCAGCACAAGGACGCTGCGCTTGTCGTCGGGTACAGCCCGCGCGAAGCGGAAGACCTCCTCGTTGGTCAGATACCGGCGACGCTTCTTGCTCGCCTTGCGCGGGAGATTGCTCGCGCCCCGTGCCGGGTTCGCGGGAATTCTGCCATCGCGTACCGCAACGTCGAGGATCCCCGCGAGGATCCCGACCGCTCGGAGGACGACCCCGGCCGATCGTGGCTTGCCGGCGTTGCCTTGGCGGACTCGTACAGTCAGAGCTTTGCCCTGGCTCAGCTCCCGGATCCACTTTTCGACTGCGGATGGCCGGATCGCGCCGATCGGGGTCGCGGCCCAGCGTGGCTCGACGTAGACGCGCCAAGCGATTCGGATGGGGGAGAAGCTTGATGGTTTGAGGGCTTGTTCCTTGTTTGCGAGCCACTCTTCAGCGAGCTCACCGACAGTGATCTTGGACTGAGACGCCTCGAAGTAAGTCCCCCTCGCCATCGATACTTCGACGGTTGCGTTGTAGAGCTCCGCTTCACGCTTTGTGCGGAACCCTCGCTTCTCGCGCTGCTGGTGCTCGGGGTCACGCCAGCGCACACGATAGCGCCGGCCTTTGGCCGACTCGTAAGCGTCGATGCTTCCCATTGGCAGAACCTAACTCTCCCCACCGACGACGCCGGGAGGCGTTTTCCAGGATCTCCAAGTTCGACGGCTATCCGAGGATGGGTGCACTCTGGACCTGTGCGAGCGACACCAGAACCAAGACCGCGGGGAGCATCGGACGACGAAGCTGTCGAGCTTTGCGCCGAGTGGATGCGATACCTCGGTGAGATAGACGCGGTCGTGGCCAGAGGTGAACCGCACCGGATCTGCGATCTGTATGGTTCTCGTTACCTCGGGTGGGTTGAGAACGGGCGGGGGAACATCGGCTTGGAACTCGTTGAGCGTGCGGCGTCGCTCGTCACGTCCGACGGACGTCGGGGACTGATCTTTGTTCGTCGCGGCGTTCGTCCCGGAGCGATTGATCGCGCCGATCAGCTGGGTATCGCGATATTCGGGTTCGATCCGCGGGGCGGGACGTTGGACGGCGTCAATATCCTTGGCCGCCAACTGTGGGCGACGGGGCTCGCCCGGTAGAGCCCTCAGCTTGATCATTCGATGCCAACCGAAGCGGCGTGCCGCGCAGGAGCCTCGACGAGCGGTCCAGCGGCTGACTGGGCAGCGCGCCGCAGTTCCGACCTGGCGGCCGCTCGAGACTTCTCCATCGTTTCTTCTACCGTTCGGCGTTGCATCAGTTCGACCAGTTCTGATCTCGCAGCGTCTTCTGTCGGAGCAACGAGCACGACAGAGTTGTGCTCCTTGCCGCGAGTAAGACCGACATAGAGGCCCGCTGCGTCAACTCCCGGACCGACGAGGGAGCGGTCGGTCGTCTCGCCTTGGACTCCGTAGACGGTTGTGGCGTATGCGAGGTGAATGTGCGACGCGGCGTAGGCCAGGCTGACTTTCCGAAGGTCGGTCGTATCGCTGCTGGCGGCAAGGATGACGCTGTCCTTGCTGATGGTCTTCACGATCCAGTTCTGGCGATTCTGCACGTTGGCGACCGAGTCATTCCGGCGCGACTGAACTACGTCGCCGACAAAGATTGTCTGTCCACCCTGTCCGGAAACCGCGCGTCCCGTGGAGATCGCGCCAGATGCGATCCGGCGGGCCTGGATCGCTTCGCTGATCTCCTGCGCTTCAGTGTGAGTCGCCGTGACTAGGGATATCGTCTCTCGATCGCGTGCGGCGTCGAACCATCCTTCGACCATCGCCGCGCGCGCGGCGAGGTCGCTATCTGCCATCACAGCGTGCTCAGTACGAACGATGTTGGTGGCCACGCCCCACATGGCTGCCTGGTCTACGGGATCCCGAAGTCGAAGCATAAGTTCCGCCCACTCGGGATCTTTGAATCGATGCGTAGTCGTGAGCTCAACACGCTGAGGTGACCGGCGCCAGAAGAGCGCCATGGCACCAGAGTGCCCTACCGGGAGGGCTTGTTGCTCGTCGCCGACGAGAGCGACTCCCGCGCCGGTGGCGTGCGCGACATCGAGGAGGGCTGACGCGGCCTCGAGGTCCAGCATGCCAGCCTCGTCAACGACGATGCGGTCACCCCGATCGATGCGGATCCGTGGGCCGTTGTAGATTGCCCCCGTCACCAGATCCCTCTCGCCAATCGAGAGGCGCTTCCACACGGTTGCCCCGGACGCATCAGCTGCCCAGCGCCATCCAAAATCGTGAAGGAGCTGGTGGAGGGATGACGATGCGCTCATCGTCTCGCGTCCGGCGACAGCGGAAGCCTTCTTGGTTGGTGCGACGATGATCATCTTGTGACCCCGACGCCGCAGCGCTGCCCCAGCCACCTTGAGCATCGTTGTCTTGCCGGTGCCGGCCGGGCCGGAGATGACGACACTAGGCGAGGTGCCACCGATCGCTGCCGCGCCATCGAGCTGCCCATCATCCAGAACTCGGTCGGGTTCGATTGCGTGG
Organism: Leifsonia sp. Soil_N53; assembly: GCF_057655165.1. Taxonomy (NCBI): domain Bacteria; kingdom Bacillati; phylum Actinomycetota; class Actinomycetes; order Micrococcales; family Microbacteriaceae; genus Leifsonia; species Leifsonia sp. Soil_N53. The sequence goes on from NZ_JBDGMM010000035.1 coordinate 11,184, forward strand.
CCGATCGCGGCGACCTCGACAGTGTCGAGGATCTGCCCAGGCGCGGAGAACGCGTCGACCTTTTGCGCGAGCGTGGCCTTCAGCGTGGCGGTGGAGACCGCCATGAGGTGCTTGACGTGCTTCGGAGCGTCCGGCTCGGAGATCAGCGTCACTGTTGGGGAGTGCGCTATGACTTCCTCAGCGAGTTTCGCGAGGTCTTCGCGGTTGGCGACGACGCCTGTCGCGGCGATCGCGCGGAGCGCCCCGGCGCGCACGTCCATCCAGCTGAAGCGGCCGCCGCTGCCGGTCGAGCGGGCATCCGCGTCGACAACAGCCTGGGCTGCCAGCAACCCGATGTCGAGGTCCTGGACGGCGATGTTAGGTAGCGGCGCGGGGGAGTGCTTCAGTCCGAGCACAGGGTCGGCGGTAAAGAGTTCTTCACGGACGAGCGCCGCCCAGTCGTCTTCGTCCAGTTCGCCCGGCTTGTTGGGTCGGCCGACGGCCCACGCCCAGTGGTCGATCTGACTGAGCACGTCATGGGAGGGCTCCTGCCCAGGGTGCTGCTGGCTCCACCAGGCGATCCGCGAGAGCTTGTTGGCTTCGATCTGCGCCGATCGCTTGGACATCGGCCGCACCAGATGCTGCAACTGGCTGATCTCCCCTTCGTCGTTGAGGGTGAACCCTCTGGCAGCGAGGGCGTTGATCCAGGTGGGGTCGGTGCGGGAGGCGAGGTCGCCTTCGGCGTTGATTACGTTCTGGAACCGCAACGTGACCCTCGTGTCGACGTTGGACCACTTGCCGTCTTGGCCTTGGACTTTGACGTTCAGCCAGAGGTGGCGGTGCTTGTGCGGGTCCAGGGAGCGGGATCGTTCGTGGCGGAGTTCGACGACTTCGATCCGGGCCAGGTCTTCGCGGATGACGCCGCCTTTGCCGCGACGGGCGTTGAGCTCGGACTGCCACAGCTTGATGATCCGATCCCGGAGTCGGTCTTGCAGGTCTTCGTAGGCGGCGGCCAACTCGGGGTCGAGCATGGCGGCGATCGAGAACGACTTCGGCGCGTTGATCGTCGCATCCAGAATCAGGTCCGCCACGGGGACCTCCAGGTCCCGGCCGCGGCGTTCACCGGTGAGGGGGTCGAGGCCGTCCACCCAGTCCTTGAGCTGGACTCGGGTGAGGAGGTCGTCGCGGATGGCACCGTTCTCGACGATGTACCGGGTCATGACGGCGTCGGCGTAGCCGGCGGCGGCGATCACCCCGTCGGCGGTCTTGGCGGTGAGGGTGGCGTCACAGACCCCGCTGAAGGCGTAGTTGACCGCTTGCTTGACCCCATGGGAGGACTGTCCCCGCTTCCATCTGGCTACTCCACCTCGCACCTGCACTCACCTCCCGCTAACCTGTCTCGGGCTTCCCGAAACTCGACAGTCTTGTCCTTTCGGAAAAAGAACTCCCTCTACTTATTACTTCCGGTTCGGCGAGCGTTTTGGCGCGCATTTGGCGCGCGCTGCTGCTTTTCACCGAATCCGCTCCCTGTCCCGACAGCGGTGAGCGGCCGAATGTGGCCTGTGTTTCCGGCGGTTTGAGCAGGCAGTCCGCCCTCGGCTGTGAATTTCCTAGCCGTGACGACTTCGACGAGCTCATTGAGTGCAGAACCGTCCGTTTCGCGGCCACGGCAGCTCACGTTGGAGACGTCCGACAGTCTCGCCGGCGAGCTGCGCTGCGGTGCGGTGTCCGAAACGATTGCCCTCATACCTACACGTTGTGTTTCCCAGCCGGATTTGACGCGCAAATCCGAAATTCGCAGAAATCACTCGCTCGCGACCAGATCCCAGCGGACGGCATGCGGGTTCCCACGATGCTGAATCGTTCGGCAATACAGCTTGGCCGATGGTCGCTGACTCAGACGCGAACCGCTCGCAGCACGGGCTCCTTCAGAGCGATCCGGGTGAAGTTGACGAAGGGCACGCACGCTGCTTCCGCCGTGAGGGCCGCGAGCCAGCCGATCGGGGTGATCGGGTCGGAGGCGATCGCCCACCCGTCCATCACGTACTGGCTGACGGTCTCCACGCAGTCTTGCTTCTCGGCTGCGCCCGGGTTCGAGGACCCTTCCACGCCGATGAGTCCGCCTTGCAACTCGGGTGCCATGTTGCTGGTGTCAATGATGAAAACACGCATCCCGCTCACTCCCAAGGTCGATCAGTTTTGAGTGCCTTTCCGGCGGGTGATCGAGAGCGAGCGGACGGGGCGGAGTGCCGGGACCGTGGAGTACCGGGGGAGCGCAGCAGAGGAGGATACGCCGCGAAAGCCCGGCACAGAGCACCGGGAGGGAGCTACGATCGGGCGGCGGAAAGACACTCACGTCCCTGACGAGAACGGTTCGGCGCAGTCGAATCCAAGCCCGATTCCTCCACGCGCTCTGCAACTCACCGGACCCACGTCGCCACTGTGCGCGTTCGCCTGGGCAGTACTCGGCTCGATCCTGATCACCCAGACCGAGGTGCTGCAGGGCATGTTCGCCACCGTTCCGCTCACCGCCGCTCAGTGGGGCATCTGTCTCGTGCCCGGGGTGGTGCTGCTGCTGCTGCTGCTCGGCGAGCTGCTCAAGGTGGTGCTGGCGCCACAAGTCGGCGCCGTCCCACGATCGGGCGACGGCACGCCGTAACGCAACGGTCGCAGTGCGATCGCGATCGTGACAGCTATGTGGCAGGGCTAGTTGAAGATGGCCCACTCGGCACGGTCGAGTGTTGTCGGCTGACCGTGAGCGATGACCTGCCAGTGCTTGTCGTCGCGGCCCGCGTATTCGACGAGCAGGGTGGTGTACTTCCAGTCGCCGGCGACCCGGTTCCACCGGATCAGCGAGATGAGCTGGCCGTTTCGCAAATACGGAACCGGTGAGGTCTCGTCGGGGTGCGGTTGGTGGGCGACGGATGTTCGAATGGTCACGGCTGTACCTCCCCAAACCGCCGGCACTGGTCCTCGCTCGCGAAGTGCCGGAAGTGCCGGGTGTGCACAGTGTGACTCGTGTTCTCCGGATTGGCCAGCCCCATCGGAGACGTCATCGTCTCGCAGCTCGCGTGCGCCACCAGCGCGTCCACGGAACACCTGTAACCGTGGGAAACCCGACGCCGCACGCGAACTCGCTGCCGACCGCGCGAGCCGACGGGTCAGGACCGCAGTTCGCGCCCGTGCACGGTGACCGCGTAGATCACGAGCACGTCGAGGGCGACCATGATGATCGCCCACCACGGCTGCGCGGGCAACGACATCAGGTGGGACACCGCATTGATCGCGACGATGATGACGACGAGCACGCGAGCCCAGGTCTTTCCGGTCAGCAGGCAGGCGGCCGCGACGATCAGGGCGATACCGACGATCAGGGACCACCATCCCCAGGCGGCAACGTTGAACGATGCGGCTCTGCCGTTCGGGCCGACGAAGTACGCCGTGTTCGGCCCGATAATGGCCATGATCCCGTAGAAGATGTCGATGGCGGCTCCGATGAGCAGCACGACCCCAGCGAAGTAGATCCAACCGACCCAGCCGGTTCGTTGCGCTGGTTCCCGAGTCTGTGTTTGAGACATGATTGCCAACTTCCTGTGTGCAGGTGAAGCGCGAAACTGCTGTCAGCCGAATCATGATGCGCGCATCCGAGGTGTGGCAATGGGGCATTTTATGCTCTAAGGGCGGCTTCAGTGACCGCCCGGGATGGCCGTTTGAACGCGCGTCTGAAGTCCAAGATCTGGCGACCAACGGCTCGATCGAGATGGTGTGAATCAGGTCGTAACGGAAGCCATTCCACGTATGTCTTGTCTCAGGACATCGGAAGCGGAAGTGTCTCAGGACATCGGAAGCGGTTGGTGTCTCAGGACATCGGTGACAATTCGTCGGGTCGCGGGTTGGGTCGGCGGCCGCGGGGTCGGCCGTTGCTGACGTATTTGACGCCGGGTGAGGGCCAGGGTTGTTCGATGATGAGGGTGCCGTCGAGGTCGAAGAACATGATGGTGGGGCCGGTGTCGAGGATCGCGATGCGTTTCTTGCTGTAGTCGCGGCTGATGCCGAAGCGGATGCCGTGGAACTCGACGCTGCCGCCGCGGTCGACGAGCTTGACGCGGATGCCCTCGTCGCGTCGACCGAGGCGGGAGTCGTGGGCGGGTGGCCTGGGTGATTCGGCTTTCACGGCTCATTCCTCAAAGATCGAGGAGAAGTGGCACCACCAAACAGCGCCGTAGTGTCTGCCTCAGGCGATTGGTAACGGGAACGGCGATGCTACGTAGGTAGACGTGCATCGCCGTTCGTGGCGGCAAGCAAGGTAAGCATGCAGCCTGGGCCCTTGGCCGTGTGCTGCTCGCTTGCCCGCCAACAACAACGATATGGCGGTGTTGGCAATTGCCGCAGGGTCTTAAGCCCTGCTTCCGGCGTGCTCGCTGGTGCGACACTCGAACTGAGTCGGCCGATCCATTGAGGCCCGGGATGGGATGAGGGTCGGCGGCCGCCACGCGACCTGGACCCGCGGTTGAAGCGGGGTGGATGATCGCAGCCGGCGGTCGGCTCGCGTCACGGCGACAGGGGTTTCCGTGACGCGAGCCGCTTCGGCCCGGGCTTTCCATCTCGCGGGCGCGATCGTATTCTTCGTGACGTAGGTAGACGCGACCGAGTCGTATCGAGCCCGAACCCTCCGCGAGAGTCCCCTCATCCGGCCCAGCCGTGCACGTGAACAGCAAGGCGGGGACTCATGCTGAGCAAGGTTGATGAATTCGAGGTGCAAGGAAGACGCTTCACTCTTTACGAGGGCGGTTCTTTCATCCTGTTTGAGGAGGATGGCGACGGGGCAGAGGGCTTGGGAACGATCACGCGATCGGACACGGGGTTCGTTGTGACGGCCTGGTGGAAACCGGGACTGACGATCATCGCTTCCACGCTTCCTGAAGCGGTTAGCAAGCTTGTCGAGCTCGCCACGAATGATCATTGAGCGGCGCCCACGGTAATTCTGGAGCTCGGCGCCCGGCAGAAGCCGGTCTTCGTCGCGCGCCGTGCATCCGGTGGCCACTGGGTGATCGCGAGACGGACACGGGGATCAACGGGTTCGACACGGCTCATTCCTCAAAGATCGAGGAGAAGTGTCACCACCAAACAGAGCCCTTGTGTCACCGATGTCCTGAGGCAGATTCGTCACCTATGTCCTGAGGCATAACAAAGCCATTCCACTTAAGTGCCTACGTGCATCGCTCTTGGCTTCGATCTCTTGGGGCCCCTTCTTCCTTTGGCCTTGGCCCTTCACGTCTTTGCTCTTGACTTATTGTCTCGTCTCAGTCCTTTCGTCTCCTTGTTGGCTGGTCTCTATCTCCTTGGTCCGCGCGATCCCGGCTGAACCGATATTCCTGCTGGGGCGTCGGCGTGGCAGCTCCACTTCTAGTGGATGTGTCTGAGGCAACAGATACGTTTGCGCCTGAGAAAGGTAATAGCCGCAACGGGTAACAGAAGGATGGCGATGTTTGACTATCTCGTCGCGAATGCGCCCGCGTTCGGAGTGATTGTTACCGGCCTGGGCGTGATCGTCACGGTCGCGCTGTTCCAGCTCCAGTGGGTACGACAGAGGAAGGAAGCTCGACTTGCGGCCCGGCAAGAGGTTGTATCGCGGGTGCTCGATACTGTCGAGCGGGCATCGCGCGCTTACGCTCTATATCCACTCAGCAGGCTCTGGACTCGGTCGGAAATGGAAGTCATCTTGGTCCTTCCGCGACTGATCCTGGAGCTGGATTCTAGCGATCAAGCCATCGCGATTTGGGTCGCGCGCCAAGTTCAGCGCATGCAACTACAGCCGACCGATAAGGGCGCGCTTGGCGTCGCTCATTCTTTGGCACTCCAGCTCGCCGAGTGGCACCAAGGAAGCCGTGGTCGTGAATGGTTTTCGGCCGAGCTAGCCAGGGACCCATTCCAGCCCGACTTCGTTGTACCGAAGAGCGTTGTCGCCAAGCGATGGTTGCACCAGTTCCGCGACACGGGGGTAATGATCGGTGGCGTGGCCATATTTCGCTGGGCTTGGAGACGCGCCCTGGGCAATTGATTGCCAGCTAAGCCAAGGTAACGAAGTTCAGAGAAGACGTTTCGGGGAAATACTTCAGACCTACTGCCAGCTTCACTGCCGGATTGCCAGAGCGCTTGAGCTCGAGCACGATGTTGAACTGAACGGTCCCATCAACGTTTTGCTGGAGCCGATAGATGTAGTCGTTGTTGATCTCGGCACGGATTACTGCTGCCAATTCGACATCATTTAGTCGGTCTAGACCTGCGAGCTGTAGAAGGCCGATTTTCGATTCACGGTGAAGATACTCGAATTTGCCGTCGGGGAAGACGACTTCGAAGTCGTCAAGCGCCATCGGTTCGTCCGATATCGCATTTAGCGATATCAGAACGTCGTCCTGGTACGACGGCAGAAGCTCCGACTGGATCTTGTATGAAAGCAAGGGCGAATGCAGTTGGCTGTTTACGCTCACGACCTCCAGCCCGAAATTCGGGAACGGGTAGCCAATCTCGTTTTGGTTGCTGACCCAGGGCTCGTCGGATCCGTGGTCGAGGATAACGATTCCTTTGTGCTTGATAAATGCGGTTGGCAACATTGTGCTTACGACGGTTCGAAAATGCGATTTGTACGTCGTAGGAACGTATCCCAGGTACGACCTCTCCGCCAGAAAGGCATTGTGCATACCCTCGCGCTGCGAGGGCGACATGTTCGTCAAATATACGCAGTAGATATATTGCTGGCCCCAGTCGTCGAACATGCCGGGCACGAGACCGGAGAGTCGCGCTATTGCACGAGTCGTGGACGGAGCCAGTCCAATATCTCCGGAAAGGACACTCAGCGTCGAATTTCTACCCAAATGGGGCAATAACTTCTTCGCCACGGCCCTGCCATAAAAGCCAGAATCGATCATGTCGATATTGAACAGCAGCGCCATTTCGTGGCGATTGCCAGTTGATGGGACGAGCGCTGGGCCCAAGGCGTCGTAGGAAACCCCGGCTTGTTTTAGCGAAGAGATGAGAGTGCGGTGGTGTTCGCGAACCCAATCGCCAAACTGCGCAGGGGACATGCGAAAGTATGAGCGATCTGCAAGGAGGCCTCCGCTGCTTCGAGCATTTAGAGAGAGTATCGCAGTCATAAGCGACCCTGCGCTCTACCCGTCAAACGCGAGCGATGCTTGCCGATAAGCAGTGTCGGCGTCAACGGCGCCAAATACCGTCTCGCGGACCTCCGCCAGGGTGAAATCTAGGACACGTAGCTCTCCATCAATACGGGAGATGGATTCGATCCTATGAAAGTTCTCTCCATAGACCTGTGCATAGCGAGCCATCCCGCGCAGCTTGGCGATCGCGTCAGGTAGCCACGAGCCATGGGGGTCCACGATGTTGACCTTGACGCCGGCGTTGCTGTGCACGAAAAAGAGAAAATCGGGACGAAGCGTTCGCCAATCGCCGTGCTTGTCCTGATAGGCAATGCTCATTGAATCCCTGCCGGCCGTTGGATTGCGATACCAGGCAAGTAGGTCCCCGCGAGCCTTCTCGGCGTCCAGGACCTGCAGCTCGTCAGGGTTGAGTTTCCCGACCGGAAACATGCCTTCTTCGTCTGCAAGAAGATGCAAGGGCCTTCGTTCCATTAGCTGCTCGAAAGCCCCGACGGCACGCTTAGTCTCTTCCTGACGGTTTCTTGGTAGTGCCATCGAGATCAACTGAGGATCGGTGCTCATCGCCGTGATATCGGCGTAGAGACTTTGCCGCGATTCCGGTAGCGACTTCATGGCGACGCGAAAATGATCGAGCCATTCCTTGGCAAGTTGATCTGCGGCGGAATCCAAGGCTGGCCGGGTTTGCGGCAGCATAGCGAGGGCGGCAACGCGCACGTGTGCCTCGCGGAGAACCTCTTCGTCCTCCGATTCGCTGGCGAGATGGTCTACATACGTGCGAGCGATATCCGGCGTTATGGTTCGGGCGCCCTGACGGTACGCATCCTGAATTGCGCGATCATCTGCCAGCTCAGTCCAGGAGCCGTCAGCAATCAGGCCGCGCCTCGCTCGGACTGTCCCACCCTCGACCGTTAGGACGTCATCTTGGGCTTTCGCGACCTCCTTTGGATACTGAGCAGCTAGCCCGTTGAGGACTCCATGGAGACGCTCGTGCGCGATTTGCCCGGCTTCCGCAACGAGCCCGTCTCCGGCCAGTGCGTGGGCGAGCGAGGTGACTCGTTTGATCGGATTAGCATGCTTTCGCGGAAGCGTTTCCGCGGGCAACTGGGCGAAGACTTGCCAAACCTCGGTCGGCACAGCGTTGTTTGGGAGCATGGTCTTGGGGTCGACAAGCACTCGCTGCCCACCTCCCGACTCACCATCGAGCGTGTCGTTGCCCATGATCTTCTCGAGAACGAGACTCGCCGTTGCCTTGTTGAAGCGCGGCAATATGCACTCAACGCTATTCAGCACGTCGTTGCCTTCGATTCGACGTGCAAGCGGCGTGCGAATCATTCGTCCTAACAACTGCGTGATATGCGTCTCGTCCTTTGCCGTGCGGAACGACACCATTACCTCAGCGCGGGGACAATCCCAGCCGGTGCTAATCGCATCCTTGGCGAGTAGCACCCGAACATAGGTCGCATCCTGCACGCGTTCTGGCGAAATGTATGGAACGCTGTATGGACCGAAAGCCTGAGCCGTATGCTCGCCGAATACGTGTGCAATGAAGTCGGCTTCTAACTCGGGCCACTCGTCCCGAATCACGTCGATCGCAGCCGCAACCTCAGTTGGTGCCGGCTTATTCGGCACCTGAAGGACAAGAAGAGGCTTAATCGCCTCTGCCTCTCCCTGAGCGCGCGCATACGCCTTCCATGCCTCAGACAAAGCCTTGACCTTGCGAACACCCCTGCGAAGCAGCACCGTGCTGAAATCACCCGTTTCCTCTGGGAAATCGAGCACGATGTCATCTTTCAGCAGCCCAGACTCTTGAATGCGCACCGGATCGACCGCGACCGTACGGAGATGTAGCCGATTCTCTTCTACTTGGGCGGCGTGCATTGCCTCCTCGAAGCGCTGCACAGTCGCCGAAATACCCCAAACGATCGGCATAGGTGGGACCCCTGCGTGCCCGTTGATTAGTCGCTTCACGATCGTTGGCGTGTCGGACGCGCCTTTGCCCATCCCGCGGTGGGCTTCGTCGAGAACCATGTACAGAGTGAGGTTGCGATCCTCGATGGTGTTTTGAAGTGTGTCCCAGAAGGTGAATGGAACGGAGTCTGGATGCGATTCGATGCCGGCTAGGACGTTCGAATCGTCATGTCCACGTACCAGAAGGCTGTTCCGAGACAGTTTGGATGTATTGAGGAAGTACACGTTCCCAGCTACAAGCTTTGGGTAGCGGAAGGGGTGCTCCACTGTAATTAGCCGGTTACGCAGTCGGTCTGAGGCTTGTTCGAGCCGGTGCCTGGTCTGCTGGTTGAGCGATGGGTCATCACTGAACCATAGAACGACCGCCCCAGCGTCAGGTTCGGTCTCGAATTCGTCACTTCCCCAGAACAAGGATTCAATCACTGCCGCTGCCATGACGGTCTTGCCCGAGCCAGTAGCTGCTGTGAGCGCAACCGAGCTCACACGCTTTCGTGAGCCTTGATAGATCTCTCTTGCATCCGCGAGCTCACGAAGCGTGTCTCCTACAGCATCGGACTGGTAGTCCTTGAGCGTAAACCGCATTAGAAGTCACCTGTGCTCTCGAAATTGCGGAGATAGTCCTCGTAGAGGCGAACTGTCTCGATGCCCTGCAACTCGTTCGCAACCTGCTGGTAGCGGCCTTCGTCGTCCGTAACGATGAATGCCATGCGCGCGCTACTGGAGGCGATCATGGCCGCCGCGAAATCTGATGTTTGATCCAATTCTTTCAAGATTCCATACGCCTCGGCGATAGCCCAGCCGCCCGAGAGCTCGTCGATGCGGTTTCCAACAGCTCCTGCACGTAGCCAGAGCATTGGAGCGATTGCAGCAAAAGCGCGGTCAGTGCCCACAATCCACGGTGACTCGTAGGTCAGAGTGAAGAACGCAGCATTCTCTTCGAAACCCTGAGCCATCGGAAACTCGTCGACGAACTTATATTCACCCTTTATGGGCATCCCCGCTGGCACTTCACCAGTGATTGCCGCCTTGATTCGCGGTTTTGTGATGTCCTCGCAGATGCCGTGAAGCTCCCAGTCCTCGTCTCCGGGGCGCAATCCTCTAGCTCGGAGAACTGCTTGCTCGTCGGCGGACACCTCATTATTCGTGACGGAAATGCACTGCCTTCGACCTCCGTCTTGATGGTTGAGCCTCATTACGGCGTGAGCAGTGGTGCCAGACCCGGCGAAGAAATCAAGCACCACAGCGTTTGGCTTTTCTTTGATGAAGAAGCGCAGCGCGTCCTCCACTGCGTAGAGCGATTTCGGAAACGGGAACCTTCTACCTGGCAGGAATTGGGATAGCAGGCGAGAGCCATACTGCGTCGAATCATGGCCTGGGATCCGCCACTGCGTTCCCGGCACCAGGAGGTGGTCAAGCTGCGTGCTTTCCTCCAGGTCTAATGAGCCGTCAGGCTTTCGTCCGCGACTCGCGTATTCGCCGCTCAATACCTTCGCGTACTCGCCGCCCTTTAGGTAATAGACGACATATCCCTTCTCGGCACTACCGCCGAGGCGCACCCTTCCCTCGTCGACGTGCCGCATCAGAGCGGTCTGACCCAGCTGCCAGGTGCCGTGCGTCCCATCCTTTCGGATGGGCCACACCACCACACTGCCTTTCTCGGCAGTCGTATCTGGCTCTGCTGCCAAGGCGATGGAGTCGCCAGCCGAGGTAACCTGTCCTCGAGCTGGATCGACGACGATCGGATAGAACAGATTTGGTCGGTCTGAGCGCAGGGCATTGGTACCTGATCGCCGCAAAAGGTCCCATCGCGCAGATCCGGTGAATGTGCGCCCCTTGGCGGAGACCCATTCCTGACCGAGCCGAACTCTTTGAGGTGCGGCCTCACCCATCATTACAAAGAAGCAATACTCGTCGGACCTGCCGAATGCGCCACGCCGAGCTACGTTTGCCGGATTGATGGCGATACTTACCATCTGGATTCGTGACTCGGGGAAGGTCTGTTCAAGCAGAAGGCCGAGTCGGAGGTACTCCTTCTCGTCGATCGTGACGATAAGAACGGAATCCTCGGGTTTGAGAAGTCGCTTTGCAATCTTCAGTCGACGTTCCATGAATGCTAACCACTTGGAGTGGCGATAAAGATCGTCCCCTTCGACGTAGTCGTTGTTGTACTTCCAGTCACGAGCCCCGGTGTTGTAAGGCGGATCGATGTAGATCGCGTCGACCGAACCCTCGTGGGTAAACGTAAGCTGCTCGAGCACGTGAAAGTTCTCGCCGTTGATAACGGTGTGAAAAGGCTTGGCTCCGCCGCGCTCCACGGTGCCATCGGGTCGTAGGCCTGGATAGATGCGATCACGGAACTCGGCAACCAGGATCAGATCATCAAGGGCGACTGTTTTGGTCTCATCGTCGGTTCCATCGAGAACGGATATCGTCGCGTTATCTCCTGTTATCGACTCAACCCGCCAGACGCGCTGGTCCCCGCGCGAAGTGGAGCCCCTCGGAGGCAGAACCCTGACCTTGCTTGTCCTTCGAATCCGGTGGCCAGCTAGCTCGACCGCCTCGGGCGCGTGCCGTTCAAAGTTGAGCCCGAACGGCAACCGCTTCTGAAGGGGGCGTAGTTCGGATTCGAGATCTTCGCCGAGTTGTGGATCCAGTTGCTTCGCAGCTCGGAGCAAGTCTGTTAGCCGCGACACGCTGATACTCCTTCACACAATGAGAGTTCGCCGCCCCATGCAAGTGGACGGCGAACTTTCGGCTCAGCTTATCGGCGCCGAGTACATACGGGTTACAGCGCGCCGCAGTAGGCTCCTTTGTGTTCTGCGCTAGGCGCCATGGTGCTCTCGACGCGACAACACGGCCGAAAGGGCCAATGTCGAATCGAGTAGTCATTGAGCGCCTACAAACCAGTTTGCGACGACGATAGTGGCGCTGATGAGCAAGTATGCGCCACTGCCAACCGCGTAGTGCTTGGCGAGACTCTCCCGATACTTTCCCGGCCGGCCGTGAAGGGCCAAGCTCATTGCGCCGAGGGCGGCGCCGATGAAAGCGGTGAAAATGGCGAACCCGACGAGGATGTGGGCGACATTGTCCTTGGTGATCGGCGAGGACCGAAGGGTTGCGAGTAGAACGAACATCGACAAGATGAGGAGGACCATGCCGAGTGTCTGCGGAAGGGTCTTTAGAAATGCTAGTTTCACGCTCGCCTTGTCGATAGAGAATAGCTGCTCGTGCTGCCACAAATCCCTATCGACCCCGACGCCCTATCGGTAAGCTGCCAGACGGCATATCCCCGATTTGCGCACATTCACCCGTTCGTAGCCGACTTGCTCGCCCACCAGCGGAAGTTGCGGGTACTGCCAGGAATTGCGCGGCGGACGTAGCATCGAAACGCTTATGCAGAGTGGCTCATCGGACAAAGGTTAGATGTCAGGTTTGACAGATGACCAAATTTGCCCACATTTTGCCCACAATCGAGTGAGTTCCTATGTGATCGCAGTCATTTCAATGGGGTCGAAACCCGCGGAATTCCGCGGGTTTTAGCATTACGCGAACGGCGCTTAAAGGGTGGTCGCAGTTTTCGAGTCCCTCCAGGGGCACCACAGTGCCGCAGTTCTAGCGGGCCGGCGAGAGGGTTTCGAATCCGTCGCCGTCGCGAATGGCGAGAGTGACGCCGTGCCTATGCAACAGGTCGACGAGATCCGTGCTCGGCCTACCGGGTAGAAGAATCACGGGGGCGGCAATGATCCTGAAACTCTCGGCCACGTGCACATAATCGAGCACCTGGCCGATGGCCTCCCGAATGTATTCGCGCGCTATCGACTTCTTCGCTTCGACGATCCATCCCAGGGACTCCACGAAATGGTCAGGCTCGATGATTGTCCCATCGCAGGGAAGCCGAAGTCGTTTAGGTTCGTGACCCTGCGCCTTCAGCCACTCGCCAAAGTTGGCCTGGAGCGCGAATTCGAGGCGGGACACGGATCGGCCGTTCGTGGTCTCTGACGATTGGCCCGCAATCACGACGTCGGAAGCGTCTGGGGGTGACCACGTCATAACGGCGGGCGACGCGTGGGCCGGAAGCGCCGGTCCCAAGACGGACAGGTCCGCCTCAACTGGCACGAGATTGAAGATGATGCCTTTCCGTGGAACGGCGTCTCTGCCCGGAATCGACTTTTCCCAGTAGGTTGGCTTTCCCGTCGCAAATTCGCCGACGTACGTTACGGAAGTGCCCTGAACGGTGAACAAGCGAATCGGGCGTTCGGTCTTGCTCGAGTCACGGATCGCTCGGTTCCCTCGGACAAACTCCTGGTCTCCTTGCTGGCCCTCACCCGTGTAGTGATACGAGCCGTCTGGCTGCAAACCTTCGAACAGGCCGTAGCCATAGGCGGCACCGCTCTTTGGGTCCGTGAATGCGATGATGTCGGGCAGGGACTTCAGAGTCACGATCCCGTTCTGCTGGCTTCCGCCGTAGGCCGCGTGCAACTCTCGCCTCAGAACCGTGTCGCCAGGCTCTAGCGTCCAGGCAACACGCTGTGGAACGCCTCCGCTGTGGAACTGGGCCCGAACGTCATCGGCCTGCTCATGGGTTAGACGCCAGCGCGTAACTCCGATCGGAAGGGTTCTATACCGCGATCTCAGCGCCTCTCGAATGCGTCTCTGATCGACACTGAGTTCGAGCGAAAGTTGCGCAGGCGTGATCTCGGGCATGCCCTGAAGGTACTGAAATGCAAGCATTGCAAACAATCCCCACAGCGGGTCACCGATTCGGACGGGCCATGCCCGTCGCCGGCCGGCGCCGTGCCGGGAGACTTGCGTCGCCGTGGCAGCAGCCGCCGTGAGATGAGATTGCCGGTCAGGGGCAATTTCAGGGGGGCTACCCACTGCCGCAGGCGCGACCGGGCTATGCTGACGGACCGTCGGTCATCCTTCGTGGCCGCCGAGCCATCGCGTCAGGCTTCGAGCGTCCTTTTCAACGCACCGAGCTGAGCGACCTCCATCTCCATCGTCCTGGTGATCATCGAGTTCATCAGCCTCATCACGCCCTTCGGCGCAAGGTCCAGTGCGGACAGCACCGTCGTCCCGTCGCCGTTCGCAGTGAGCGTGTATGTGCCGGTCGGTCGGGCGGGCCCGGCGATCACCTGGAAGGACAGCTCCCAGCCGGCGGTGGCGGAGGTGATCCGGTAGTCGCCGTCGATGGGGCGTCCGCCGGGGCCCGCGAGGACCTGCCGGTAACCGCACCGACCTGGCCGGGCTCGCCGCTGGTCAGTTCGATCGTCCGGACGCCCTCACGCCACTTGGAATTGTTGAGGCCGTCCGCGAGGAATGCGAAGACGTCTGCCGGCGAGCGGTCGATCGCGATGCTGTTCTGGGCGTGTGCCATTCGTGTCGTCTCTCGGTCCTCGACATATTCGGTCCAGTCTGCCACTGCTCAAAACGGGGTGGCATCGATCACCCGCCCACCTCTACCATGAGCACGCGCGCGAAAGGGAACTGCGCGCATTCGCACGCTCAGCGAATCAGCCCTGTCTGTCCCACCCGTCGTCGACGTCGGTCGCCGTTGCGATCGCGACGCCTCCTCGGATCTGCCCAGTCACCGACCTTCGTCGTGCGTGAAGAGTTGATTTCGACAATCTGAGGACGGGTCATGACCATCATCGATGAGGCGCTCAGCGCCATCGCAGCGAACGTCGGCGATTACGATGCGCGCAACGGGGCTCCGCCGGCGCCCAAGATCGCGATCGTCACCTGCGCGGATCCGCGGCTGAGTGGCATCGTGAGGATGCTCGGCCTGGCCGATGCGGACGTCGACCTGATCAGGAACGTGGGCACCGTGATCGACGACGACTCCGTCCGATCCCTCGTCGTCTCCACCCGTCTCCTCGGCACCCAGGAGATCATGATCATCAATCACAACGACTGCGGGATGTCGAAGTTCACCGACCAGGAACTGGAGGCCCGGTTGCGAGCCGAGACCGGAGCGACGCCGATCGCACCCGCCCGGTTCTACAGCTTCACCGATGTGGAGCAGAACACGAAAGAGCAGATCGCCAAGGTGAAGACCCATCCGTGGATCTCAGCCGACCTCCCCGTCAGAGGATTCGTCTTCGACGTCCACACCGGTCGGCTCAGCGAAGTCGTCCCGGACTGACGTCGTCGCGGCTGAGGAGGTAGTCACGATGCCGAGTCCCGCGATGGACGAACTGATCGAATCGCTCCACGCACGCCAGCGCGCCGCGGCCGAGCAACCGGCCGAGACGGTGGCGGAGACGCGAGCCGGCTTCGCACCCGCCGGGCCCGTGCATCCGATACCGGACGACGTGCGCGTGACCGAGGTCTCGGCTGCCGGAGTGCCGGCGCACTGGCTGGATGCTCCGGGCGCCGACACCGGCCGTGTCCTGGTGTTCCTGCATGGCGGGGGATTCCAGTTCGGGTCTCTTGCCAGTGACGGCGAGCTGGCCGCCCGGCTGGGACGGGCGGGTGGGATGCGGGTGCTGTTTCCGGAGTACCGGCTGGCGCCGGAGCATCCCTTCCCGGCGGCGATCGACGATGTCCGCGCGGTCTGGGAGTGGCTCCGCGATGAGCAGGGAACGGCAGCCGACTCGATCGCAGTGGCCGGCGACTCCGCGGGCGGGGGACTTGCCGTCGCCCTGCTCGTCGCCACCCGCGACGCCGGGGGAGCTCTCCCCGCGGCCGCCGTGTTGATGTCGCCGACCGTCGACCTGACGAGCTCCGGGTCGTCGATGACGGACCGTGTCGACCAGGATCCGATCTCGACTCCCGACCTGCTCCGCCAGCTCGCCTCCGACTATCTCGACGGGGTCGACCCGAGGACACCGCTCGCCTCCCCGCTGTTCGCGACGCTCGGCGGCTTGCCCCCGATGCTCGTGCAGGTCGGGACGGCCGATCTGCTGTTGAGCGACGCCGAGCGCCTGGCGGAAGCCGCGGTGGCGACCGGCGTCGACGTTCGGCTGGAGGTGGGCGAGGGGCTGCCCCACGTGTACCAACTCATGCTCGGCACGCCGGAGGCAGCCGACGCGACGGAGCGGATCGGACGATTCCTGCGCGAGAGGGTGCAGTGATTCCGCGATAGCTTCGTGGCTTCCCTGCCGGCTCGCCGGATTCGTCGCGTCGCCGAGCTGCCCGGTTGTGGGGTGCAGCTGCCGTGGGCGGCCGCCGCGACTCGCCGTGTCCAGAGGTCACGATCATGATGGCCTTGTGCGCGGAGGTATGACGGCGGCGAATCACCGTCAGCCGCTAGGGGGCGGCTCACGCGGGCGTGCTCGTTCGGCGCTCAGTCCTGGGGCGGGCGGCGCAATCGCTTGAGTTCGGTGCGCCTCTGCTTCGCCTTCAGACGCCGTTGCTTGGAGCCGTTGGTCGGCCGGGTGGGCCGTCGCGGTGGCGCGGGCGGCCGGAGGGCGTCGGCGACGAGTTCGGCCAGCCGGAGGCGCGCGGCCTCCCTGTTGCGCAACTGCGCGCGGTGCTCGGATGCGGCGATTGTCAGCACTCCGTCGACGACGCGACCGCTCAGGCGATCGAGCAGTCGGTCTCGCTGCACCGTCGAGAGAACGGTGGAGCCCGCCACATCCCAGGCGAGCTCCGCCCGGGAGTCGGCGGTGTTCACGCCCTGGCCGCCGGGACCGGACGACCGCGAGAACCGCCACGACAGCTCGGACTCGGGGATGGTGAGTCCAGAGTCGATCCGAAGGCCGGGGCGGTGGACGGTGGGCATGGGTCCATCATCCTCTCACGGTCGAGTTCGCCGCAGAAGGTCGTCACTCGACAAGCCTGGAGAGCGGGGGCATCGATGGCGACAGCTCGATGGCTGTTCACGTGGGATAGCCTTTCGGGATGACGAACTCGGCTCCGATCGAAGACGTCCCGATCGGTGGTGACGTCATTCGGCTCGGGCAGTTCCTGAAGTTCGCCGGGCTCCTCGACTCCGGCGGGAACGTGAAAGAAGCCATCATCGACGGCTACGTGACCGTCAACGGCGAGGTCGATCGCCGGCGCGGACGGCAGCTCCAGCTCGGCGATGTCGTCGGTTTCGAAGGACGCCGGGTCCGCGTCCGCCCGTAAGGATGACGCGTGACGTGACGGGTCAGCGGAGCGCGCGGAGGTAGCGGCGTCGCGCCACGACCTGCGCGATGCGAAGCAGCGGATGCAGCGCGCGCCAGGGCTGCTGCGGCGCCGGACGGGTGAGCGAGCGCACCGTGAGCAGGATGTCGCCGTCGGCGGTGTCGCGGTGCACGACGAACGCCTCCTCGCCGTCGACGGGATGCCCGGGCAGGGTCCGGTACGCGAAGCCGACCCGGTCGGAGTCCTCGACGACCGCGACGACCTCCACCGGCTCGACGATCGTCACGCCGAGCACCCGGACCCGGATCCGCTCGCGCTGACCCGCTCGCACCGGCGTGTCGGAGTCGACCAGGAATCCGCTGCGCGTCTTCACCCGCCAGTGGAGGACGTCGTCCGCCACGCGACGCCAGGTGTCCTCGCCACGCCCGACCACCGCGGAGAGCTCGGATCGACGGAACGTCGGATCGCTTGCGCTCCAGGCGGGTGGAAGGGGCGCTGCCGTCTCCCGTGGAGAGTCATCCCGACCCCGTGCCGGCCCGCGTTCTGCCATTGACCCGCTCCCGTCAACGAGCCTGCACGACGAACGGGACTCCGTCGGGATCGAGGGCTGTCGCCGCGCCCGATCCGTTGGAGACGGCGTCCGTCGCTCCGAGTCCCACCAGCCGGTCGAGCTCGTCGTCGAGCCGGGCCTTCGGCGCGGTCAGGGTGAAGAACTGACGGTCTGTGGGTTTGCCTGCGGTGATCGGCTCGCCGCTCCAGGCGAGCTTCGTTCCGCCGGCAGGCGCCTGGACGGCCACTTCCTCGTCCTGGTCCCAGACCACCGGCCACCCGAGAGCGTGGCTCCAGAACATCCCGGTCGCCCGCGTCCCCTCGCAGGTGACTTCTCCCAGCGGCCCGCACCCCGCCAGGTAGGCGTCCTCGTCCGCGATCACGCAGAACTCGTCCCCGGCGACGTCGGCCATGGCCGCATAGCCGCCCGGCGGAACGTGCCCGTTGCCGCGCAGCCGACCCCCGTGCTCGACGCAGGCCGCGATCGACTGGGCCTGGCGCCGTTCCGCGCGGCTCAGGTGCAGATGGAGCCGATTCCGTTCCGCGCCGTGTGAGGCGCCGGCGGCGAAGCGGAGCCCGACCTGCCTGTCGTCGCCCGGGAGCAGGATGCCGCCGTCGTCCTCACGCGGCGACCGGCCCAGGACCGCGCCCCAGAAGGAGGCGTGCCCGTCCGGGTCGGCGGAGAGGAAGGTGACGGAGTGGAAACGAAGGCCCATGAAGGGGAGAGTATCCCTCCCGTGGCGGGTGGCAAGCAGGCTCGATCACGCGGCCCGCGGCCGGAACCGCAGCGCCGTCACCCCCGACCGGAACTCCTGCCGCTCCACCAGCTCCAGCTCGACCCGCTCGCGCAGGCCCGCCAGCAGCGTCGGCCCGTGGCCGGCGAGCACCGGTTGCACAACGAACGTGTACTCGTCGATCAGGCCCAGGTTCGCAAGAGCCAGGGGGAGGGTCACCCCGCCGACGAACACGCCCTCGCCGGGCTCCTGCTTGAGACGTTCGACCGCCTGGTGGAGGTCGCCCTGCAGCAGGTCGGCGTTCCAGTCGACGGCGGTCAGGGTGCGGGACACGACGTGCTTCTTCGCGGTGTCCATCGCCTCCGCGAAGGGGAGCTGCCAGTCGCCCATCCACTCGGGCCACGTGCCCGAGGCCGGCCGACGCCAGGCCGACTCCATCATCCCGTACGTGACCCGGCCGAAGAGGAGTGCGTCGGATCGCTCCAGCTCGGCGGTCCAGAAGCGCATCGACTCCTCGTCGGCGGGGAGGCCCGCCTCGTGATGGCAGCAGCCGTCGAGTGTGACGTTGATCGCGTAGCGCAGGGGTCTCATCTCGTTCTCCCGTGAATGGCTGCGGCGCGGTTCAGGTGAGGTCGTGGCCGTCGGAGCGTCCCGCGGCGCGGAGCCGCGCGGTCGCGGCGTCGAGGTCGGCCCACGGTCCGGAGATGGCGAGCTCGGCGATGCCTGCGGTGCGCATGATCACATCCCCGCCGGTGAGGAGGGACGCCAGCTGTTCCATGCCGGGGTTGTGGCCGAGCAGGAGCACTGTGCGGACGTCGTCCGGCAGGTCGCGCACGATGTCGACGAGTCGACCCGCGGGCGCGGCGTAAACGCCGTCGTCGAAGCGGGTGGGCGGCGCGGGTTCGAACTCGGCGGAGGCCAGCTCCCAGGTCTCACGGGCGCGCCGGGCGGGGGAGACGATCGCGAGGTCGATCCGCGAACGGCTCGCGAGCCAGCGGCCGGCGAGTGGAGCCTGGGTCCGGCCGCGCTCGGCCAGCGGGCGGTCGAAGTCCGGGACGGACCCCGACCAGTCCGACTTGGCGTGGCGGAGCAGGAGGAGAGTGCGCTGCTCGGGATTGCTCACTACCGGGTCGTCGTCCACCCCCGCAGGCTATGCCCGTCGCGCCGCCTCGGCCAGGGGCGACGGGTCAGCCGCGCTCGTCGAGCACCTCGCGCAACCGCTGCGCGAACTCTCTCGGCTTGCCCGGATACCCCGAGTCCTCCGCCGCGAAACCGCCGTGGTGGCTCGGGAAGACGACCGGCTCCGTGCCGAGCAATGCCGCGACAGCAGCCGAGGTGCGGCCGGTGAAGATGCCCTCCGACTCCTCGCCGACGGCGACCACGATGCGGGTCGGCGCGGCCTTCAGCGCGGCGACGTCCGGGCGGTAGTCGGTGATCGCGACCGAGCGCTGCGACAGGAGGGGATCGCCGCGCGAGCCGTCGTCGGCGGTAGGCATCCCGAACATCGCGGGATCGGGCGCCGGCTGCGCGAAGTAGTCGTCGGTGAACTCTCCGCGCCAGGAGGTCATCCCGATGAACGCGGCCATGCCGGGCCCGAAACCGTGCGCGTCGTAGGCGGCGTGCACCGCCGCCAGGGCGCGCTCGGCCGCCTCCGCGTCGGGGAGGACGCCGGGTAGCGGCGGCTCGTGGGCGACGAGGGTCCGCACGTCGCCGGGATGGGCGGTCACCAGCGCCAGCGCGGTCACGGCTCCGCCGCTGCTGGCGAACAGGTCGACGGGACCGGCGCCGAGCGCCTGGATGACCGCGTGCACGTCCTCGGCCTGGACGATCGGGGTGTTGGTGACGTCGCCGTCGCTGCGGGTGCTCCGCCCCAGGCCGCGTGGGTCGTAGGTGACCACGACGCGCTCCGGCAGGTGCGACGCCAGCGCGCGGAAGCCGCTCGCGTCCATCGGCTGGCCGATCATCACCAGCGGGGGATGCCCGCCCGCCTCGGTCTCCGCAGCGGCGATGTCGTAGACGACCTCGGCTCCGGGCGTGCTGACGCTGTGCGTTTCCATGTCTGACTCGTCTCCGTCGGCGAACGATTCCCGCACTGGATGCTACGCGCACGGCACGGGACGCGCACCGCCGTCCGCCGATCCCGCCTTCGCGCGCCGCCCGCCCGAGGCTATGCCCGTCCGTCTACCCGACAACTGGGGCGAGGCCCAGGCTTCGAGTTCGCTGATCCACAGCTCCCATCCAAGGTCGCCGACCTACGCTTCCGAAGACGGGGGAATCGAGTGAGACAGGAATGACCATGGGTGCAGCGATAACCCCCCTCAGAACGCCGGCGCCGGTCGCGCATGTGGAGACGATCCCCGGGTCGGGCGAGGGCGACAGCAGGACGATCAGCGTCGGCTGCTCGTGCCCGATCGGTCACGATCACACCTACGCGGAGTGGGTGGAGCTGTTCGGGCGCTCGCAGTACGGCGTGCTCTGACGGCGCCGCCGCTCACCAGGGCGCGACGGTTCCATCCCAGGAGAACAGCAGGCCGGTCGGACCGTCGTCGGGCAGCGTCGCGAGCCGGACGGCGCCCGCAGCCGCTTCCGCCGGGTCCCCGCCCGCCGCGGCGGCGCGCGCGTTGAGCCCGGTGGCGCGCAGGCCAGGGGCGAGCGCGTTGACCTTCACCCCGTCGGCCGCGAGCGCGTGCGAGTAGAAGATGGTCAGGCCGTCGAGCGCGGCCTTCGACGAGCGGTAGGCGGCGCCCCGGCCGGAGGCTGCGGCCTGGTGGTCGAACTGCGGGTTCGGGCCCGTGCTCCAGGTGAGCGAGCCGGTGCCGCTCGAGACGTTCACGACGCGGGGATGCGCGGAGCGGCGCAGAGCGGGCACGAACGCGTTGGTCACGGCGACCACGCCGAACACGTTCGTCTCGTAGGTCCGACGGAACACCTCCACCTCGACGTCGGTCACGAGGTTCTCGGTGTCGAGCGAGATGCCGGCGTTGTTGATCAGCACGTCCAGTTCCGGCACGGCGGCCGCGGCGGCCTCCACGCTGGCGGAGTCGGTGACGTCGAGCGGGAGGGCGGTGCAGCCGAGCTCGGCGGCCGTGTCCTCGCCGCGGCGGGGGTCACGGGCGCCGATCAGCACGGTCCAGCCGAGGGCGACGAGCTGTCGCGCGATCTCCTTCCCGATGCCGCTGGTCGCTCCGGTCACGAGTGCAGTGGTGGTGGTGTTCACGCCTTCCATGCTGCGGCGAGGCGCGCGGACGAACCAGGCCCCGCCGTTACCACCTTGGGCGTGCTAACGTTCTCCCGATCGTGATCCGAACGCAGGAGGTGAGACCCATGAACGCAACAACCGCAGTGGGTGCTCCCCTGCAGCACACGATCGCGCGACGCCGCTAGCCGGCGCCGGGAGCGCCCGACAGGCATTTTCGCGAAAGGCGACTCCCATGAACGCACACACTTCTCCCTCGGCCCGCGCGCTCGTCCTCCACGGCGGCGGGTCCTCCGGCAACGCCTGGGAGCTCGGCGTGATCGCCGGCCTCCTCGACGGCGGGCTGGACGTCACCCGCGCAGACCTGATCGTCGGCACGTCGGCCGGATCGACGGCCGCCGCCCAGATCACGAGCGCGCCGCCCGGCGAGCTGTTCGCCGCCATCGTCGATGCTCCGCCGCCGCAGCGGCCCGGAGCCGGGAGGCCCGGTGGCGACGGCGTCGCGCGCGGCGTGGCCGGCTCCGTCGCCGGCCAGCTGGAGGTCACCGGCCGCATCATCGCCGAGTCCTCCGACGCCGCCGACATGCGCCGGCGGATGGGCGCGTGGGCGATCGGGCTCGCCGACGGGGCCGACCCCGAGCGTCAGTCCCAGTGGCGCGCGACCGTGGTCTCCCGCCTGCCCCGTCAGGAGTGGCCGGAACAGCACGTCGTCATCACCGCGGTCGACGCGCGCACGGGCGAGGGCGTGACCTTCGACCGGGACAGCGGCGTCCCGCTGGCCGACGCGGTCGCCGCGAGCTGCTCCAGCGGGTTCGCCTATGCCCTCGGCGACGAGCGGTACATCGACGGCGGCTACCGGCGCAACGAGAACGCCGACCTGGCGGCCGGCTACCGGCGGGTGCTCGTGCTGTCGCCCTTCGGCGGCCGCACCCGGCATCCACTGGAGTGGGGGATGCAGCTCTCGGCGCAGGTCGAGGAGCTGACCGCCGGTGGCAGCAGCGTCGAGACGATCGTCCCCGACCAGGCGTCGCTCGACGCGTTCGGCGACAGCATGATGGACCTCTCGCGGCGGCCGGCCGCCGCACGCGCGGGATACGACCAGGGGAGGGCAGCGGTCGTGGGGCTCGCGGCGTTCTGGAGGGAGACGACGCTCGGAGTCTGAAGGGGTGTCGGTAGAGTCGGGGCGTGAGTCCGCAGACGCAGCAGCATACGCACGACGTCGCCATCGCCGGCGGCGGCCCGACCGGGATGATGCTCGCGGCGGAGCTGCGGCTGCGCGGCGTCGATGTCGTCGTCCTGGAGCGCGACGAGGCGCGGAGCCCGCTCGTCCGGTCGCTCGGCCTGCACCCGCGGAGCGTCGAGATCCTCGACACGCGTGGTCTGCTGGACCGGTTCTTGGCGCTGGGCCAGCGGTATCCCGGCGGTGTCGGCACGTTCGCCGGGATCGCGCCGGCGCGGCCCGTGCAGCTGGACAGCGCACACGCGTACATCCTCGGCATCCCGCAGACCGTCACGGATCGGCTGCTGGAGGAGCACGCGGTCGAGCTGGGCGCGCAAGTGCGCCGCGGGGTCGCGGTCGCCGGCTTCGAACAGGACGCGGACGGCGTCACGATCGAGCTCGCCGACGGCGGGCGGCTGCGGTCGCGCTGGCTGGTCGGCTGCGACGGCGGGCGCAGCCTGGTGCGCGGGCTCCTCGGCGTCGGGTTCCCGGGCGACGCGGCCCGCACCGAATGGCTGCTCGGCGAGGTCGAGGTGACGATGAGCGCCGAGGAGGTGACCGCAATCTCGGAGGAGGTGCGCCGGACGCATCGCGGGTTCGGCATCGGGCCGGCCGCCGACGGGCTGTTCCGCGCGGTCGTGCCCGCGGCCTCCGTCGCCGAGGACCGCACCGTGCCGCCCACGCTGGACGAGTTCCGGGCGCAGCTGCGCGCCTACGCCGGCACCGACTTCGGCGCCCGCTCGCCGCGGGCGCTGTCCCGGTTCACCGACGCCACCCGGCTCGCCGACCACTACCGGGCGGGACGGGTCCTGCTCGCCGGCGACGCCGCGCACGTGCACCCGCCGCTCGGGGGGCAGGGGCTCAACCTCGGCATCCAAGATGCCTTCAACCTCGGCTGGAAGCTGGCGGCGGAGGTCGCCGGGCGCGCCCCGGAGGGCCTCCTGGACAGCTACGAGACCGAGCGGCGCCCGGTCGCAGAGCAGGTGCTCACGCTGACCCGGGCGCAGAGCGTGCTCGTCGACCCCGAGCCGGGGCCGCGGGCCGTGCGGACGCTGCTCGCCGAGCTGATGGAGGTCGACGGAGTCGGACTGTTCCTCGCCGAGCAGGTCAGCGGCACCGGCATCCGCTACGACCTCGGCGCGGGGCCGGAGCTCCTCGGCCGACGGCTCCGCGACCTCCCGCTGCCACACGGCCGGCTCTACGAGCAGCTGCGTGACGGTCGCGGGCTCCTGCTCGACCGGACGGAACGGCTCACGGTCGCCGGCTGGACCGACCGGGTCGGGCTCGTCGCGGATGACGCCCTCCCGATCGGGGAGGCCGCGGTGCTGCTCCGGCCGGACGGGTACGTCGCGTGGATCGGGGACGACCAGCAGGAGCTGGAACAGCGGCTGCAGCGCTGGTTCGGAACGGACTGACGGCGACGGTCACCCCTGGCGGCCGGTGGCGTGGAGGCGCTACGTTTCGGCCGTGGACCTTCGACTCACCGACACCCTCGCCGTCGTCACCGGCGCCAGCCGCGGCATCGGCCTGGCGGCCGCCCGCGCCCTGCTCGACGAGGGGGCGACCGTCATCGGTGTCGCGCGCACCCCGACCGACGAGTCGCGCGCGCTCGAGGACTCGAGCGGGTTCCGCTTCCAGTCCGCCGACCTGTCCGACCCCGACGCGATCGGGCGTCTGCGCGACGAGCTCGCGTCGACCTCCGGAGGCCGTGTCGGCGTCCTGGTCAACAACGTCGGCTCGGCTCCGCCGCGGCCGGGCGGCTTCGCCTCCATCACGGACGACGACTGGCTGCGCACCTACGAGCTGAACGCGCTCGCCGCGGTGCGGGTCACCCGAGCGCTGCTGGACCTGATCCCGGACGGCGGCGCGATCGTCAACGTGGTCAGCGAGAACGCGATCCTCGCCGACCCGCTGGTGATGGACTACAGCGCGGCCAAGGCGGCCCTGCTCAGCTTCACGAAGTCGCTCTCGAAGGAGCTCGGTCCGCGCGGGATCCGCGTCAACTCGGTCAGCCCCGGCCCGGTGGCGACCGCGCTCTGGCTCGGCGCCGGTGGAGTCGCCCAGACCGTCTCGGCGGCCGGCGGAGGCACTCCCGAGGAGGTGCGGCACGGCGCCGAGCAGGCCATGGTCACCGGGCGGTTCACCACGCCCGAAGAGGTCGGCGCGCTCGTCGCGATGCTCGCAAGCCCGGTCCTCGGCAACCTGACCGGGTCGGATGTGGTCATCGACGGCGGGATGCGGCCGACGATGTGAGGCGCGCGCCCCGAACTGGGGGACGCAGCGCGATCGATTTCCGCCGGCCCGCCGTGCCAGGCTGTCCAGCGCGCGCCACGGTGACGCGCGGAGGGGGAACCAGCGTGACCGACGCGACCGACGACCGAGTCCAACCTGCGCCGGAGGGCGCCGAGCCATACGTCCCCGTCGGCCCGCCACCCTTCACCCAGGCCGAGCGGGTGGCTCGCGGGATCGCGCTCGCGCTGCTGATCATCCCGGCCGGCGTCATCGTCTGGACGGTCCTCTGGAACGTCGGCTTCATCGCCTCCATCGTCTCCTGGGGCGTGGCGCTGGGGACGGTGTGGCTGTACCGGCTCGGGTCGAAGGCGCGCGTCACGCGCGGCGCGTTCTGGGGCATCATCGCCATCGTCGCCGTCACCGTCGTGCTGTCGCTGCTCGCCGGGATCTTCACCGACCTGGTCTCCACGCTGAAGATCCCGCTCGGGGACGCCCTCACGGACCCGCGAGTCTGGCGGCTGTTCTTCGACAACGTCCTCACCAACGGGGACATGTGGCAGGCCTACCTGCCCACCGTGCTGCTCGCCCTGCTGTTCGCCGTGCTGGGCTGCTTCACCACCCTCCGCCGGGTCTCCCGGGAATCGCGGGCCTGAGCCGGCCGCGAGTAGAGTCTCGACCGTAGTCCCGACCAGAGGGAGTCGTGCGATGACCAAATTCATGATCTCGTTCCCCAGTGGCGCCATGCACGTCACCGAGGAGGAGCTGCCGGCGGTGTCCGACGCGGCGCACTCGGTGATCCGGGAGGCCCAGGAGGCCGGCGTCTACGTCTTCGGCGGCGGCATCGACGAGGGCGTCGGCCCGGTGATGGTGTCCGCCGACGGGTCGATCGCGGCCGGGACCTACCCCGAGACCCGCCTGATGGACGGCGGCTTCACCATCCTCGACCTCCCCACCCGCGACGCCGCGCTGGAGTGGGCCGCCAAGATCGCGACGGCCTGCCGCTGTGCGCAGGAGGTCCGCGAGTTCCAGTACGACCCGCTCGTCTAGCCGAACCGCTCGTTTGGCCGACCCGCGAGAGCGGCCTCAGCCCGCGAGCGCCTCGGCGTCGAGGAAGTAGGCCTCGTCGAAGCAGGCGAGCGCCTCCTCCCACGTGCCGCCGGCGTCCTCGATCGCGCGGGCCTCGTCGAGCGCCGCCACCGTGGCGAACGGCACGCTCAGCCCGTGGGCGGCGAGGTCGAGCACCGACTCCACCGGCTGGCCGGGGTCGGCGGTCTCGACGGTCGCGAGGTGCTCGTAGACGTCGGGAGCCAGTTCGCGCAGCGCCTCGCCGATGAGGTCGCCGCGCTCGGTGCCGTCGGCGTCCCAGGTGAACCGCACGAGACCGTCGGCCGGGAACGCGTACCGATGGCGCGCTCCGGCCGCGGTGACCGCGTGATCCAGGGCGGCGCGCACGGCCGCGGGGGCGATGATGTCCGTCATAAGGCTCTCCTTCGTGGCGTCGTTGTCAGCGTGATCGGGCCTTGGTGCACCGCCGACGAGCGGCGGGTTCCGTGATTCTGGCACGACTGGACCACCCCCAGGAAGGGGGTATTCGGGAATGTCGGGAAATTCTGATGGAACCGCTGGCGCAGACCCAGTGACCGGGGTCTCCAGGCTGGCGCTCTCGACGCCCGGAGGGGATGGACGCGGTGTCGATCGACGGATCCGGATTGGACACGGCGTCGATGCTCGCGCTGTCGCCGCCCGCCTAGCATCCATGACATGACCGCGATCGTCGACGAAGACCGTGCCTGGGTGAGCCCCGCTGACGGAGCGCACAGCGGCGCGCCCCTCGGCGGCGTCTTCGGCGTCGGCGGGCACGGCGGCTTCCGCGGCGACGCCGAGGTGGTCATCCTCGGCTACGACTGAGCCCGGACCGACCGCTCAGCCGCGCCGGTCGGCGTCGTCGGCCAGCGCCGCGGACACGCCGTCCAGGAGGTCGCCGGGTCCGCACTCCAGGACGTCGGCGAGGTGCACGAGGTTGAGCACCGTCGGCATCGTCGTGCCCCGCTCGATGCGCCAGAGCGTGTGCTCCTGCAGGTCGGCTCGCCGGGCGAGCTCGTCCAGCGAATAGAGGAGCCGCTCGCGTCTCCCGCGGATGTTCTCGCCGATCCGCGCCGCGATCGCATTGGTCTCGGACTGCACGCGATGAATGCTAACAAGCCGTCGGAGAGTAGCCTGGCAGTGCCGTGCGCTCGATCGAGCACGCGGCTGAAGAAAACGAAGGAAGACACGATGGCTACAGGCACCGTCAAATGGTTCAACGCGGAGAAGGGGTTCGGGTTCATCGCCCCGGATGACGGCAGCGCCGACGTCTTCGCCCACTTCAGCGAGATCGCCTCGCAGGGCTACCGCACGCTGGAGGAGAACCAGAAGGTCGAGTACGACCTGACCCAGGGCCCGAAGGGGATGCAGGCCTCGAACATCCGCCCGCTCTAGGCCGGACAACGAGAGCGTCCGGCTTCCCTCCGTAGCGGGGGAAGCCGGGCGACGGCCCGACCTGCCACGGGCCGGGCCATCACCCACCGGGAACGCAGTACTGCCGCCCGTCCCCATACGGTTCGGCCTGCCATCCGGTCGCTTAGTGCACACACTATCCGGCTGGCTGTGGTTGTCAACCCGCAGCCGGGCCGGCATCAGCGGACCACGGCCTCCAGCGCCAGGATCGCGTCCGCAACCGCCGTGGGGTTCTCCCACGCTGTGAAGTGGCCGCCGTGGGCGAGCCGCTGGAACGCGCGGATGTCGGCGTAGCTCTTCTCGGCCAACGACCGCGGGTAGGCGGACTCGTGGGTCTGGATGAGGATGCTCGCCGGCACGGCCACGACCGGGTGCAGCTCGTCGTCGTCCGGCGACTCGCTGTACGGCCGGAAGCTGGTGCCGATCGAGCGGGTGACCCAATAGACCATGACGTTCGTGAGGACGTCGTCCTGGTCGAACGCCGTCAGCCCGTCGCCGTCGCTCCAGGCCGCGACCTTCTCGCCGATCCACGCCAGCAGTCCGCTCGGGGAGTCGATCAACGCGGCCGCGAGCGTGTCCGGCCGCGTGCCCATCTGGTGCGCGTACCCGGACTCGGCCGGTGTCGCGACCGAGGCCAGGAACGCCCGCTCGGCCGCGTCGAGCTCCACGCCGGGTCGGCTCCGGCCGGAGAACGACGCGTGGCTCGCGACGATGCCCGCGACCGCGGGGTGCGCGCCGGCGAGCCAGTCGCTCACGCCTGCGCCGACGTCCTCCCCGTAGGTCAGGTAGCGCTCGTAGCCGAGGTGGCCGGTCATCAGGGCATCCCAGCGGTCGGCGACGGCCGCGGAGGAGAAGCGGGAGGGGAGCACCCCGGAGAAGCCGTAGCCGGGCAGCGACGGCACGACGACGTCCACCTCGCCGCCCAGGGCGTCGACCAGCGGCAGCATCGACGCGAACGAGTACGGCCAGCCGTGCGTGACCACGACCGGGAGGCGGCCGGGCTTCCGGGCGCGGGCCACGACGACGTGGACATCGCAGCCGGCCACGGGCACGATGAACTGCTCGAAGCGGTTGAGGCGCCGCTCGGCCTCCCGCCAGTCGTAACCGTCGCGCCAGCGCTCGACCAGGCCGCCCAGCACCTCGGGCGGGATGCCGTTGGACCAGTCGGCCCCGGGGGTCTTGCCTGGCAGGATCGTGGCCCGCAACCGGCGGTCGAGGTCGGTCAGGACGGCGTCGGGCACGGCGATGCGGAACGGCTCCATGGGCCCACGCTACGGTGCGCCGCCAACGTCCGGCCAGGGGTGTGCGGCCCGCTCGCGGCGTAGGCTGGCGGCATGGCCGACGACAGCCCGCGCCCCGAGCCCGACGCGCGGCTGGAGGCCGTGCGCTATCGTCTCCGCCGCGACGCCCAGGAGCGCGGCGAGGAGGTCGAGGAGGCCAACGCGGGCCAGCCGACGATGGACCAGCGCGCGCACGTCATCGAGAACGCGATCCAGCAGGCGATCCGGCGCGGTGAGTTCGACGACCTCCCCGGCGCGGGAAAGCCGCTGCCCGGACTCACCGGCACCCACGACCCCGACTGGTGGATCCGCCGCAAGATCGAGCGCGAGCAGCTCACCGGCCTCGGGCCGCCCGCGCTCACCCTGCGCACCGAGCACGCCGAGTTCGAGGCGAAGCTCGACCGGCTCGCGTCCGAGCGGGCGGTGCGCGAGCACGTGGCCGACTTCAACCGCCGGGTGGTCGAGGCCCGGCGCCAGCTCCAGGGCGGACCTCCGGTCGTCACCCCCACGCGCGACGCGGAGGAGGAGGTCGCGCGCTGGGCGGAGCGCCGCGCTGCCCGCCTCCGTGAGGCCGAGGCCACGCGGCGCGCGGAGGCCGAGGCGATGGCCGCGCTCGGCCGCCGCGAACGCCGCCGGTTGCGCAAGGGCCGCTGAGCGGAGCCCGCGCCCTCACTCCGAGAGGTGCTGCTTGGTGTTCGTGTAGACGATGGAGTCGGCGGTGGCGCCCACGAGGCCGAGCGTGACGCGCAGCAGCTGGGCCGGCAGGCCGCTGTTCGGCGGTGGCGTCGAGGCGCCGAGGGTGAGCGGCGTGCCGTCCGGGAGGGTGGCGGTCGCCGAGTCGAGGTAGACCTGGACGTTCCCGCTCAGGGTCATCGTGTCGGCGGTCGTGAGCAGCACCGGTCCGGTCTGCTTGCGCACGTTGAGGCTGAACCCCTGGATCGTGATGGAGTCCGCCGAGATCTTGAGGACCGGGACGCGGCTGCCGTCCGCCAGCGGCACCGTCACCGGGCTGACGCCCTTCAGGCCGGTGAACGACAGCGAGTTGCTGCCCAGCTGCGCGGGCGGCTGGGTGAACACGGGCGCGGAGCCGTCCGGCGTGGCCGGCGTCGGCGCGGGTGCCGGGGTCGAGGGCCCGGTCGCCGGGGTGCCGGGGGTGCCGGGCACAGCGGGGAGGCCGGGCAGCGGCAGTCCGGGGGAGGGCGCGCTGGAGGACGGCGACGGGCTCGGCGTGGACGACGGTGCGTCGCACGAGGTGACGATCGGGATGCAGAGCGCGGCCGGCGCGACGGTACGCGCCGTGTCGGCGGGTAGGGGGGCCGCGCCCAGCCCGGTCAGCGCGCCGGCCAGCGCCAGGCCGGCCGCGAGCGCACCGCCGGAAGCGCGTCTGCGGCCCGTCACGCGGTCCGCTCCGCTGTGTTCTCGTCCGGCTCCGCTGGTTCCTCGTCCGACTCTTCTTCGCTCGCGGCGCGACGGCGGCGCCGACCGCGGGGAAGGCGCTCGCCACGCTGCTCCGGCGGCATCCACGCCACGGTGAGGATGCCGCCGATCGAGCTCAGCAGCATCCCGATGAAGAAGCCGCCGAGGTTGACGCCGACCAGGGAGTACACCGCGATGGCGAGTGCGAGCACGCCGTAGAAGATCCGGTGCGCCGGCATGGCGACGGCCAGGACCCCGAGCAGCACGAGCAGCAGCGGGATGATCGTCGCCTGCAGCCCTTCGATGCCGAGCTGGACGTGGATCCGGCCGACGTCGAGCTGCCCGGAGAAGAACATCTCGACGCCGCCGAGCGCCGTCAGCAGTCCGCCGACGAACGGGCGGCGCCGGCGCCAGTCGCGGAACCGCTCCCGGCTCGTGCGGCGCTCCTCGGCGACAGCCTCCTCGCTCAGAAGCATCCCTTCGACCCGTCCGTGAGCTGCACGTGCATGCCGGTGAGCGTGAAGACCGAGGCCTGCGTGCTCCACGCGGTCTGCTGCAGGTGCGAGATGGTCACCGTGTCGGAGTCCTGCGCGAAGTCGCCCGCGCTGCCCTTCGCGGCCGTGTTCACTGTCGAGGCGTCGACGCCGATGCGGATGTTGTGGAACTCGGCGTCGCCGGCGAGGTCCGTCATCCCGATCTGGAGGTCGGAGGCGCTCGCCGGGTTGCCGCCGCCGCCCGCGGTGATCAGGATGCCCACTTTGCCGAGCGGGGTGTCGGTGATGACCGACTGGCACAGGTCGGCGAGCGTGGCCGACTTGATGTTGGCGATCGCGACCTGGTGCTGCTTGCCCGCGGTGTCGGGGGCGACGCCGGCGTACTGCGAGAAGCCGGTGCCGTCGAGCTTGGATGCGCTGATCTGGAACTGGCTGCCGGAGACGGCGAACGACACGGGCACGGCCCCCTGAGCGACCCCGGTCATCAGCACGGTGGACACCACGGCCACGGGCACGGCGGCGAGCACGATGCGTCCGGCGTGCGAGCCGGCGAGCTTGCGGAACTTCATCGATCCTCCTGTTCGGGGGCTTGACAGCGACGGTGCGGTCGGTCCCAGGTCGAGAGTAGACGCTATTGACCTCTTGTCAATAGTCGGCCGAAAGGGGGACGGAAAGACCGTTCCGGCCCTCGCGCCGCGCCTGCCGACCCAGGGGAGTAGCGCCTAGGCTCGATCCATGGACACCGATCGGCGCACCCGGCTCACCCCGGACGAGCGCCGGGCGCAGCTGGTCGCGCTCGGGGTCGCGCACCTGGCCGACCACCCGCTGGACGCGCTCACGATCGAGGAGCTGTCGGCGCAGGCCGGGGTGTCGCGCGCCCTGCTGTTCCACTACTTCGGGTCGAAGCAGGGGCTGCACCGCGAGGTCGTCCGCACCGCGCGCGACAGCATGCTGCACGCCACCGAGCCCATCCCCGAGCTGCCGCCGCGCGAACGGCTGCACGACACGCTGACCCGCATCGTCGGGTTCGTGCGCGACCACAGCGGCACGTTCTACTCGCTGGTGCGCGGCGTCGCGAGCGGCGACCAGGAGGTGCGCGTGGTGATCGAGGAGGCCAGGGCGGAGCAGGCGGAGCGCATCCTCGCCGTGTTCCTGGAGCTCGGCGCGGAGGACACCCCGCTGCTGCGGATCGGCCTGCGCTCGTGGATCGCGTTCGCCGAGGACGTGCTGGTCGCCAGCGCGATCGGCACCGACCTCCCGTCGGAGGACATCGTCGCGTTCCTGGAGCGCAGCGCGAACGGCGTGGCGGCGGCCGTTCCGGGCTAGATGCCCTCCTCGTCGACATCGTCCTGGGTCAGGATGCCGTCGTCCGGGTTGCCCTCGGGGTCGTGCTCGTCGTAGTCGGGCTCGGCCTCCCTGGGCTGTCCGCCGGTCGGCCCGTAGTTGCCGTCGCCCGGCCCGTCCCACACTGTCTCGCCACCGACGCTGTCGTTCGTCACCAGCTCGTCGGCGAAGTCCGCCTCCGCGATCGGGTCGTCCAGGGCGTAGTCGACCTCGCCGTCGCGGGGGTCGATCCAGCCGGCGGTGTCGCCCGCGTCGGAGTCGCCGATCGCCGGGTCGTCGGCGCCGTCCTCGGGAATGCGGTCGTCCATGCGCGTCTCCTCTCCTGCGGCGGTCAGGGCTGTCCGCGCCGAACGTACACCCGGACGCGGGTGCCGCAGGAGAGGGGGAACGGACTACTTCGGGAAGGTGTAGGTGCCGGTCGAGCCGGCGTCCTTGACCGCCGACGAGGTGAACGCCGCGAACTGCGAGGCGTCGGTGAAGCCGCCCTGGTAGCGCTCGCCGTTGACGAACACGGTCGGGGTGCCGAAGCTGCCGGTGGACGGGTTCTTGAGCTGCGAGTTCGCGACCGCCTCGTTCGTGCGGTCGGTGACGAACTTCGCGAACGTCTGGTCGTTCACGCACTTCGTGATCGCCGAGGAGCTGACGCCCGCGCTCTTGAACAGCGACAGCATCTTCGCGTTCGTCAGGCCGGAGCCGGTCTGCTCGTCCGGCTGGTTGGCGAACAGCGCGCTGTTGACGTCGAAGAACTTGTCGGGCTCGTAGTTGGCCACGCACGACGCGGCGGCCGCGGCGCGGGTCGAGTACGTGTTGTTGGTGGGGGAGTCGAGGATGGCGATCGGATGGATCTCGAGCGTCGCCGAGCCGTCGGCCATCCACTGCTTCATCTGGGCGGAGTTCGTGGTCTCGAACTGGTCGCAGTACGGGCACTGGTAGTCGAGCCAGATCTGGATGTGCGCGGTCTTGCCGTCCAGGGTCTGCTTGGTCGGCGTCGGCTTGGCGCCCTGCGCGATCGCCGGGGTCGTGACGGCCGTGTCGGCCTTGGTGAGCAGGATGCCGCCGCTGAGCATGTTCTTCGGGTTGGCGACGCTGCTGGACGCGCCGACGCTGGTGAAGATGATGACGCCGATGACCGTGAGCACCGCGATGATGCCGACGATCACCGAGCTCTGCACGATGATCTTGCGCCGCTTGGCCTTCTTGGCGGCCTCCTCACGCATCCGGCGAGCGGTCTCGCGCGCCTCGGCTCGGCGATCGTTCTTCGTCGGGGTCGTCGCGCCTCTGCCCGTAGCAGCCATTCAGGTCATTCCATTCGAGAAAGTGGTCAAGTCTCCAGGTGCAAGCGTATGGGCAAAAGCTTTGGAAGTGCCGAACACCCGGCTAGCGTGGGATGGGTGATGAAGAGCGAGAGCGCACGATGACGGTCGACGACGGTGCGCGCAGCGCCGGGTCCGAGACCGCCGGAGCGGAGTACGCGGCGAGGCTCGCCCGCCTCGACCAGTCCCGCTGGCGCCGGGTGCTCAACGTGCAGGCCCCGTATCGCTGGAACGTGCGGCACCTCAAGCTCGGCCGCGTGCTCGACGTCGGCTGCGGGCTCGGCCGCAACCTCGCGCATCTCGCGAACGACAGCGTCGGGGTCGACCACAACGCCGGGTCCATCGCGATCGCGCGGGGGAGGGGACTGACCGCGTTCACGAGCGACGAGTTCCCGTCGAGCGGCTACGCCGTTCCGGGCGCCTTCGACTCCCTGCTGTTCGCGCACGTCATCGAGCACGTCTCGCGCGAGTACGCCGTCCAGCTCGTGCGCGACTACCTGCCCTACGCCAAGCCGGGCGGCACCGTCTGCTTCATCACGCCGCAGGAGCGCGGCTACGCCAGCGACGCCACGCACGTGACGTTCACCGACTTCGCCGACCTCGACCGGCTCTCCCGGGCGACCGGGCTCGCGCCCGTGCGGCAGTACAGCTTCCCGTTCCCGCGCGCCGCCGGCAAGGCCTTCCTCTACAACGAGTTCGTCTTCCTCGCCCGCGCACCGCGCTGAGCCCTGCAGCCAGCCGGCAGGGCACGCCGCCTCCCGTCAGGTGGAGGCGGCGCGTCCTGCCGGCTCGCTGGCGGCGTCAGACCCGCGCCGGGGCGGCGGCGGACTCGACGGGGACCAGGCGGCGCAGCTGCGTGACGTGGGCGGGGGTGAGGTCGGCCAGGGTGGGCACCTCCAGCAGCTTCATGGTGCGGACGACCTGGTCGCTGAGGATCTGGATGGTGCGGTCGACGCCGGCGCGGCCTCCCGCCATCAGCCCGTAGAGGTAGGCGCGGCCGATCAGGGTGAACTTCGCGCCGAGCGCGTACGCGGCGACGATGTCGGCGCCGTTCATGATGCCGGTGTCGATCGCGACCTCGGTGCGGTCGCCGACGGCCTCCACGACCTGCGGCAGTAGGTGGAAGGGGATGGGCGCGCGGTCGAGCTGGCGGCCGCCGTGGTTGGAGAGCACGATGCCGTCGACGCCGAGGTCGACCAGCTTGCGCGAGTCCTCGACGTTCTGCACGCCCTTGATGACGATCTTGCCCGGCCACATGCTCCGGATGATGTCGAGGTCGGCGAAGCTGATCGAGGGGTCCATGGCGGAGTCGAGCAGTTCGCCGACGGTGCCGCCGGTGGAGGACAGCGACGCGAACTCCAGCTTGGGCGTGGTGAGGAAGTCGTACCACCACCACGGCCGCGGGATCGCGTTGAGCACGGTGCCGAGGGTGAGCTGCGGCGGGATGGAGAAGCCGTTGCGCTTGTCGCGCAGGCGGGCGCCGGCGACCGGGGTGTCGACGGTGAAGAACAGGGTGTCGAAGCCGTTCGCGGCGGCGCGGCGGACCAGCTCGTAGGAGATCTCCCGGTCGCGCATCACGTAGAGCTGGAACCAGTTGCGGCCCGTCGGGTTCACGGCCTTCACGCCCTCGATGGAGGTCGTGCCGAGCGTCGACAGCGTGAACGGGATGCCGGCGGCAGCTGCGGCGCCGGCTCCGGCGGTCTCGCCCTCGGTCTGCATCAGCCGGGTGAACCCGGTCGGCGCGATCCCGAACGGCATCGCGGACGGGCCGCCCCAGATCTCGCACGAGGTGTCGACGGTGGAGACGTCGCGCAGGATCGACGGGTGGAACTCGACGTCCTGGAACGCCTGGCGGGCGCGGTCCAGCGACAGCTCGCCCTCGGCGGCGCCGTCCGTATAGTCGAAGGCGGCTTTGGGCGTGCGGCGCTTGGCGATCGCGCGGAGGTCCTCGATCGTGAGGGCCGCGCTCAGCCGGCGCTTCTTCGCGTCGAACTCCGGCTTCTTGAACGACATGAGCTCGAACAGCTCGGCGGGCTTGGGGAATTGGCGGGTGACCATGTTCGTGTGCCTAACGTGCGTCGGTGGCGGACGGGGATTGGTGGGGCAGGGACGGGTGGGACGGGGATGGTGCGGCATCGCGGTAGTAGCCGCTGATGTGGTCGTGGATGCGGATGCGCGCCGCCGCCGCGTCGCCGGCGTCGATCGCGTCGATCACTCCGCGGTGCTCGGCGCGCAGCCGGGCGGCCATGGCCGCCCAGTCGGGCAGTCGCTCCGCGCCGGCGAGGACGTAGCCCTCGATCGAGCTGCGGAGGCCGGCCATGGTGGTGGCGACGACCATGTTGCCCGCCGCCAGGGCGAGGGCGAGGTGGAACTGCCCGTCGAGCGCGAGGTACTCCGGGGCGGTGAGGGCCGGGTCGTCCATGGCGTCGAGGAGCTGACGGGCGTCGGCGAGGTCGGGCGAGCGCTCGGCGAGTACGCCCGCGACCGACGACTCCAGCAGCAGACGCGTGCTGACGACGTCCTCGACCGGGAAGCCGCTCGCGGCGACCTGGAGGCGCATGAGCGCCTGCATCCCGCCGAGCGGCCGGGCGACGATGATCGCCCCGGAGCTCGGTCCGGATCCGGTCTGCGTGCGGATCAGGCCCATGGCCTCCAGCACGCGCACGGCCTCGCGCACGCTGGAGCGCGCGATGCCGAACTCCGCGGCGAGCGCCCGCTCGGGCGGCAGGTGGTCGCCGGGTCGCAGGCGGCCGTCGACGAGGCGCTCCTCGATGCGGGCGAGCACGCTCTCCCACGCCTTCGGCTCCGTCGTCATCGCGTCCGCTCCCGCTCATCGCGTGTGGTCAGACCATATGGTCAGACCACACGATAGCACGCGCCCCCAAGCGCGGAGAAGCGCGCAGAGGAGGACGGGTCGATCAGTCGACTGCGGGGGCCGCGCGCCCGAACTCGACGTCCTCGACCCGCGAGCGCGGCATCGCCAGCCCCGCCACGATGGTGAGCGCCGCCACGATGGCGACGGCCGTGAACACCGCCGTGGACGCGCCCTGCACGGCCGCGGGCGAGTGCGCCCCGCCCACGCTCGACACGATGATGGCGTTCGCGATGGCGCCGAAGACGGCGACGCCGACGGCGCTGCCGATCGAACGCGCGAACAAGTTGGTCCCTGTGACCACCCCGCGGTCGCTCCACGAGACGCTCGACTGCGCTGCGATCAGCGTCGGAGTCGCGACGAGGCCCATCCCGAGCCCGACGACGAAGCAGCTCAGCGCCACGAAGAGCACGCTCGGGTGCACGCTCGTGGCGGCCAGGATGATCGTCCCGACGATCGCGATGCTGGTGCCGAGCAGTGCGGTGCTGCGGAAGCCGATGCGCAGGTAGAAGCGTCCGGAGACGCTCGCGGCGAGAGGCCAGCCGAGCGTCAGGGCCGCGACCGCCAGGCCGGCGAGCAGCGGAGGCGCCCCGACCGTGGACTCCAGGTAGGTGGGCACGTACGACGTGAGGCCGATCAGGATGGCGCCGATGCCCAGCGAGACGAGCGTCGTCGTCACCAGCAGCCGCCGCGACAGCACCCACGGCGGCAGCACAGGCTCCGCCGCCCGGCGCTCCACGAACGCGAACACGACCAGCAGGAGCGCGCCGAGCGCGAACGCGCCGATGCTCCACACCGAGTCCCACGCCCAGGCCTGGCCGCCCTCCAGCACGGCGAGGATGAGCAGCGACATCCCCGCGGTGAGCAGCGCAGAGCCCGCGTAGTCGATGCGGTGCCGCTTGCGCTCGATGCTCTCGTGGAAGGTGCGGATGAGCATCCAGGCCGCCAGGATGCAGAGCGGCACGTTGACGAAGAAGATCCAGCGCCAGGTCAGGAACTGCGAGAACAGCCCGCCGAGCGTCGGGCCGACGACCGAGGAGACAGCCCACACGCTGGCGAGGTAGCCCTGCGTCTTGGCGCGCTCTGCGACCGTGTAGATGTCGCCGGCGATCGTCATGGACATCGGCTGGATGGCGCCGGCGCCGAGGCCCTGGAGGGCGCGGAACGCGATGAGCGCCGGCATGCTCCAGGCGAAACCGCAGAGCACGGAACCCAGGAAGAAGAGGCCGATGCCCGCCAGGACGATCGGCTTGCGGCCGACCGTGTCGGAGAGCTTGGCGTAGACCGGCACCGACACCGCCTGCGCCAGCAGATAGATCGAGAACAGCCACGGGAACTGTGCGAAGCCGCCGAGGTCGCGCACGATCGAGGGGACGGCGGTGGCCAGGATCGTCGCGTCGATCGCGACGAGTCCGGTGGTCAGCATCAGTGCGATCAGGATCGGTCCGCGCTCGGAGCGGAAGCCGACGCTCGCCCGGGTGATTTCGTTCATCCATGTGAACAACATCGCTTGGTCGGGTTCATTCCCGTCCGGGACGGATCCGTGCGACTTGACGTGAAAGAGCGGAGGGCGCACAATCTGAAACATGTCTTTCACATCGGACGAGCAACCCGCGCGAGGCCGGCGCGAAGACCGCCGCACGGTCACCGACCCGCGCGCGCTCCGGGCGCTCGCGCACCCGCTCCGGCTGGCGCTGCTCGACCACCTGATGGCATTCGGCGCGAGCACGGCGAGCGAGTGCGCGGACGCGGTCGGCTCCACCCCGTCCAACTGCAGCTACCACCTGCGCGCCCTGGCCCGGTTCGGGCTCGTGGAGCGGGTGGAGGCCGAGGACGGGCGCGAACGGCCCTGGCAGTCCACGGCGACCGGCCTCACCCTGGGCCGCACCGAGGACCCGGCCATGCAGTTCGGCGTCGACACGGTCGAGCGCTTCTTCGCCGACCACCAGATCGACGAGGACGCGGCCCGCCTGCACCGCGCGATCGCCCAGCGCGACAGCGTTCCGCCCGAGTGGCGCGAGGCCAGCATCCTGTCGGGCTACGCGCTGCGGATCGCGCCGGAGGAACTGCGCGAGCTGGGGGAGCGGCTCGACGCGCTCATCCGGCCGTACATCGCGCTCACCCGCTCCGACGCCCCGGACGACAGTGCGGTTGTGGTGCTGAACCTCAACGCGTTCCGGCATCCGGACGAACAGCCCGCCGAGAAGCCCGCCGAGACGGAGGTGCGCGAACCGTGACCCGCTCGCCGCTGCTGCGCCGCGACTACGCCCTGATCTGGTCGGCCGGCCTCGTCTCCGACACCGGGGACTGGCTGCTGATGATCGCCCTCCCGCTGTTCGCCTTCTCGGTCACCGGCTCGGCGCTCGGGGCGTCGACCGTGTTCCTGGCCGAGCTCATCCCGATGCTGCTGGCCGGCACGTTCCTCGGCGTGCTGGTCGACCGCTGGGATCCGCGGCGCACCATGATCGTCGTCGCGCTGCTCCAGGGCGTGGCGCTGCTGCCGCTGCTCGCCGCCGCGCCCGACCGTATCGCCATCGTCTACGTCGTCGCCGCCGTGCAGTCCTGCCTGGGCGCGATCATGAACCCCGCCCGGCAGTCCATGGTGCCGCGGCTGCTGAAGCGGGAGGAGCTCGGCCGCGGCAACGCGCTCCTCGCGATCAGCGACAACCTCGCCCGGTTGATCGGCTCACCGCTCGGCGGCCTGGCGTTCGCGGTGTCCGGCCTCCCGGGGGTCGTGATCGTCGACGCGGTGTCGTTCGCGGTGACCGCGGTCCTGGTCGCCTTCACCCGGCCGCTGCCGCCGCGCGTCCCGGATCCGGGCGAGGAGCCGGCGCCCGCCGTCGAGCGCCGGCTGCTGCGGGAGTGGGTGGAGGGCATCGCCACGATCGTCCGCAGCCGCGAACTGGCGACGGTCGCCGTCATCGCCGTCATCGGCAGCGTGGCCCAGGGCGTGTTCCTCGTCCTCTTCATCGTCTACGTCACCGAAAACCTCCACGCCGGGGACACCGAAGTCGGCCTCCTGCGCGGGGTCCAGGCGATCGGCGGCGTGCTCGGCGGCCTCCTCGCCGGCCTGCTGGTGCACCGCTTCGCGCCGCGCTGGCTGATCGGCGGCGGCTACCTGGTGTTCGGCGCCCTGTCGCTGCTGACCTGGAACCTCGCGCCGGTCACCACGGCCGTCTGGGTCTACGCCGGGCTCTTCATCGCGATGGGCCTGCCCGCGGTGGCGACGGCGACGGGGGAGATCACCCTCGTGCAGACGGTCACGCCGCGGGCGGCGCTCGGCAGGGTGATCGCGGCGGTGCAGACGCTGTCGGGCGCGGCCCAGGGCGTCGGCCTCCTGCTGGCGGGGCTGATCGCCTCGTCTGCCGGGACGGTGCACGTCCTCGACGCGCAGGCCTCCCTCTATCTGCTCTGCGGAGTGCTGGCCCTGGTGTTCCTCGGCGGCGCCCGCGGAGGCAGGGAGGCCGTGCCCGAGCCGGCCGCCTCCCGGGCGACGCCCTCCTGATCGGCGAGTTGGCGCGAAACCCGGCCGATTGCCGGGAGTTTGGTCGTTCGGCACGTAGGGTGTCGGTGTGTGGCGACTGGATAGGAAGAGCGAGGACGACGACGACATGACGTCCGACGTGCCCGAGGGCGACGCGCTGCGTCCCGCCGCCAACACCACCTCGCCGCACACGCTCAGCCTGGGCGAGGCCGGTCTCGTGGCCGGCAACATCGCCGAACCGGTCTGGACGCGCTGGCGCGACGAGATCGCTGCGATCGGCGGCGCCTCCCCGCTGCTGCACTTCGAGGACAGCCCGCGGACCCGGATCGAGCTGAGCACGACGCATCCCGGCGGGCTCCCGCAGTTCATCACCGGGCAGAGCACGCTGCTCTCCAGCCTGATCCGCGACGAGCTCGCGCTGCGCACCGCGCGGGCCGCGGCCAACGCGATCACGGCCAAGGGGATCGAGCTGCGCTCGGTCCGCGGGATCGAGTCCGTGCACCTCGCGATCGGGCTGGCCCAGTGGCGGCACGGCCCCGACGAGTTCCTGGCGCCGATCCTGCTGCGCCCGATGGCGATCCGCCGCTACGGCCGGGACTTCGAGCTGAAGCTGAAGGGCCAGCCGTTCCTCAACCCGGAGCTGTCGCGGGCCCTGGCCGAGCAGTTCCAGATCACCCTGGACGCGAGCGCGTTCGTCGCCCTCGCACTCGACAACGGCGCGTTCAAGCCGCAGCCCGTGATCGACCGGCTGCGCGGGCTCACCTCGCACCTGCCGTGGTTCAACGTGCAGCCGCGGCTGGTGGTGTCGTCGTTCGTGGACGTCGCCCCCGCGCTGCGCGCCGAGGCGGACGACCTGGACGCCCCGCTGCTGGACGCCCTGGCCGGCAACCCGACCGCCCGCACGACCATCGAGAGCGCCTTCAGCCCCGCCCAGCCGATCCGCCAGGACGAGCGGCCGCCGGCCACCGACTCCCTGCTGCTCGACGCCGACGAGGAGCAGGAGAACGTGGTCGCGCAGATCGCCGCGGGCAACTCCCTCGTCGTCAAGACCCTCCCCGGCACCGGTGGCACCCAGACCATCGTCAACGCGGTCGGCGCCCTGGTCGCCCAGCACAAGCGCGTCCTTGTGGTCGGTCCGCGCCGCTCCAGCCTGGAGGACATCGCCCAGCGGTTCGCCAAGGTCGGGCTCCCCGGCGTCGCCGTCACCCCGCGGAGCCTCCGCCGCGACCTCATCCAGTCGATCGGCCGCAACGAGAAGGCCGAGCAGCCGCGCGTCACCGATGTCGACGACGCGCTCGTGCGCCTGCGCAAGGTGCTCCTGGACTACCGGAGCGCCCTCGCGCGCCGCGACCCGGTGCTGCACGTCTCGGTGCTCGACGCGCTGCGCGAGCTGTCCCGGCTCGCGCTGCTGCCGTCGCCGCCGTCCACGACCGCGCGACTCAGCCGGGCCTCCATCGAGGTGCTGGCGTCCGGCCGCGACGCCGCGGCCGACGCGCTCATCCGCGCCGCCCGCCTCGGCGAGTTCCGCTACGGCCCCAACGACTCGCCCTGGTACGGCGCCTCGTTCGCCACCACCGAGGAGGGCAAGGCCGCCCACGACCTCGCAAAGAAGCTCAGCCGCGCCGAGCTGCCCCGGCTGCTCGACCGTGCGAAGGCGCTGATGGGCCAGACCAGGATGCGGCCGTTCGAGTCGATCGCCGAACTCGGCG
The DNA here is from genome assembly GCF_057655165.1 of Leifsonia sp. Soil_N53. Taxonomy (NCBI): domain Bacteria; kingdom Bacillati; phylum Actinomycetota; class Actinomycetes; order Micrococcales; family Microbacteriaceae; genus Leifsonia; species Leifsonia sp. Soil_N53. Next base: position 52,720 of record NZ_JBDGMM010000035.1, read on the forward strand.
TCTACCTGCGGCTGCTGCTCGACGTCCGGGAGACGCTCGACCGCTTCACGCCGGCCGTCTTCGACCGTTCGATCGCCGAGCTGATCGCCGCCACCTCCTCCCGCCGCGAGTCCCCGGCGATGTCGGGGGCGAACCGCCGCCGCCTGCGCAAGCTCGCCCTGGAGTACGTGCGCCCCGGCGTGCACGTCACCGACCTCAACGAGGCGCTGCGGCGCATCCAGCAGCAGCGCATCCTGTGGAACCGGTTCGCCGTCGCCGGCGTGGTGCCGGAGGTGCCCGTGGGCATCGCCGACGTGCAGGTGGCCTACCAGCGTGTGGCTGAGGATCTGGCGCGACTGGACATCCCGCTGCGCCGGGTCGGGACCTCGCAGTCGCTCGCCGCCCTGCCGGTGGACGAGCTGACCCGCCAGATCGCCGGCCTCGCCGCCGAGTCCGAGGTGCTCGCCAACCTGCAGGAGCGCACCGCGCTGCTCGGGCAGCTCCGCGATCGCGGGCTGGACCCGCTGCTGTCCGACCTGTCGGTGCGTCACGTGCCCGAGTCGCAGGTCAGCGCCGAGCTGGAGCTGGCCTGGTGGCAGTCGGTGCTGGAGGCGCTGCTGGCCTCCGACCGCGCCCTGCTCAGCGGCAACACCAGCGTGCTCGACCGGCTGGAGGCCGACTTCCGCCTGGTGGACGAGGCGCACGCCTCCGCCACCGGCAAGCAGCTCGCCTGGATGCTCGCCGAGACCTGGAAGATCGGCATCGTCGACTGGCCGGACGAGGCCAAGGCCCTCAAGAAGCTGCTGACCACGACCACGCCGACCGCGGCGACGCTCAACGCGGTGGCTCCGCACCTGGCGCGCCCGCTCGCGCCGGTCTGGCTGATCTCGCCGTACGAGGTGCCCGCCATCGACGCGGAGGTCGCGTTCGACACCGTCGTCCTCGTCGACGCCGGCGCGTCCAGCCTGGCCGAGAACGTCCCCGTGCTGCGCCGCGCCCGCCAGGTGGTGGCGTTCGGCGACCCGGTCACCCAGACCCCGTCCCGCTTCGATGTCGGCGTGCACGAGTACGGCACGACGGTGGAGGCCGCCGACGTCGACGCCCTGCACGCGGACTCCGCCCTCGCCCGGCTCTCCGAGCTGCTGCCCGTGTACACGCTCGCGCGCAGCTACCGGGCCGGTGGCGAAGACCTCGCCGAGCTCGTCAACCGCCGGTTCTACGGCGGCAACATCGACTCGCTGCCCTGGGCCGGCACCTACCTCGGCCACGGCAGCCTCGCCCTCCACTACGTGACCGGCGGGCAGGGCATGCCGGACAGCGACACCGGCGCCGTCGAGAGCACCGACGCCGAGGTGGCGAAGGTGGTCGAGCTGGTGCTGCGGCACGCGACCGAGCGGCCGCGCGAGTCCCTCATGGTCATCACCGCGAGCGAGCGGCACGCGGTGCGCGTCAACCAGGCGGTGCTGTCCGCGTTCGCCAAGCGCACCGAGCTGGCCGACTTCATCCTCGGCGACCGGCCGGAGCCGTTCAGCGTGGTGACGCTGGAGCAGTCCGTCGGCCAGAGCCGCGACCGCGTGGTGTTCTCGATCGGCTACGGCCGCACCCCGCACGGGCGCCTGCTGTCGAACTTCGGCGCCCTGGCCGAGCCGGGCGGCGACCGCCTGCTCGCCGTCGGCATGACCCGTGCGCGCCGCGGAATGGAGATCGTCTCCTGCTTCCGCCCCGACGACATCGACGACTCCCGGATGCGGCACGGCATCGCGGCGCTCGCCCAGGTGCTGGGGGAGGCCGACCAGCTCCAGGCCGCCGCCCCGGAATACCTCAGCCCGGACGCCGACCCGATGGTGGTGGACCTGGCCAAGCGCCTGGCGCGCCGCGGGCTGGACGTGCAGATCGGCTACCGGGGCAAGCTCACGCTGGTGGCGTCGAACGCCGGCCGCGCGGTGGTGGTCGAGACCGACGACGACGTGAACCGCGGCAGCCTGCGCGAATCCCTGCGGCTGCGCCCGGACGTGCTGCGCCGCCTCGGCTGGCACTACCTCCGCGTGCACAGCTTCGAGCTGTTCGCCGACCCCGACACGGTGGCCTCCCGCATCGCCCGGCTCATCGGAGTCAACGACGAGGCGAGCACGGAGACGGCGCCGATCACGCTCCCGCAGCTCTGACGGTTACCCTGGAGGGGTGACCCAGCAGCCCGACGCCGAACGTCCCGCGCGCAGGCCGCGCCGCGTGCAGCGCGGCGGCGCGCCGGGCGCCGACCCGACGCCGCGCGTTCCGGAACGGGACCGCGACGACGGCTCGTGGTCGCCGAACGACGAGCAGCTGCGGCGGGACGTGCCGCCGCACTACTGAGCCGGCACTACTGTGCCCGCGCTGCCGAGCCCGCGCCGTTAGGGGGTCGGGTCGGCGTGCCGGCCGGCTCCGGCCGCCGGCGGGGACTGCTGGGCCTGCAGGAGGTCGCGGATCTCGGAGAGCAGGTCGAGCTCGGTGACCGGGGCGTCCGGCTCCACGACGCCCTTCTTGCGGAGGCGGTCCATCCGCTCCTTGAGCTTGTTGATCGGGAAGACGAAGACGAAGTAGACCACGACGGCGACGATAAGGAAGTTGATCACCGATCCGAGCACCGCGCCGAACTTGATATCGGAGCCGTTGAGCGGCACGATCATCGCCTCGTCGAGCGTGCTCGCCTTGAAGAACGCGCTGATCAGCGGGTTGAACAGGTTCGTCACGATCGACGTGACCACCGCCGTGAACGCGGCGCCGATGACCACGGCGACCGCCAGATCGATCACGTTCCCGCGGAGGATGAACTCTCTGAAGCCTTTGAGCATGACCGGTCCTTTTCGCTCGATGGATGGAACTGGTGGTGCTGGGGTGCGAGTCAGGCGGCGGAGCCGGAACTCGATGAACCCGACGAACTCGCTGAACCCGACGACGACGACCCGGATGACGACGAACCCGACGAGGTCGACCCCGACGAGGTCGACCCCGACGACGACGACCCCGACGAGGACGAACCGGACGACGACGATCCCGACGACGACCCTCCCGTCGACTTCGTGCCGCCGCGCGAGTCGGTCCGGTAGAACCCGGAGCCGTTGAAGGTCACGCCGACGGTGCCGAACACCTTGCGCAGGTGGCCGCCGCAGTTCGGGCAGACGCTGAGCGCGTCGTCGGTGAACGCCTGATGGATGTCGAAGGCGTGGCCGCAGTCGCGGCACGAGTAGGAGTAGGTGGGCATGGTCTTCCGTGTGGTGTCGTGGGTCAGGAGAACTGGACGATGCGGGTCGGGGTGACCGCGCCGTCGACCGGCTGATCGTGCCGTTCGCGTGGGACCTCGTCCACGAGCTCGCCGTCGAAGACGACGGCATAGACCGGGGGACATTTTTCCATGCTGCCGAGCGTCTTGTCGAAATAGCCGCGACCCCAGCCCATCCGCATGCCGCCCGCGTCGACGGCGGCCGCCGGCACCAGGATGAGGTCGACGTCGTTGATCGCGATCGGCCCGAGCAGCTCGCCGACGGCCTCCGGCATCCCGAACAGCCCTTCGGTCTCGGTCTCCCCGTCGCCGGTCGTCCAGTCGAGCAGGCCGTCCTCGCGGGAGACCGGCAGCAGGATGCGCAGGCCCTGCGCGAGCGCCCAGTTGACGTACCCGCGGGTGTCCGGCTCGATCGTGGTCGAGAGGTAGCAGGCCACGGAGCGCGCAGAGAGGTCCGTCGTCAGGTCGATCAAGTTGCGGGTGATTCCCGCGGTCGCGGCCTGGCGCTCCGTGCTCGTGAGGTTCTGCCTCCGCTCCCTCAGCTCGGCGCGCAGTGCGCGCTTGCGATGGGCGGCGGTGTCCGTGTCCATAGCGCAATCCTAGAAGATCCCTCCGGGAGCGCCGGCAATGCGGATACTGTGGGCCGTATGGCAAACCACGTGACGAAAGCAGTGATCCCCGCAGCGGGCCTCGGCACCCGGTTCCTCCCGGCGACCAAGGCGATGCCCAAAGAGATGCTGCCTGTCGTCGACAAGCCGGCGATCCAGTACGTTGTCGAGGAGGCCGTGGCCGCCGGGCTGCACGATGTGCTGATGATCACCGGCCGCAACAAGAACGCGCTGGAGAACCACTTCGACCGAAACGCCGAGCTGGAGGACACCCTCAAGAAGAAGGGCGACACCGACCGGCTCCAGAAGGTCAACTACTCGACCTCGCTCGCCGACCTCCACTACGTCCGCCAGGGCGACCCCAAGGGCCTCGGCCATGCCGTCCTGCGGGCCAAGATGCACGTGGGCCGCGAGCCGTTCGCGGTGCTGCTCGGCGACGACATCATCGACTCCCGCGACGACCTGCTGCAGCACATGCTCGACGTCCAGCAGCGCTACAACGCGACGGTCGTCGCGCTGATGGAGGTGCCGCCGGAGTCCATCCACCTGTACGGCGCGGCCGCCATCGAGGAGACCGGCGACGACGACGTGGTGCGCATCACCGGCCTGGTCGAGAAGCCGGACGCCGACAAGGCGCCCTCCAACTACGCGGTCATCGGCCGCTACGTGCTGCGCCCGGAGGTCTTCGACGTGCTCGAGCGCACCGAGCCCGGCCGCGGCGGCGAGATCCAGCTCACCGACGCCCTCCAGGCGATGGCGGAGGCGCCGGACTGGACCGGCGGTGTGTACGGCGTCGTCTTCCGCGGCCGTCGCTACGACACCGGCGACCGGCTCGACTACATCAAAGCGATCGTGCAGCTCGCGGCGGACCGCGAGGACCTCGGCCCGGAGCTGCGGCCGTGGCTGAAGGACTTCGCCCAGGGACTCCGCGACGAGCCCCGCGAGATCCTCGAGGAGATGCCGACCGACACGGCTGACGCGTCCGGGGGCGTTAACCGCTAGCGTCATACCTGCGGCGACGGTCGTCGCAGAAGGAGGACGCCGTGGCGTTCGTCATCCCCACGCTCAGCGAGGGACGCATCGGACTGCGACCGATCCGCCTGCGGGACGCGCGCGCCCTCGAACGTTCGCTGCTCGACAACCGCACCTGGCTGCGGCAGTGGGAGGCCACCAGCCCCTACGCGCCGAGCTCGTTCGACACCCGGGCGAGCATCCGGTCCCTCCTGGCGAACGCCCGGGCCGGGCACGGCCTCCCGTTCATCGTGGAGTACGACGGCCGGCTCGCCGGGCAGCTCAACGTCTCGTCGGTCACCTACGGCTCGCTCTCCAGCGCCACGATCGGCTACTGGATCGCGGAGGAGTTCGCCGGCCGCAACATCACGCCGACCGCGGTCGCGCTGGCGACCGACTACTGCTTCTACCAGCTCGGCCTGCACCGCATGGAGATCTGCATCCGCCCGGAGAACGCGCCGAGTCTGCGCGTCGTAGAGAAGCTCGGCTTCCGCTACGAGGGGCTGCGCCGGCGCTACATCCACATCAACGGCGACTGGCGCGACCACTACTGCTTCGGCCTGGTCTCCGAGGAGCTGCAGCAGGGCGTGCTGCGGCGCTGGCTGGACGGCGAGGCGCCGGCGGAGGCCGCGGCCGTGACGGCGGAGGACCGCTCCGCAGCCGCCATCCCGCTCCCGGTGGCCCGGCGGCACTGAGCGTCGCGTGCTCCCGCGCGTGCTGGGGGCCCGCTCGTGGGCGTGCTGCACGCCGGTCGCGAGCGCGCTGAGAGTCTTCTCCATCGAAGACACACCCGGGCGCTGACCGGGGCGCCGCCCGGGGGACCCCTACCGTAGAGGCATGAATGGGGATGTGATGGGCGGTGGGGTCGTGGTCGCCATCGCGGCCGCCCTCTGGCTGGCCTACCTCGTCCCGGTGTGGCTGCGTCGCCGCGAGTACCTGGCGACCGAGCGCAACGCCGTGCGCCTGCAGCAGACGCTGCGCATCCTGGCCGAGACGAGTGAGCTTCCGGACGAGGTCCGCATGGAGGCGACAGCGAAGACGGTCGCGGAGCAGCAGCGCATCCTGCGCCGGGCGGAGGACAGGCGCCTCGCCACCGCGCGCGCGGAGGCCGCAGCGCACGCCCGCCGCGAGCAGGCCATCGCCGAGGAGCGCAGGCATGCCGCCGAGGAGGCCGAACG